>JAEWCE010000290.1 GCA_023390785.1 Pseudomonadota bacterium
GGACGCCACCCTTTCACGGTGGAGAGAGGGGTTCGACTCCCCTTGGGCGCGCCAGTCCTTGGTTGACGGGCATCGGCGAAGCTTATACTTGGACCTGTCTCCGCGCCCATCGTCTAGCGGTCAGGACACCGCCCTCTCACGGCGGGAACAGGGGTTCGATTCCCCTTGGGCGCGCCAGTTTCCCATCGATGATCGAGATTGAGACCGGCCCCGCACGCGGGTGCGGAGCCGGGATGCGTCATCTCAGTACGGCTGATACAGCCGGCGGCGATCGAGGATGTCGCCGTTGCAGCTATCGACGGTCAGCCGGTAGAGCCGCGGACCGCGGCGCGCGTCGATGAAGAAGTAATCATTGTCGGCATCGCGGTAATTGCGGAACCGCGAATAGCCCTGGTCGGCGAGATCGCTGACGATCGCCCGCACGCTCATGCAGTCGTCGCTGTAGTCGGGCGGCGGGAAATGCGGACCATGATGCGGCGGCGGGGGCGGCGGTGGCGGGTCGCCGATGGTGATTCCGAACTGGAACGATGGCGGCGCCGCCGTGGCAATGCCCACATTTGCGGCCAGCAGCACCGCGCCGGCCACGCAGGCGGCGGCAACGAGCTTGATCTTCATAGGGTACCTCTCAGTGGCCACGTCGCGTGGCCTGCTCTCGACGCGGCGGCGTGCCAGCTCCCGCCCGCCACAGCCGGCGGGACGGGGCGACTGCGCACGTGGCCGCGCCAAACGTCAACTACGTCCGGAAAAAGGAAAAATTACGCCGCGCGGGTCTGGTCGTTGATACGCGTGGGAACGCCGGCGGTGGCCTTGCGGCTGTCCCAGACCACCCAGTATTTGCCCTCGCCGTCGGGGACCAGCACTTCGCTCGGCCGGTCCATATGCGCCATGAACTGCGCCTGGTTGCGGGCTTCCATGGCGGCCGCCTCGCGGGTGTCGTGCGGCCCGTGGGCCCGCCCCTCGAAGTCCACCCACCATTTTCCCCGGCTCTGGATCACGATGTACAGAGCTGTCGCCATCCTCAGGTCCCGCCGCACCACCCGAATGAGGAGAAAGCTATCACGCGGCACCGCGATCCGTGCGGGGGGCAAATCGTTACGCACAGAAGCTTTCAGTCGGTGGAGGGGCGCGGCCACGAAATTACCAAAGCGTATGCTAGATTACTCATCGATAATGTTACTTTCCCCGCCCCCGCGACCATATTCGAGGCTGGAGCGCTCCCTCGACCGGAGTGTGGGAATATGGGTCGCGACATGAAATTCATCGCCCGCATCGCCATCGCCGTCGTGCTGCTCGCCGCTGCGGGCGTGGGCGGCTGGATGTACCTCGCTCCCTCCGAGGCGCGCGTCGAGCCGTCGACCGTCAAGGTCGAGCGCGGCAACGTCGAGCAGACGGTGCTGGCCACCGGTGCGCTGCAGGCGCAGGCGGTGACAAGCGTGGGCGCGGAAGTCTCGGGCACCATCCAGAGGCTGTCGGTGAAGCTGGGCGACACGGTGAAGAAGGGCGACCTCATCGCCCAGATCGATTCCACCAACCAGCAGAACGCGGTGAAGTCGGCGCAGGCGGCGATGCTCAACATGCAGGCGCAGTTGCAGGCCAAGCAGGCCGACTTGACCAGCGCCCAGGCGGCGCTGGCGCGCGCCAACAAGCTGGCACCGCAAAAACTCATTTCCGATGCCGACGTGATGTCGGCGCAGGCCGGCCTGGCCTCGGCCGAGGCGGCGATCGCCTCGCTCAATGCCCAGATCAGCCAGGCGCAGCTCGCTATCGACGACGCCAACCTGGCGCTGGCGCGCACCAAGATCACCGCGCCGACCGACGGCACCATCGTCGCGGTGCTGGTGACCGAGGGCCAGAGCGTCAACGCCAACCAGACCTCGCCGACCATCGTCAAGATTGCCGACCTCGACACCATGGTGATCAAGGCGCAGATCTCGGAGGCGGACGTCACCAAGGTGCAGCCCGGCCAGTCGGCGACCTTCACCATCCTGGGCGATCCGAACACCAAGATCCCGGCAACGCTGCTGTCGGTCGAGCCGGCGCCGGACGCGATCACCACTTCCGATACCGGCCTCGCCTCGTCCGACAACGCCGTCTACTACAACGGCCTGTTCTCGGTCGCGAACCCCGACCACCGGCTGCGCATCGCCATGACGGCGCAGGTGACCATCGTCGTCGATTCCGCCAGGAACGTGCTGACGCTGCCGGCCTCGGTGCTGGTCGGCGGCCGCAACGGCACCTATCACGTCGGCGTCTACAAGCCCGACGGCACCATCGCGCCGGCGCAGGTCAAGGTCGGGCTCAACAACAACATCACGGCCGAGATCAAGAGCGGCCTCAGCGAGGGCGACCTGGTGGTCGCGCCGCGCAGCTCGACCAATGCGTCGGCGGCCCAGACCGGCGGTAACCGCCGCGGCGGCGGGCCGGTGCTGTTCGGCGGCCCGGGCGGCGGCCGCCGCGGGGGCTGACCGGTGACCACGCCGCTGATCCAGCTTCGCGGGCTCACCCGCCGCTTCGTGACAGGTGCCGAGACGGTGACCGTGCTGGACGACGTCAACCTCGACATCGAGGCCGGCGAGATGATTGCCATTGTCGGCCAGTCCGGCTCGGGCAAGTCGACGCTGATGAACATCCTCGGCTGCCTCGACCGTGCCAGCGCCGGCACCTACACCTTTGCCGGACGTGACATCAGCCGGCTCGGCCCCGACGAACTGGCCGAGCTCCGCCGCGAGCATTTCGGCTTCATCTTCCAGCGCTACCAGCTCCTCGCCGACCTCAATGCCGTCGAGAATACCGCCATGCCGGCGATCTATGCCGGCATCGACACCGGCGCCCGCACCCGCCGCGCCACCGACCTCCTGGTCCGTCTCGGCCTCGGCGACCGCTTGCGCAACCGGCCTGGTGCGCTCTCGGGCGGCCAGCAGCAGCGTGTCAGCGTCGCCCGCGCGCTGATGAACGGCGGCGAGGTGATCCTCGCCGACGAGCCCACCGGCGCCCTCGATTCGCGCAGCGGCGCCGATCTGATGGGACTGCTCAAGGAGCTGCACGCCGAAGGCCACACCATCATCATCGTCACCCACGACCAGAAGATCGCCGAGCAGACCGATCGGATGATCGAGATCAGCGACGGCCGCATCATTGCTGACACCCGCACCGGTGCCGCCGCGGCGCCGGCGACTGCGCAGATCGCACGCAAGACCCGGTTCTCGCCGTTCCAGGTATTGGACCGCGGCGTCGAAGCGATGCGCATGGCGTTGCGCGCGATGTCCTCGCACAAGCTCAGGACCTTCCTCACCATGCTCGGCATCATCATCGGCATCGCCTCGGTGGTGTCGGTGGTGGCCCTCGGCCAGGGCAGCCAGCAGATGGTGCTCGAGAACATCGCCTCGATTGGCACCAACACCATCAACATCTACCCCGGTACCGGCTTCGGCGACCGCGGCCAGGGCCGCATCCGCACGCTGGTGGCCAGCGACGCCGACGCATTGGCCCGGGAGCCGTACGCCGACAGCGTCACGCCGCGCGTTTCAAGCAATCAGTCGATCCTGTTCCGGAATGTCGCCGTGAACGCGCAGGTCTCGGGAGTGGGCGTCGACTATTTCCGCGTCAACGGCTCGACCCTCAGTGAAGGCGGAACGTTCGACGGATCGGCGGTCGACGATCGGGCCCAGGTTGCGGTGATCGATACCAACGCGCAGACCGCGATCTTCACCCACGGCGAGAATCCGATCGGCCAGGTGATCGTCGTCGGCAAGGTGCCGGTGCGCGTGATCGGCGTCGTCGCCGTCACCTCGACCTTCGGGCCGGGCAGCTCCAACCCCTCGATCTACCTGCCCTACACCACGGTGATGGACCGCATCCTCGGCCAGCATTATTTGAGCCAGATCATCGTCCGCGTCGCCGACAGCGCCGACATGGACACGGCCGAGAGCCAGATCACGGACCTGCTGACACGCCTGCACGGCGGCAAGACCGACTTCTTCCTGCAGAACACCAACACCATCCGCGACACCATCCAGTCCACCAGCCAGACGCTGACGCTGCTGATCTCGGCCATCGCCGTGATCTCGCTGATCGTCGGCGGCATCGGGGTAATGAACATCATGCTGGTGTCGGTGAGCGAGCGCACCCGCGAAATCGGCATCCGCATGGCGGTCGGGGCGCGGCGCGGCGATATCCTGCGGCAATTCCTCACCGAGGCCGTGCTGGTGTGCATCGTCGGCGGCGTCGCCGGCATCGCGCTGAGCTTCGGCGTCGGCTTCGCGCTGACGCAGTTCCTCTCGGGCGCCCGCGTCTCCTACTCCACGCTGTCGATCGCCGCCGCGCTGCTGTCTTCGACGCTGATCGGGGTGGTTTTCGGCTTCATGCCGGCCCGCTCCGCTGCCCGGCTCGACCCGGTGCAGGCCCTGGCGCGCGAATAGAGTCCTCTGCTTTTCCCTGCGGTCCCGCTGACGCTCTATCGCGCTCCGTCGATGCCCGTCTGCACAACCGCCTGCATGGCCTTGCGGGCGGCGGTCGGACTGCGGGCGGCGATGGCTTCGACGATGGCGCGGTGCTGCGCCACGGACGCCGCGAGCCGCGCCGCGCTCTCGACCGGCGACGAGGCGGAGAGCATGGCGACGAGCGCCACTTCGATCAGCGTCGAGATCGACTGGAAGAACGGATTGTTGGCGGCCGCGGCCACCGCCAGGTGCAGGCCCAGATCGGCATGCACGAAATCCTGCTGGTCGATCCGCGGGTTGTCCATCTGGCCCACCCAGTCCTCGAGCTCCTCGAGTTGCGCCGTCGTGCGCCGGCTCGCCGCCAGCGCCGCCGCCTCGGGCTCGAGCGCCATGCGC
>JAEWCE010000362.1 GCA_023390785.1 Pseudomonadota bacterium
CCCGTATAGAGCACCCAACCGTCGGCCGGGGCCCGCACGGGCGCGTCGGCATTGGTCACCACCGACAGCCCGTCGGAGACGCCGCCGAGGCCGTCGCCATCGCCGAAATTGACGACGTTGACGCCCCGCGCCACGGGAAAATCGAGAAAGCCGCGCGCCGCCGCAAAGGGCACTGCGGGTTGCTGCCGGGCGGTATTGGCGAGCGCGAGCTTCACAGTGTCGTTATCGAGCTTGGGCGCGGTGCCGCCGGCATTGGCTTTGGCGGTCGCATCCGCAGCCACCGCCACCGCCTTGGCCTGGCGGCCGAGATCGGCGATGAGTTGCTTCAGCTGGGCGGCCTTGTCGGCCATCTCCGCCGCTTGCTTTTGCTCTTCCGCCAGCGTGGCCGTCGCTGTCTCTTCGTTCTGCTTTTGCGCCTGGATCAGGGTGGCGATGCGGAGCTGCTCTTCCTCGAGCACGTCGAAATTGGCCTTGAGGTTGGCCTCCTCGGCCTGCGCCGCGGTCTTGATGTCGGTCAGATGCTTCAGGTCGCTCGTCCCCTGGTCCGCCTTGGCCTTGAGTTGCGGCAGGATGGCAGAGATCAGCAGCGCGCTGCGGGCCGAGCCGAGAGCATCAGACGGATCGACGATGATCGCCGGCGGCGGGTCCTTGGAGATGCGCTCGAGCGCGGCGAGGACATTGGAGATGGAGGCGTCGGCGCCATCGAGGCGACCGCGGGTGTCGAGCTCCTGCACGATCAGGTCGCCGATCTTGGTCTGCACCGCGGCGATCTCGGTCTCGGCCGCCTTCACCCGGGCAGCAGCGGCGATCAAAGCGGCGTTCTGCTTTTCGCGATCACCCTTCATCGCCTCGATATCGGCCTTGAGCTTGTCGGACTTGTCCTTGCTGAGGCTCAGCGAGGCCTCGAGCTCCTTGAGCTGGGCGGCACTGTCGCTGGACTTCTCCTGGATCCAGGTGGGCACGCCCGTGCCGATGGGGGCCTGGTCGGTCGACTGGGTAGGATCGGCGGCGGCCGACGAGGCCGACGACTGCGCCAGCGCCGGCGCGCCCAGCAGCATGGCCCCCAGCGCCATTGCCATCGTCCAGAGGACGCGATCGTTCATTGAGCCCCGCGAAAGCACGAATCAGCCGCACGAATCCTAGCAGCCAAGGGGGTTAAGCCGGAGTTCTTTGGCTTTTGGATGGCTCCGGCGTGATCTATTCGCGGTGATAGGGATGGCCGCTGAGGATGGTGGTGGCGCGGTAGAGCTGTTCGGCAAGCATGATGCGGACGAGCTGGTGCGGCCAGGTCAGCGGCGAAAAGCCGAGACTGAGGTTGGCCTCCTTGACGAAAGCGGGGTCGAGGCCATCGGGGCCGCCGATGACGAAGCTGACCGCCTCGGCGCCATCGTCGCGCCAGCGGCCGAGCTTGCGGGCAAATTCCTCCGAGCCCATGAGCGTGCCGCGTTCGTCGAGCGTTATCAGCGTGCGAGAACCTGACACAGTGTCACGCAGTGCACGTGCCTCATCGCTCCTGCGGGCTGTGGTGGACGAGGCGCGCGATTCGGCGAGCTCGGTGACCGCAAATCCGGTCAACCCCAGTGCCCTGCCGCCGGCGAGGGCGCGATCGAGGTAGCGGGCCACGAGCTCGCGCTCCGGCCCCTGCTTCATCCGGCCGACGGCGAGAATGCTAATGCGCACAATATCTTAATGCGCGTCAGCGGCGAACTCCGCCTGCCACATCTTCTCGATGTTGTAGAACTCACGGACTTCCGGCCGGAAGATGTGGACGATGACGTCGCCGGCATCCACCAGCACCCAATCGGCGTGCGGCAGGCCCTCGATGCGCGGTTTGCCGAAGCCGTTGTCGCGCAAGGATTTTATCAACTGATCAGCGATGGCGCTGACGTGCCGGTTGGAGCGGCCGGAGGTCACCACCATGTTGTCGGCGAGCGAAGATTTGCCAGCAATATCAATGGCAACCGTCTCTTCGGCCTTGGCATCCTCGAGGGTGTGGAGAACGACGTCGATCATCTTGGGTTCGGGGGTTGGCGCCGGCGTCGGGGCCAGCTTCTTGGGCGATGCAGCCATTATGAGGCCTCTGCCCATGCGCGTGCATGAGTCATGCGGTTTTCAGCATTCCTTGCGGGTTGGGAGCGATGCAGTCGCGTGTGCGATGGTCTTCAGTCCCTTCGGTGGCCAAAGCCACGGCTCATAATGGGGATTCGCGTACGATTGTGCAAGGCGCAGGTCTCCGGCGATGACGGGGCTCAGCGCGTGGCGTCGAGATTGGCGACGACCAGTCCGTTGAGCATCAGCACGCCCTTCAGCGACTGCCCCTGCTTGCCCAGCGTCAAATAGCCATTGCCCGAGGCCACGGCTTTGCCCTTGGCGTCGGCCATCTGGTAGGTGAAGGTCAACTGCGTCCCCTGCACCTGGCCGGTGATGGTCGTGGTGCGCTTGTCGCTCTTCAGCGTTCCTGTCACCGAGTTGCCCGTCTGCGTCAGGGTCAGCGGAACATTCTTCTGCGTCGGGTCGCTGGGGACGATCCAGGCGCCTTCGAATTTGCCGGGGACACTGTCCGACGAGGTCGGCGGGGCCAGGGACAACGTGCTTTGCGAGTTGTCCGGCGCATCGAGGATGGTGGTGGTTTCGAGGGTCGCATCGGTCGTCGCCGGAGGCGCCACCTCGAAGCTGTCCGAGGCGTCGAAACTCAAGAAGCGCTGGCCGACATAGCCGCCGTCCTGCAACTGGCACCAGCCGCGCTGGCAGCGGGCCATCACTGTGCCGCCCGGCTGCAACGTGCCGAGAATGGGGGCGCCGGACTCGGGTGCGGCGCGGACGTTGACGCCGCTCAATACTTTGGCGCCGGCGAAGTCGTCGGCAAAGCCGGGCGTGCGCTGGGTGGTGGTGACGGTCGCCGTGCTGCCGCCGTCGTTGCCGCCGACACCAAAGCTCACCTGCCCCGCAGCGGGGGCGGTAACGGCCAGGATCAGCAGCAATGGCGCAGCGTGACGCAGCATCGAATCCCCTAGACGGCCAGTTTGCACGAGACCGCCAGCCGTCGAAAGCCCCTCACTCCGCCGCATTGATCCTGGCGCGGGCCCGCCGCAGGGCGGTGGACGAGGCGCCGGACATAACCCCGCGCAGGTAGATCCAGGCGGGCGGCGGCATATCGGCGAGCCGGGCCGCGTCCCGCTCAGGAAGGCGGGCATGGTCAAGCGCAGCGGCCGCTGGTGAGCGCGTGGCGCGCAGCGTGGATCCCGGCCGGGCATAGATCGCCATCGGCACGGTGGCGGCGATGGCCCGCCAGTTCTCCCAGCGGTCGAAACCGGCCATGCTGTCGGCTCCCATCAGCCAGACAAAGCGCACGCCGGGACGGGTTTCGTGCAGGTGCTGGATGGTCTGGTAGGTGTAGGCAAAGTGATGCGCCGCCTCAAAGCCGGTCACGACCAGCCGCCGATCGTCCATGATCTTGATGGTCTGCTCGATACGGGTTTCGAGCGGGGCCAGTTCCGCATGGTCCTTCAGCGGATTGCCGGGCGACACGAGGATCCAGACCCGGTCCAGTTGCAGGCGCTTCAAGCATTGCAGCGCGACCAGGCGGTGGCCGTCGTGCGGCGGATTGAAGCTGCCGCCGAACAGGCCGATCCGCATGCCCGGCTCCGAGTGCGGTACCTGCATGCGGCCGAGCATCAGGGGCGGGTCTGCCCGTTGCCGCGCACCAGGTATTTGAACGAACAGAGTTGTTCGAGCCCCACCGGGCCGCGGGCGTGAAACTTGCCGGTGGCGATGCCGATTTCGCCGCCGAAGCCGAACTCGCCGCCATCGGCATATTGGGTGGAGGCATTCAGCAGCAGAATGGCGCTGTCGATCTCGGTGAAGAAGCGCGCGATGTTGGCCTCGTTTGCGCTGAGGATCGCCTCGGTGTGGTGCGAGCCGTAGTGGTTGATGTGGGCGATGGCGGCGCCGACATCGTCAACCACCTTAACCGAGAGGATCGGCGCCTCGTATTCGGTGTGCCAGTCTTGTTCGGTGGCCGGCTTGGCCTCGGGGATGAGGTGTTGCACCACATCATCGCCGCGGATTTCGCAGCCGCGGGCGAGGAGCGCGTCGGCGATCGGCTTCAAATGCGTGCCGACGACGTCGCGGTGGAGCAGCAACGTCTCGGTGGCGCCGCACACGCCGGGGCGCCGCATCTTGGCATTGACCACGACATTGATGGCCATCACCAGCTCGGCCCCTGTATCGACATAGGTGTGGCAGATGCCTTCGAGATGGGCAAAGACCGGCACGCGCGCCTCGTCCTCGACGCGGGCGACCAAGGTCTTGCCACCGCGCGGCACGATGACGTCGATATTGCCGTCGAGGCCGCGCAGCATCTCGCCGACCGCAGCGCGGTCGGTGGTGGGCACGAGCTGAATGGCGTCGACAGGCAGGCCGGCCGACTCGAGGCCGGTCACCAGGCAGGCGTGGATGGTGCGAGAGGTGCGGGTCGAATCCGAGCCCCCGCGCAGGATCACGGCGTTGCCGGATTTGAGCGTCAGCGCGCCGGCGTCGGCGGTCACGTTTGGGCGGCTCTCGAAGATGACGCCGATGACGCCGAGGGGCGTGCGAACGCGCGCTATCTCGAGCCCGTTGGGGCGGGTCCAGCTGGCCATCACCGTACCGACCGGATCGGGCAAGGCGGCGATGTCGCGCAGGCCATTGGCAATGCCGGCGATCCGGGCCTCGGTCAGCGCCAGCCGATCGAGAAAGGCCGGCGTGATACCGCGTTCTTTTGCGGCCGCCATGTCTTCGACATTCGCGGCAAGGATGGTTTCGCGCTCGGCGAGGATGGCGTCCGCGGCAGCGGTCAGCGCCAGGTTCTTGGCATCGGTCGAGGCAAAGGCGAGCGTGGCGGCGGCACCACGGGCGCGCTGGCCGATGGCGCTCATCACGTTGTGCAGGTCGTTGTCGATCGCGTTCATGCCGGTTTCGCCTCCGCCCCCATCAGCACCACCAGGTTGTCACGGTGGACCAGTTCTGCGCGCGCGTGAAGCCCCAGGATCTCGGTGGCGGCGCGGGAATTCTTCCCCTTGACCAGATCGGCTTCCTCACGGTCGAGGCCGACCAGGCCGCGGGCGATCTCGCGGCCGTCGGGGTCGAGTACCGCGACGGCATCGCCGCGCACGAATTCGCCGGTGACGCGGGTGACGCCGATCGGCAGCAGGCTCTTGCCGTCGAGCAGGGCGCGTACGGCGCCGGCGTCGACCCAGATCTGGCCCTGCAGGTCGAGCGTGCCCATGATCCAGCGCTTGCGCGCCTGGGCCCGCGATTCCGCTGCGGCGAACAGGGTATGGGGGTCGCCCTGCTGCAGGGCGCGCAGCGGATGCAGGCCGGTGCCGCGGGCAATGATCATGGCAGTACCGGCGAGGGTCGCGATCTTACCGGCCTCGATCTTGGTGGTCATGCCGCCGCGGCTCAGATGGCTGGCCGCGCCGCCGGCCATGGCCTCGATGTCGGGGGTGATGGCCGGCACGAAGGGCAGGTGCGTGGCGGTCCGGTCCCTGTTGGGCGGGGCGGTGTAGAGCCCGTCGATGTCTGAGAGCAGCACGAGGCAGTCGGCCTCGATCATGGTCGCGACGCGCGCGCTCAGGCGGTCGTTGTCGCCGTAGCGGATTTCGGCGGTGGCGACCGAGTCGTTCTCGTTGATGATGGGAATGGCACCGAGGGAGAGCAGGGTGGAGATCGTCGTCCGCGCGTTCAGGAAGTAGCGCCGCTCCTCGGTGATATTGGGTGTTATAAGAATCTGGCCGGTAACGATGCCGTGGCGGCCGAGGCTCTCGGCCCAAGCCTGGCTCAGGGCGATCTGCCCGGCGCTGGCGGCGGCCTGCTGCTGCTCCAGCGTCAACGAAGCGGCATTGAGGCCAAGCAGCCCGCGGCCGAGCGCAATGGCGCCCGACGAAACGACGACGACGGAAACGCCGTTGGATTTGAGGCCAGCCAGGTCTTCGGCCAGCGCGGCCAGCCAGTCACTGCGCACCTTGCCATTGGCGCTGTCGACGATGGTGGCCGAGCCGATCTTGACCGTCAGCCGGCGGTAGGGGGCGAGGGCATCAGCCACGACCGGCCCCCATGATGGGCGCGAGGGTTGCCGTCATGGCACCCATCCGGGCTGGGCGGCGCGGCGGACTTGTTCAGCGGCATCAGCCTTGGCAGCATCAAGGGTGGAAATAACGCGGTATAGCACTTGCTCCACGCCCTGGCCGGTGACTCCTGAGCAGGTCAACACCTCGGCCTTGCTGGCGCGCTTGAGGGTCGCTGTCTTCTTCCTGAGGTCGTCGGGATCGAGTGCGTCGATCTTGTTGAGGACCACGATTTCGGGCTTTTCGGCCAGTTCGGGATCGTAAGCCGCCAATTCGGCGCGGATGACCTGGTAGGCGCTCTTCACGTCCTCCTGGGTGCCGTCGACCAGATGGATGAGAACACCGGTGCGCTCGACATGGCCAAGGAAGCGGTCGCCGATGCCGGCGCCCTCATGGGCACCCTCGATCAGGCCGGGGATGTCGGCCAGGACGAAATCGCGCTCGCCGATGCGCACCACGCCCAGATTGGGATGGAGCGTCGTAAAGGGGTAATCGGCGATCTTGGGCTTGGCCGCCGATACGGCAGCGAGGAAGGTCGACTTTCCGGCATTGGGCAGGCCGACGAGACCGGCGTCGGCGATCAGTTTCAGCCGCAGCCAGATCCACTTCTCGGTGCCCTCCTGACCCGGGTTGGCGTGGCGCGGAGCCTGGTTCGACGAGGTCTTGAAATGGGCATTGCCGAACCCGCCATTGCCGCCGGAAAGCAGGGTTACGGTCTGGCCGATCTCGGTGAAGTCGGCGATCAGCGTTTCGTTGTCGTCCTCGAAAATCTGGGTGCCGACCGGCACACGCAGGATAACATCCTTGCCCTTGCCACCGTGGCGGTCCTTGCCCATGCCGTGGACGCCCGTGCCGGCCTTGAAGTGCTGCTGGTAGCGGTAGTCGATCAGGGTGTTGAGGCCGTCGACGCAGGTGACGATGACGTCGCCGCCGCGCCCGCCATTGCCGCCATTGGGGCCGCCGAACTCGACGAATTTCTCGCGCAGGAAGCTGACCGCTCCGGCACCGCCGTCGCCGGAGCGGACATAGACCTTGGCCTGGTCGAGAAATTTCATAGCGCTTCCCTGGCGGGTGCGAGCCCCTGCCGGTCGAGCCAGCGGGTGCGCGTCAATCGGGTGTCGATATGGCGCAGGTCCTCGTGGCGCGCAAGGCAATGCAGCGTGCCGGTGCCCACCTGGGTGAAGCCGAGCTTGGTCTGCACCACCAGCGAGGCCTTGTTGAAGGCGAATACCCCCGAGGCGATGTCATCGGCGCTGGTGACCTGGAAATACCAGTCGAGGATGCGGGCCGCCGCCTCGGTCATGAAGCCGCGGTTCCAGAACGGCTCGGCCAGCCAATAGCCGATTTCGGGCGTCCCGCCGCGGCCAAGATGGAAGCCGCAATGGCCGATCAGGCCCTCACCGGCCAGCTCGATCGAAAAGCCGGTTTCGCCTGCCGGCCTGTCGGCCCGCCAGGTGGCGAGCCAAGCCTCGGCATCGGACAGATGGTAAGGGTAGGGAACCCGGGCGAGGTTGCCCGAGACCCTGAGATTGTTGAGGAAATGCGCGATCCGGGCCGCGTCCGTCGGGCGCGGCTGGCGCAGCAGCAGGCGGCGGGAGCGAAGCTCTACATCCATCTGGGCCTCGCGAGCTCGAGCATGACGATCTGCTTGTCGGCCGGCTCGGACTTCTTGGGCTTGCGGCCGACGCGTTCGAAGCCGAGCTTGCCGAGCACGTTCAGCGAGGCGGCGTTGTCGGCCAGCGCCCGGGCGACAATGCGGTCGTAATAGTGGGTGCGCTGCGCGGCGTCGACCAGAGCGCGGGCCGCCTCGGTCATGTAGCCCTTGCCCCAATGCGGCTCGCCCAGCCAATAGCCGAGCTCGGGCGGCTCGCCCTCGTGGAAGGAGAAGCCGACGATGCCGATCAGGTGTCCGTCGAGGGTGATGGCGTAGGGCCGCTCGTCCGGCCGCTGCGCGAAAATCTCGATGAAGCCCACCGCGTCGGCGCGCGTATAGGGGCTGGGCATGCGGGCGAGCTTGCTCGACACATTCCTGTTGTCGGCCAGCCGGACCAGGTCGGGCACGTCGCCACGAATGGGCGCGCGCAGGATCAGGCGGCGGGTCTCGATCTTGCCGGGCAGCATGTCGCGTACGCGGCGGAAGGTGAGCCGGTGCGTGGCTTCGGCGAGCTGGGCGATGGCACGCTCGGTGCCCCCCTGGTGATAGGCCGGTCGCTCGGCCTCGATGATTGCGGCGTCCGTTCTGGTCTTCTTCATGATGCCAGTCTTTCAAGCTTTCCAACACGCACGATCACTTCGCCATCCGAGATGGCCCTGAAGCGGGTTCGGCGGACCCGCATGTAGGACACCACTTTCTCGGCCGATGCCGCCTCGCGGTGGCGCGAGCGAAAATGCGGCACAATGACGAAAGGAGTAAGGCCGAGCCCGGTCCACACCAGCGGCTCGTCGTAGCCGGGGGGAACCTCCCAGGGGTCGTCCATCAGCTCAAGGCCGCGCAGGCTGGGGCCGGCGACGACGGCACCGGCGGCATAGCCGCCATAGGCGATGGCGTCGGCCGAAAGCAGGTCGCGGATGACGCAGTCGAAGCCCGACTGCCGCATAGCGCGGCGCAGAATGAAGCTGTTGCCCCCCATGACCCAGACCAGGCCAAAGGCGCCGAGGCGCTGCCTCAGCCTCCGGGGATCACCGAAATAGGCGCGCAGATCGAGCTCTTCGGGTATCAGCCCGAGGCCCCTGAACTCGCTGATCGGATCGTAGAGCTCGGCGAGATAGGGGTCCCGCCCAAGCGGGGAACTGGTGTCGTAGCCGTTGGCGATGACGGCGACGCGGTTGCCGGCGGGCCCCGCCCCGAGCATGTCCAGCAGGGCGCCGGCGCGTTCACCCAGACGTTCAGACGAGAGATACAACCGCATTTCACTGCCCTCAAAGCGAAAAGGGGAACCGGAAACCGGCTCCCCTTGGAACTTTGCCTGGCGGTGATGCCGTGCCGGGGAGCTTGTCTCCGGCAGGGGGTTTTGATCCTACCGGGTTATTCAGCAGCGTCCATGTGCGGGAGTACCGACACGGTGGATCGCTTGTTGGCTCGGGTTTTGAAGGAGACGGTGCCGTCGACGGTGGCAAAAATCGTGTGGTCGACGCCAATGCCCACGCCCGAGCCGGGATGCCATTGGGTGCCGCGTTGACGGATGATGATGTTGCCGGCGATCACAGCTTCGCCGCCGAACTTCTTGACGCCGAGACGACGGCCAGCGGTATCGCGACCATTGCGGGACGAGCCGCCTGCTTTCTTGTGTGCCATTCGTTCCGCTCCTTACTTCTTGGCCTTGTCGGCCGCATGGTCCTGGTCGACCTTGGCGCGCGGCGGCTTGCCGGCAACCAGGTCCTTGGCCTGCTGGACCCATTCGTCACGCTCGGCGCGGCCGTGGAGCGCCAGCTCTTCATCGTACTTCTTGAGGTCGGCGTCGGTCCATGCCGCGATCTGGGTCAGCGAGGTGACGCCGGCGGCTGCGAGCTTCTTGGTCAGCGTTGCGCCAACGCCCGAGATCAGCGACACGTCGTCGGTGAAACCGGCCTCGGCCTTGGCCTCGGTCTTCTTGGCCCTCGGGGCGGCCTTCGGCGCCGGGGCCGGTGCCGCCTCGGCCTTGGGCGCCTTGGCCCTGGCCGCCGGAGCGGCCTTGGCTGCCGACTTTTTGGCCGGTGCGTCCGCGAACGCGGCGGTCGAATTCATCAGCGCGGCGTGGCGCGCCTTGATCTTTTCGTCGGCCGTCAGCGTGGTCTTGGCGCCGCCCACGAGAATCTCGCCGATGCGGACGGTCGCCAGGATCTGGCGATGGCCGTTGCGACGGTCGAAGTGCTGGCGGCGATGCTTTTTCTGGATGATGACGGTGCGCGATTTCTTGGTCTGCACCAGATGACCGGCGACTGAGGCGCCCTTGACCAGCGGGGCGCCGACGGTGACGTCATCGCCATTGCCCACCAGCAGCACCTGGTCGAACGTCACCACGTCGCCCGGCTCGGCGTCGAGCTTTTCGATCTTCACCAAATCATTGGCGGCAACCTTGTACTGTTTGCCGCCGGTCTTGATCACTGCGAAATTCATCTACGCTCCGGCGCATCGGCCGGTCCTTCTATCGATCGCGCTCTATGGCGCCATGGCCAAAGCCACGGACTTGCGGGGCCGGACCGCGATCCGGCGGAGCCTCGAGCTGCGGTTCTGAGACAAAACCAAACACGCCCCGGTTTCCCGGAGCGCGCAGTCGGTGGGCTTATGGTCGCAATGATGTAGAGAGTCAAGCGAAAGGGCAGCGCCCTCAGCCCGCTGTGTACCAGTCGCGCAGCCGTACCTCGGCAGTATCGCCGACCAGGTCCGCGAGCTTTTGCGGGTCCGTGCCCTTGTAATGGTAGGGATAGACCACCTTGGGCCTGAAGGCCTTCACCGCGTCGGCAGCCTGCTCCGGGGTCATGGTGTAGGGCTGGTTCATGGGCAGGAAGGCGATGTCGATGCCGGTCAGCGCCTGCATTTCCGGCGTCGGCTCGGTATCGCCGGCGATGTAGATGTGCTTGTCGCCGAAGCTGACCACATAGCCGTTGTCGCGGCCCTTGGGGTGGAATTGCTGCTTGTCGGGCGAGGTATTGTAGGCGGCCACCGCCGTGATCGGCAGGCCGTCGACGGTGGTGGAGTCGCCGTTCTGCATCACCGTCACCTGGCCCTTGAGGCCGGCCGGAATCTTGTCGGCCACCGATTGCGGGGCGACGATCGCGGCGCTGCCGGCGATCCTGGCCAGGGCATCGGGGTCGAAATGGTCGCCATGCTCATGGGTGATGAGTATGGCCGTAGGGGGGTGCTGGCCGCTGAAATCCACCTTGGCAGGATCGACATAGAGCACGTGGCTGCCCTGGCTGAGGACCAGGCTGGCGTGATTGAGCGGCTGGATGGTGACGTCGCCGGCCGAGGTGGCGAGCGTATCGGGCGGCGGCGCGGCGGCCAGCGCCCGGGAGGTCGCGGCGAAAACGGGGATGGTGGCAAGTCCGAGGATGACGGTGCGACGGTTGAACATGATCCCTCCCAGGGCTCGAGGTTGCACGACAGCTAACGGGCGCCGGGCGGAATTCATCCTGCCGTTCACGCATTAGTGCGGACGCACCGCGATGAGCCGCCGGCGGATCTCGTCGGCGCCGGCCCGCTCGGCCCCCAGTACGCGCGGCTTGTGCTGCCGCTGCCAGGTGGCGAGCGTCCACGGCGGCGCGTCGGCCGGCACCGCGATGGCGGGCAGGTAGGCCGCCGCCTCGTGCAGCTCCTCGCCGATCATCACCGGCACCACGCCACGGCGATATTCATTGCCCTCGAAGGCATCGAGCAGATCGTGCTCGAAGGCGGTGAGGTCGGTCAGCACCAGGCCGTCCGCCGCGGCACCGGGGACGCGGACCAGCGCCGGATAGAGCCGGCCCGGATAGTTGAGCGCGGCAAAGCCGGGGGCAGTGGCGGCCAGCATGCGGTCGGCGCGCAGCGGCCGGTTCAGCACGCCGGCGAGCAGATCAGGGTCGCGCAACGTGCCATAGACGAACAGCAGGTCGGTCATGCGGCGGCCGGTCGGGGATGGTTGCAGGTCCATTCCCGCTATGCCATAAGCCGCCGCGTGTCGACTGGCCGCACGCGGCCTTCCATCTCGCGGAGAGGTGGCAGAGTGGTCGAATGCACCGCACTCGAAATGCGGCGTGGGGGCAACTCCACCGGGGGTTCGAATCCCTCCCTCTCCGCCATTCCGCCAACATCGGCGCGAACACCCCCTAAGAGCTTGAAGGGCATAGTGGTTTCCGGGGTTCGAAACCCTGTTTGGGGCGCATAAGCGAGCTGACCCGAGAACGACATGCGCAGGACCAGCTTCTGGTGCTCGAAACGCCCGGATTCCCAGAGCTTTCTGGGATTCGACAGGAAGCTCAAAGCGAGTTCGAAAAGCTCCTCAAACTTGCCGTGCGACTGTCCTGCACTTTCGATGCGCTCAGCGAGCACAAGCTTCGTGCGCTCGTACTCCGCGATGCGGCGTTCGCACGCGTCCACAACAGCGTCGGCGTTGCTCGCAACAATGCGATCCACGAGGCGCGCAATGCCCGCCTCGACCTTGGCAAGTTCCTTCCGATAGCCAGCCGCAATCTGGGACGCCTGCGCCTTGCGCTGCTCCCAGGCATCCTTGAACATCGCGCGGGTGATCTCGGCCAGGCTTGGTGCTGGAGTGAGCTGCGAGAGAAGTTCCGCGAACTCGCCTTCGATCAGACTGCGCCGGATGGACTTGCGGTACTGCGTGCAGCCCTGACGGAAGCACATGTAATACGGATGCTTCGTCCCGACCTTGCCAGTGGACCAGCACGAGGTCAGCGGATGGCCGCAGCAGGCGCACACAACGCTGCCCCGTAGCGGGAAGTCCACGCTGAGGTCCGCACGTGCGGGTGAGTAGGACGCGCCCTTCAAACGGCGCTGGATGCGCTCGAAGACCTCAAAGGTCACAAGCCCCTCATGCCGTCCCTTGCGCAGAGGCACATCCCAACCCTCAGGGCCTTCGACGTAGCCCGCGTACAGGGACTTCGTCAGAATGTCGTTCACAAGCTGATTGCGTACAGACCCGTCACTCGTCTTCGGAAACGCGGGCTGCGATTCAAAGAAGCGGCGGACCTCTGCCTGGGTCTGGAAGCGGCCCGAGGCATAGCCCTCCATGGCTTCCTGGATGATCGAAGCTATGGGCTCGTCGCGGACGAGCACACGCCCTTGGCCCGGCATGAGAACGTGCTTGAGCCCCATGCAAGAAATGAACGGCCAGTATCCGTTCAGCAGGCGCCCCCTTTGCCGGTTGCGGGTCTGTTCGGCGTTCTTCTCGCGCTGATGCTGGTGCACCGTCGCCATGATGTTTTCAAAGAAGATGGAGTCCGGGTCGTCGCCGAACTTCATCGTCGGACTTTCCAGACGCGCGCCAGCAGTCCGCATGAGATCGCGCAGGTCGAGGTGCCCGCGAATGTCGCGGGCAAAGCGGCTCATGTCGTCGACGAGAACGATCCTGCCCTCGCGCTTGTGCTTGCGCAGGTGAGCCAGGAGCGCCTGCATTGCAGGGCGCACCTTCTCGCTGCCGGTGATGTTGTCCTTGAAGACTTCCTCAATCTCGTAGCCCCGCATGGCGGCGTATTCGCGAATACGCGCCTCTTGGGAGTTGAGGCCGTCACCCTTCTTGAGCTGGGCCTTGCTCGATACGCGGCAATATCCCACCGCCTTGGTCAGCGCTGTTTCATTGAAATCGTAGGGGCTCATGGAATCCTCCTTCAGCGGGGTGCGCGGTCTGCACGCGCCCCGGAAATAGTGTTGTTGCTTCTGGAATTATTTGCCGACGAGGATACCACAACGCGGGTGGCCTTACCCTCAATGATCGGCGAGTTATCCATAGCTTGCTGAAAGGGATTCATCCCGAATCCCAGGTCCACGAAGCCGACGACGACGACCCAGAGCGCGTCGATCAGTTCCTTTGCCTGAGCCTCGGAAAGTCCGGAGTCCTTGAAGAATTCGGAATACTTGGCGTGATCGAGCGCGAGCGGACCGGCCTTGGGGGTGTCGTCTATCGCTGCGTCCAGATTGATCTGTGACCCCGTGGGTAGACCCTCACGGTTGGTATGCGACCACGCACCCGACATGATGTTGAATTCATCTGTCGCCATTTACAGGCTCCCTACATTATCCAGCCACCGCCAGTATTTCCCATCATCCCCAGTTTCATTGTGCCATTACTTGAAGTATCACTTCAAGTATTATGTACAATCGCTGGTTGCATGGCTCGCCCGCCATGGAAGACCAAAGAGTAACGAGCTCTCGTCCGCGCGGACGAAAGTCTTTCCGCGACGGTTGGTCTTTGGATACTTGCAGTGGTTAGGGCCGTGCCCCAGCGAGATGCACGCCAGATAACGAAGCGCGCTCGGTTTGAAAAGCCCCTCGTCGTCGATAAGTCGGCTTTTCCGCGCCGCGACGCCGCGCACGAAAAATCCGTCGCGCTGCTAGTCGGTGTGCAGAAATCCGTTTCATTCTGATCGCGTTCGTCGCCGAACTGTTCTCACTGCAACCCTTGCACCTGACCGGATCGCTAGCTTTCGCGTGTATGCGGGTGGGTCTTGCTATTCAGCTTGGTCCTGTGGTCGCGCGTTTCCTGCGGTCGGGCGATCTGGTCCGATCCAGACCGATTACGACGCGCTAGCTGGCGGACAGCGCCCTTCGTCAATGGACTGCCCGCTCCATTCGCCTGCGCTTCGCTCCGGCTCCCGTGTTGTCCATGACGCGCGGGCTCATCCTGTCCGCCCTTCAAGCGCTCATCGGCTGGATCGTCCAGCCGCCACTATCAAGGAGAACTCGAATGACGAACAAGACCGAAAAGCCTCTCTTCCGCGTAACCTTTGCCCGCATGACGGGCCGCGACAGCGAGGGACGACCCAACCTCGCCCGGCCCAAGGAGATCGGTGCGGTGTGGAACCGCAAGAACGGCAAGCAGGGCGCAATCCTGAGCCTGGACCTGATCCCCACCGACCTCATCGACCGCAAGGGCGTTATCTTCCTCGTGCCTGTCGACCAGGCACCGGCGCGCAAACCCGCCGCCTAACAGAACACCGTTCCGAACTTCAATCCGCCTTGCCGGAGCAATCTGGCAGGGCGGCTTTCGCATGGTAGTACCAACTCGCCAGGACCAAAGAACGGAAGGCTAGCGGAGGTAGCGAGGCACAAAGGGAAGGAACAGCGCGAAAGGACAGAAAGGACCCCGGCCTAAGGGCCGCAAGATGTGTGTGGTAGTACCACACATCTTGGCAAGGGGGCCCGCTTGCGCGCCCCCGTTGCATCCCCCCGGCCTGCGGCGAGCATCGGCATTGAGCCCATGCTGCGCCACCAACCGTATCGCCGGTTGACCACTCGTCGGGCCGGGAGAGTTGCCTCTCCCCCGACACCGGCCCATGCAGGAACGGGTGGCCGTTCCATCGCCACTTGAGGGGAGCCTTCGCGCTCCCCTAAGGACCCCATCGACATGAAGGGCGTATCGCCGCCCCTCATGGCTCCCACTCGCCGGACCTGGAGCCTTCCCGCTCCACCGGCACCGGACCATGGAGGAACGTCCGCCGCTCCACCGCGCTTATGGAGCCTCCGAGCTCCCCAAGACCCCATGGACAATCCGTGAGCGATTGAACGCTGCCAGACCTTTGCCAGCTGATGGCATTCGGCCGTCGCGGAAGTCGAGCTAGTACGATCCGATCATTCGAATGATCCGTTGCGCCTGCGCGCGCAGTTCGGTCTTTTCTGGTATCTGTCCGCCGCCGTGGTGCTCCGGTCGCGTGTACTCGTTGATGGCGCGGAGATCGCCTACCATCGCATGCATGGCGTCTGCGGGTCCCGCATTCTCGATGTCATCCGTCATCGAGGCCAGCATCTGCTTGTCACCGAATCGTCCTGGGTATCGTGCACGCAGGTAATCCTCACAGAAGGGCCGCATCGCCTGAACGAGCCCCATTAGGGTTACGTCCTTCAACAACGTACCTCGATTGGCGAACTCCCGAAGCTGTTCCATCTGGCGCACGTAGAGCGCCTTAAGCTCCTCCGCAGCGGACCATACGGCGATGGTACCGGCACCGTCGTCGTCGCAGGTTAGCTGGAAGGACCCCGTCGCAATCGTGTCGGGAGTGTCCTTCTCGATCAGGTGAAGGAACTCCGCGTCATGCGACATCACTATGACTTGGCGCGCCTTCTTCGCGATTGACCTGATCTGACTACCGGTTTCAAAACGGCGAAACACGTCCTGGCTGTTAAAGGGGTCATCGAAAACTAC
This sequence comes from Pseudomonadota bacterium, assembly GCA_023390785.1. Classification (GTDB taxonomy): domain Bacteria; phylum Pseudomonadota; class Alphaproteobacteria; order Rhizobiales; family Devosiaceae; genus Devosia_A. Next base: position 15,941 of record JAEWCE010000362.1, read on the forward strand.
GATTGTGTCTTGGATATTGGGGACCGAGTTCACAACCGAAATGAAGAAGGCAAGCGCGAGCGTGTTCTTGTCAGCGGTGCTCAGCACCGTCTTAAAACTGGGGGCGGTGTCCGACACCTCGCCAGCCGCAATCTTGTGCCCTCCGATAGACAGCGCGAAATCCGTGTTGGGATCACGACCAACAAAGTTCGCGCGTGTGTCGACTACCTCGAAGTTCACGCCAAAATTGGCTAGCAACGTGTTGATCTCCGCCTGACGTGAGCCGACAGTTGTCTTGGCAAACTCCTTAAGCTCATTCTGGGCGGCGGCCTTCTGACCGGCCACCTCAGGTGCCCGCCTGGCCGCCGCGAGATAGGTTGTGCAATCTTCGGCGAGGGTGGTGGATGTCGACTTCGCGCGCAATGCAAGCCACTTGTTCAGGTTGCGTTCTGCCGTATCCAGATCGGCTGTTGCGCTTGCGGCCTTGGCTGCCTTGATGATCGGCAGGACCTCATTGATCCGTTCGTTATAGATCGCGACCGCTTCACATGCGGTCCTGATCCCCATCGCGTATCCGCCAAGCGCCAGGCCGGTCGACGGATTGGCAAGCTTCGTTCTAACGAGGCCAAGAAGATCCTTCGCCGCCTGCTTGATCGACTCCAAGTCGGCGAATGTGAGCTGCGGAAGGTCGCCGAGCTCACAGACCGTTTTCCAGAATGCAAGGTCAGTATTGTTCTCGCTTTCGAGCGCATCAAGCGTACTAGCCTCCCCAATCAGCGATTCCAGCTCGATCACGAACGCATCGCAGGCCGTAGAGAGCTCGGCGAAAGCCTTGCTGAAATAGACGCCGTAAGCATCCACCAACGTGAGGCCCTTGGTGCTTTGACCACAGAAGGGGCAATCGTCATTCAGGGCGTGCTCGGCGCCGTACTTGAGCCACGGGACGGCACGCTCGCCGAGGTCGTGCGTCGCGATGTGGTCACGCACCAACTGCGCCACATCCGCCGTAATCTCGCTGAGGCCACGCCCGAGCAGCTCTTCAATTTCATCGAACCTGCGAAAAGTCAGCAGACGCGGCTCACGCCGTCGGACAACATCCCTGGCGTTTCGCGCCAACTCCCGCTTTTGACTGGCCAGGACGATGCGGCCTTCAATGTCGTATGGAACCGGTGTTTCAGCAAACTTCTCGAGATTCTCGCCCGCCAGTACCGGATGCGCCCCTCTGATCGAACGCGCAGCCGCCTTCAATGACGAATCTAGCTCGCGCTGCTCGCGGTCGAGGTCGATGATATTCTGAGAGAGCTCTACACCTCTCGAACCCAGCACGAGCGGGAGCAGGCTTCGCTTATTGTCGCGTGTGACGCTGTCGCCGACGTGCAAATTCTGATGAATGAACTCTTGATCGAAAACGAGAACTTGCGCCGGAGATGGCGACCTCCATGACACGCCGTCAAAGCGCGCCTGTGCCCCGCCGTCGAATTTGAGCTCGACGATTGACGGCCTGAGTGAGCCAAGCCGCTTTCGGGTTAGGAGATAGCTGGGCACTCCCTCAGATACAGAGCGTAGTACGCTGCACAGCGTGCTCTTTCCGTACCCGTTGCGGGCATAGATCATAGAAAGCGCCGCAAGTTGCGGCGCTTTATGTTGTAGAGCTGCAAATCGCCCTAACTCTTCAAACCGGTCTATCTTTAAAAGCATGGCTTATCTCACAATGCTGCTATAATAGACCAAAAGTGGACTACTGCTAAGTGCCTCTCCTGGAGCCCCGGTGCGGCCACCCAAGGCGCGAGAGGCGTTTCCATCGCTTTATGGGAACTACGGTCGTCGTACTAAGGCTGCCACCGTTGGATCGTATTCGAAGTCTACGATTGATCCATCGGATATGCGCGTAACCGTATCGTCAACTACGTTAAGCGGGACAAGAAACCACTCGCGCGGCTTCACTGGATTGCCGAAACGATCTTGAATGGTCAGGTCGAGCTGCACTCCACCAAACAGGCGATGGAACAGCTTCTCCAGCTTGGTGCGGTTGATGTTGAAGAGCTTGTAGGTCGCCACGACCTCAACATCCGCCAGCAGGTAGGTCGCGTCCTTCGATGCCGCTGCGATGCGTGCCTCTACCGTCCCGCCCGTCACGCCAATCTTGTGGATCAAGTCCCGGTGCGAGGCCACCATGGGATGGTCCGATTTGCTCCGCAGGACATAGATCGTACCGCTTTCAAGATCATTCGGCTCTGCCTCGGTCCCGAACAGAGGGCCCGCTGAAGGATCGGTGATCCTCCGCCCGGCATCATCTTTGTGAAGCGCGCGCTGAAGGGAGCGCATGAGCATATTGCTCTCGGTGCCGTTATCGAAAATGACCCGCAGCCGTGCATCCGTGCGCCCCTGCGCATTGGAGTACATGTCCCCCATCTCGGCGACATACGCCTTCTGCCCGCCCACGATGAAGAACGTGCCTGGCCGAATGTCAGCCTTGAGCTCAAACGGCCGCGTCTGTCGCGCGCCAGTGTCCAAATCGCGCTGCACCGCGTCGAACAGCGGGGCGAACTTGTCGAAGTCAGGACATCTGGTCCGGGTCGCGATTTCTTCCGCGGCCTTGCGCTCTTCGGCGGTTGCCACGTGCTTAAGGACCCGTATGTCATCTTCCGCCTCTGGAGCGATCCCAAGCTCTGCAAGCAGAGCGTCGTCGTCCAGCATGCTCGTGGAGGCATGCGCCTCTGGTCCTGCGCCCTTCAGGAGCCCGTGCACATCGAGGCCCGAGAGCAGCGTCCGCGCCTCTTCCAGCTCGCGCAGCCGGTCGAGCCTTACGGCATAGAGGCGCTCGAATATGTCCCGACCTTCGCCATGCTGTGGCGCGCGACCGTGCTCATCGTAGAAGCGCAGAATGTCCTCGAAGCCCGCGATGATGCGTTCTTCCCGAGGTGTATGAGTGCTCTTAGCCTCTGGCTTGACCTCAACTCCGAGTTCCGCGAGCAGTTCGTCGTCAGACAGTTCATCCATTGCTGGCCTGCCTTTCGGCGACATAGCGAGCGAGCGCTGCCACGCCTTCGGCGAGCTTCTTCTCCCAGGCATCGGCGGACGTTATCTCGGGAGCGCGACCATGCTGGCGTTTCCACTCGACAGCCCGCTTGGCCAGGTCGCGGGCCTCGTCGTACGGGATGCTGACCCGCTTGGCGGCGATTGCCGCCTGCACTTGCTTCAGGGTCTTCTCGTCCATCGCTTTGGCGAGGATGGCATACGCGGCCTCAAACGGATTGATCCGGTCGATCATGTCGATGTCGAGGTCGCGAACGTCCATGGCGATGCGGCGCACGCCGTCGAGAAGCGCGGTATTCCCCTTGGCGTCGTCCGTGCCTTCTCCGCCGCTCGCCAGTTCCTTCGCCTTCTGTGTGAGATTGAGCGCGGCAACAGCGTGCTGGCGGATCGCTTCCTGATCGACATCGCTCAGCTCCGGATAGCGGTCACGGACGATCTTGCCCATACGGAGTTGGGTCAGTTCCTCAGGCAGCGTATTCTCACGGTCGAACAGGCCCCGCTCCAGCGCGGACTTGTCCTGGATGAAGGCAGTGATGACCTCATTGAGGTCTTCTTTACAGATGCGCGTCGCTTCAGGGCTTTCGGGCGTGACAAGGCCATTGATCTCGAAATGGAACAGCCCCTGTTCCTCGTTAAATCCTACGTTCTGCTTCCCTTCTACGTAGCCATCCGGACCATAGTCGTACCCCTCAAGCTTGCCGGCGCCCTTCGGCGTGAACTCGAAGCGCGGAGCAAGTACCTGCTCCATGAGCAGGCTCGCTGCGATTGCCTTGAGGGTGTCGTTGATTGCACCGACGACCAATGACTCGGCGGCGTCGGGCTCCGCAATCAGGTTAGTAAAGCGTGCCCGTTCCTTGCCGGGTGCATCGCGTGTGGCGCGACCGATGATCTGGATGATCTCGGTCAAGCTGCTCCTGTAGCCAACCGTCAGTGCGTGTTCGCACCAGATCCAATCGAAGCCTTCCTTGGCCATGCCGAGCGCAACAATGATGTCGACATGATCGCGGTTGTTACGCTGCGCCGGGTCACGAAGCGCGCCAAGCACCTTGGAGCGCGTGGCAGGCTCATCCTCAACCAAATCGGCGAGCCGGATCGTCCGACCGTCAGGCAGCTCGATCAGGTGAAAGCCGGTCGCCTCATCGACACCCTTCCAGGTGCCGAGCGCATGCATGATTTCCTCGACCTCTCGGTGCTTGTCCTTGGTGCTTTCCTTCGCATTGACGTTCGGGATGTGCACGATCGTCTTGAGAGCGGGATCGAGCACCTTCACGATCGCGCCGAGATAGCGGCCCGTATAGAAGAAGTACCCAATATCGAGTGACTTCAGATAGTCGTAGCCATTGAGCTGCTCGTAGTAGGTGTAGGTGACGGTTTCGAACTTGGCCTCGTCACCGGGCGCAAGGACCGCCTCTGCATCCCCCCGGAAATACGAGCCGGTCATTGCTACCAGATGCGCCTTGTCGCGAGCCATGAACTGGCCAAGCTGGCTGCCAAGCCGGTTGTCCGGATTGCTGCTCACGTGGTGGAACTCGTCGATCGCAATCAGTCGATCGTCGAACGCCTCGACGCCCAGCTCCTCGACGGCGAAGCGGAAGGTGGCATGAGTGCAGACCAGCACCTTGTCGTCACTGGCAAGGAATTCGCCGACTGCTTTGACCTTGGACTTCGCCACCCGCGCCTCGTCGATGCCTGGGGCGTTGCAGAGATTCCATTGCGGACGAACGGCCCAATCCGCCCAGAATCCGTGCGCCGTTAGCTTCTCGTCAGCGAAGCTGCCGCCGATCGACCGCTCAGGCACGACGATGATCGCCTGCATTACACCTTGGTTGGCAAGCTTATCGAGTGCGATGAACATGAGCGCACGCGACTTGCCGGACGCCGGCGGCGACTTGATCAGCAGATACTGCTCGCCCCGTCGCGCATATGCGCGCTCCTGCATGACGCGCATGCCCATGCCATTCGCTTTGGTCGATGCGCCGGTCCGCGCGGTAGTGATGGATACCGAGGGCAGCGTCCTAGTATTGGTAGGATTGTTCTCTAGGGTCATGCAGCGCTCCTCTTCTTCTTGGTCTTTGCCTGGGGCTGCGAGGCAATCATTTTGGTATAAAGGTCAAAAAGTTTCTCAAGCCGTTCCGTGTCGTTACGGAAGCGGCGGCCGATATAGATGCGCTCGAGGATTTCGTCGTTTTCTTCATGAGCACGGCGGAGGTCGTCCGGCATCTCGTCAGGGTCGTAAAGATCGGCGATCGTCTTCGGGAAGTGGGCTTCGCGCGCAAGCAGGATATTCTCGGCGCAGCGGGTGAGCTCGGCCTTGTTTCCATCCGTCAGGACCGGCACAGGAAATGTGTTCCAGCCAAGGGTGTTCGTGTATGAGTAGTCAGTGCGCATTCGCGCGCAGACCGTAGCAACCCAGACAAGGTTTAGTCGCGACGCGACCAGAGCGAATGGCCATAGATCAGCGGCGTTCATCGTAAACACCTTGTTCGACGGAACTACATTTGGACGCACCAGCTCGATAGGCAGATGGGCCCGATTCTCTGAGCTAATCACCGGGATGTAGAATTGGCGGCCCTGAGAGATTGGCTTTCTCTCGTCGAATCGGTGTGGCCAAGAGGCAGCCCTTACTGTCGCCGCTTTCTGGCTGCCAGCTCGGAATGATGCGACGGCATCAAGGCGACGTCGCAACGAAGGTATGGCCATTGCCGCTTCGACGTCGCCGTCCTCTATCCAAAGGCAGTATCTCCGCAGACCATTGATAAGCTCACGGGACCCCAAGAAGACCCTGACGTACCGCTCGCGCTCCTCGAAGTTGAGGTCCAGGCCAGATAGCTCGTGTGGCTCCAAGAGCAGATGCCCCCCATCGGTGGGCGAGTTCCCTCTCACCATCTCCGGCAGCGCCTGTAACGGGCTAGTCCTAGGCTCAACGACGATATCCGGACCCGCGACCAAGTAGGCGTTTATATTCTCCGCCTCTCGAACGAGCGGCGCGTCGCCTCCACTGCTTGAGTATATCTTCCGCAACCTAGGCGGAGAGGTCGTTATCCCTACGATGACCACAGTAACGCCCGCGTTGTGACTGGCCAAATTTCTCCATTGGAAGGAGGTATGTGCAAAATGGATCGCACTCCCCGACCGCCGCACCAAGGGCCACAGACAGGATGCTTGTTGACCCTGACAAATGGAATTTGTGGCCACAAAAGCAGCCGATGAAATGGTCTGTCGCGCGAAGTCGGCGGCTTTGACGAACCAGCCGGCGACATAGTCTAGGACTCGCCAACCGTCGAGGCGACTATCCAAGATCGCTTGGAGGTCAGCCTTCTGAGCAGGCGATTGCCACTTACTGCCAAGATACGGCGGATTTCCGCAAATAAACGTTTCTCCGCCTTCATTCTCAAAATCGATTTCCGGCTGATCGAGAGGCGTGCTTAACAGGTCGTCCGCGAGGTACTTCACCCCTGTTCCCGTTGGCGGGCAAACTGAGAGCCAGTCAAGGCGTAACGCGTTTCCGCACGTGATCCAGTTCTGCGCATCGAGCGGCAGGAAGTCTTTGAGTGCCTCCTTCTGACCCCGGTAGAGCACATCGCACTGATACTCGGCGATGATGAGAGCGAGGCGCGCAATCTCGGCAGGAAAGTGCCTAAGCTCGATACCCCGGAAGTTCGTCAGGGGTATCTCCGACTTGATATCGGGCTCGCCCCTTCGCCGGTTGATTTCAGCTTCGATGGCGCGCATTTCCTTGTAGGCAATGACAAGGAAGTTGCCCGATCCGCACGCCGGATCGAACACCCTGATCTTGGACATGCGCTTGCGCAGATTAAGCAGCATGCGGGCATTGTCGGCTGCGGCATCAAGCTGGGTACGCAAGTCGTCGAGGAACAGCGGGTTGAGCACCTTCAGGATGTTTGGAACGCTGGTATAGTGCATCCCAAGCGCGCCGCGCTCCTCGTCGTCCGCCACGGCCTGTATCATCGACCCGAAGATGTCAGGGTTGATCTGACGCCACTGCAACTCGCCGGTACTGATCAGGTAGCTTCTGGCTGTGCGCGTGAAACGCGGCACGTCGGTTGACCCGGAGAAGAGCCCGCCGTTCACGTAAGGAAACACGTCAGCCCAGTTTGGAGTCTTGGCGGCGGTGCGCGCATCCTTGTTGCTTGGCGTGTTCATCGCCCGGAAGATGGCGCCGATCACTTCGTGCGTATTCGCGCCGTCCCGGTCGCTCATCTTCGTGACGGTCGCGGTGAACAGACCTTCGCCGTTGAAGATGTCGGTGTCTTCCGCGAAGAAGCAGAAGATAAGGCGGGCCATAAAGTGATTCATGTCGGGCCTGCGCTCTGGCTTGGCCCAATCCGGGTTTTCGCGCAGTAGCTCGACATAGAGCTTGTTGAGCCGCCCCGTCGCCTTCACGTCGATCGGGTTGTTCTTGATCTCGCTGACGGTCGAGATACCTGCAAGTGGCAGGAAGAAACCGAAATGGTTGGCGAACTCCGCATAGGGCGCGGCGATATGTTCGCCGCCCGCAAGGTCTTCGGCCTCCAGCGTCACGCCATCGGTAGCCAGGACATACTTCGCCTTCGCAGACGCCGTCTTCGGACTTTCACGGAGCGCCTTGAGCGTGTCGCCGACAAGCCCCTCGTCACAGGTTGCGATATGGATGTTGCTACGCTGGAGGACGCCTTCGGGAATATCCGACGCATTCGACTGGCCCGAGCGTAAGCGCTTGAGCGTGGTTTCCTTGTTCCCGAAAGCAGCGAGGAACGCGTACGGGAATTCCGCACGGTCGAACGGCTCGGCAGCGAGCGTCGATAGGGCTTCCTCGATTTCAACGGCGTTCATGGGCGACCTTGGCGTATTCAGTGTAAGCAAATGATATTGCGGGAACTGTCCCGCCTGTTCAAGCTAAGCGCTTGAGATTGCTAGTATTTACATAACGGGCGAGCGAGTCAGTGTCGGCACATACTAGCTGCCGATCGCCGCCTTCGCCAACTTATCGCAGCGCCGCCCGCCATGTTTCCGGATCGAGCTGGAGCGCGGCTTTCAGCGGGGGACGGACGGTGAGAATTTGCGGCTTCTGCGCGAACTGGTGCACGCGATAGAGGTGCCAGGCATCCTGCCTCTCGTCTGCGACCTCAAGCTCCGTCCTTGTCAGAAAGAACGGCGTGCGGGCCGCACCGTTGGTCGTCTTTACTTCGATGAGGCGTTCGCGCCCTGTGCGATCAAAGGACAGGATGTCGTAGCCCGCCCCATCACCGTCCTCCATCGACACCCACCGGACCTTGCCTGCAAGGTCGCCACGGTCCTCCGTGGCAAGCCGCCTGCGTTCAATGTCGAGCACGAATTCTTCGCCGCTGCGCCCCAGCTCCCGGTTGCGGAAGTCGCGTTCGACAGGATCGAACTTGCGCACGAGCCGCTCAAGCTGTGCTGGCCGCTGCGTAGTTGGAGCGAGTTGCTCCGGTGCATGCACGAAGACGCCTTGAGGGTCCGCCACATTCAGGATTGTCGGCGGGGGTTGCCGGTACACGTCGTCCCGGTTGCCCGACAGACGGCGCTCGATCGCATCGAACAGCGCACGCTGGAAGTTCACCGCAGGCTTGTACCCGAATATCCAGGGCAGACCCAGTTCCTGAAGCACTGCCGAGATGTTCTGATGCTTGAACTCGACAGACCCATGCGACCTGCCAATCTGCTTCACCACCACCTCGCGGTGATGGGCCTTTACGTAAGCCTTGCCTGCAAGCTCATCGGCCAGCATAGCGAAATAGTCCGCAACGACGATGTCGAGTTCATCGTCCGTCCAGTCCGTTCCTGCCTTGCCTTGGTCAACCACGCGTAGCCCCCGCTACCAGGGTGATTGATTTTGCCGGTCACGCCAACGGCTTTCGTGATCCGGGTTTGGACAGCGGCTCCTGGAGGCGGCTGCCGCCCTTGGACGGTCTTTTCCATGATGCCTTGAGTGTGCGCCGGGGCGTGGGCGCTGCAAGGCGTTCGCCTCGGCTTTAGGCCGTTCGGCCTGCCGCGCTCGCCCTTGGGCTTCGCGTTCCGCACCCACTCAATTCCCCGCCGCAGCTCCGTCGGCATCGAAGACCGCCAATCAGGGCGGCTTCCAACCAAAGGAGCCCATTATGTCCAATACCCAATCCGCACCGCGTCGTGACATCCATGCAGAAATCACCGCGCAGCTTGTCGCTGCCATCGAGGCGGGTCCAGGAGGTCCAAGCCTGCCGTGGCGCAGGTCTGGCGGTGCCCTGCACATGCCGGTCAATGCCCTGACCGGCAACGCCTATCGCGGGATCAATGTCGTGAGCCTCTGGGTTGCGGCAGAGTCGAGGGGCTACTCGCTGCCGCTGTGGGGCACGTACCGTCAGTGGGCCGAGCGCGGTGCGCAGGTCCGCAAAGGGGAGCGTTCCTCCCTCGTCGTCTTCTACAAGGAATACGACACCGATCCTGATCCGGAGGATCAGTCCGATAACGGCAAGCGCCGCGTGGCGCGTGCCTCCTACGTGTTCAATGCCGATCAGGTGGACGGCTTCGAGGGTCCCGAGGCTCCGGCTTCGCTGGGACCTGTCGAGCGCATCGAGGCCGCTGACCGCTTCGTGAGCGCGACCGGGGCGCTTGTGTGCCACGGCGGCGACAAGGCGTACTACATGCCCGCGATCGACCGTATCCAGATGCCCGATCAGGGCCTGTTCACCGGCACCGAAACCATGACCCGGTCCGAAGGGTATTACGCGACCCTCGTGCACGAGCTGGTGCACTGGTCAGGCGCGAAGCACCGCCTTGCCCGCGACATGGGCAAGCGCTTTGGCGACGAAGCCTATGCCGCCGAAGAGCTGGTGGCCGAGATTGGATCGGCGTTCCTGTGTGCCGAGCTTGGGATCACGCAGGATGTTCGCCCCGATCACGCCCAGTATCTGGCGAACTGGCTCAAGATGCTCAAGAACGACAGCCGTGCGGTGTTCGCGGCAGCAGCGCGCGCGAGCGAGGCTGCGGCGTTCCTCAAGGATGTTCCAATCAGCTAGACCCACTTGTCGCGAAGCTTGCCCACAAGCGGGGCAAGCTTTTCGGGCAAAGCGTCACCAGTTGTTGTCATACCAAGGAAATAGGCGGCTCTTGTGGCGCCCACGTACAGGTATTTGTCGAATAGCTCCGGCTCCTTCTGCGCGAGCACATCTATGCCGATGAAGAAGACAGCTTCGAACTCCAGGCCCTTGATGTGTTCGACAGCAAACACCCTTACGTCGTTCTCCTGCCCGACGGAACGTCCCTGTGAGCATGCTACGCAGCGAACGTTGCCACCAGAAAGGGCCGTATCCATGGCATCCGCCAAGGGGATAACGTCCTCTTCGTCGTTCACCAGCACCGCAATAGATGGCATCGAGCCGGTGAAACGTTCGATTTCAGCGATGCGAGAGGCAAGCCAGTCCACAACAGCACTGCGGTCCTTCATGCCGGTCGCGAGAATGGCCGGAACGCCCTCGTTGTTCACGTGCTCGGGTAGTTGAACGTCGGGTGACTCGGAGCCACCGATTGCCGCGATCTCGCGGGCGAGCTCGTTCAACTGTCTGCTGTGACGGTAGGTGATGTTGATCGAGCGTACGTCAATTTTCGGGAAGACCCATCGCAGTTCGTCGTCCGAGCGGCTGCCCCAGATCGTAATGCGCTGATTGAAGTCACCGCATGCGAGGAACGAAGAGATTGCGGGGTCACAGAGTGCTGCCATGTTCGCGAGCTGGAGCGGAGAGAAGTCCGTCGCCTCATCGACCACGATCTGATTGCGGAACAGATTTCGAATACTGCCGAGGAACGCATAGCGCGGCTCTCCCAGTGCTCCCGAAATCCGTCGGTCACCGAGAAGAGATCTCGCTGATCTCAGCATGGCAAGAAGGATCAGGTCTACTTCGAGTGGCGAGAGGTCGCTTGGGGTGTAGCCGTCAGCCTGGTACCAGATGCCTTCAGGCTGCCGTTCCCTCCTATAGCGCCGGTATCTCAAGGGAATGCCCATTACAAAGCGGCGCGCTGGATTGAGGAAGCGGCGCATCGCCGTCTGCACCTGCAGGCTCGCACCTACTTCGCGCAGCTCGTCCACAGGCAGAACCAGATCGCCCAGGAATTCGACGATCCGGCCGTTGCGCGACTGCTTGCCCAGCGTCCTCCGTCCAGAAACCGCGCGTGCATGGGCACGCATCGCGCGCGTGTAGGCCTCAAACGCGGCCTGCCGCTCCTGAGTTGTGGCGCGAGGGGCTTCATCCTCTTCCTCCGCGTCTGCGTCGGGATCGTCTGAATCATCGAGGGACGGGTCCAGCCCCGCCAGAAAGGCCACCAGCTCCTGCATGAACTCGGGTCGCTCCCTGAGGCGCTTACCCAATGCGTTGCGAAGTCGGGCATCGGTTTCTGCCTTGAGGCGATCGAGGATGGCCTGAAGTTCGCCTGCAATCTGCGCGATATCATTGAATCGCGAGGCAGGATTGCTGGACGCAGTCCCAGCCACCGCTTCGCTCAGCCTGCGCCCAAGTCTGGAAATGGAGGTATCGTGACTATCAGCCAGCGTTTGTGCGCGCGCCGCGAGTTCTGACCAGAAGAAGTTTACCTGCCAATCATTGAAATCCTCGTACCAGTTCGTCTGGCGTCGCAGCGTGTCAGATGTCAGTGACTGCAGATTGGGCCTAAGCACAAATGATCCGGACCCAGCGGACGTCCGAAGGATGCCGAGCTGATTTCGAGCAAGATCGCGCCTATAGTCATCCCACGTCTGGATGCGCAGGTCAGACGCCGCGATATCCTCGCGATTGAACGCTTCCTTGACGTACTGCTTGAGAAGCTCGGTCGGCGTAAACATCAGCCAGCTTTGCGAATGCCCTTCCGGTCCCGACACTGACGCGCGAACAAGGTCCCGCTCCTCAGGCTCAAGGTGGGCCTGATCCAGCTTCAGCCCCAGACGTTTGATCAGAGTCGTGGTCTTTCCCGTCCCAGGGGGACCAAGGATGACCAGCTGCGTGTCCAGCGGCAGTCGGAAAATGTCATCCTGGTACTGGTCAAGGAGCGGCTGGTCGCGCAGCCCCATCTTCATGACCGCATTGCGTTTCAACCCGTCGATGATGTTTCCGGCTGCCGCATCCTCGGCGAGCATGGCGTCGAGGATGTCGACCTCACCGGACGCGATCCCATCAAGCAGGGCGCGCAGCGATACGATCGTCCGCGGACCTCGGCCTTCCACCCGGAGCACGGTATTGGGAGAATCCCAACCTTCAGCCATAGACGTTGGCCGTAGTGCCGCGTGCTCGATCAACTCGTAGACTCGTAGTCCCGCCGGGGTCGGGATTTCCCGTTCGCCGCCCACCGGCAACGCGGCGAGCCTGCCCATCGGCGAACGATAACTCGCCATGATCCCGGGTCCCTTGAGCCCTGGCAGCGTACCCGCGCGAGAAATGTAGTAGGTCAGCTCGCGACCATCTTCGTCCACCACGATCAGACGGGCGATGGCAGGCTCAGCCCCTATCTGGCGCAGCTCCTTTCGGCTTTCTTCCGTTATGTCGGAAAGCGCCTCGACTGCCCTCTGGGCTGTGAGCGTGTTGACGACTGCAAACGCCGTCGCACCGTACTGGCGCTGATCGCCGAGCAACTCGTCTGCCTTGGCTGCCGCCTCGCTGAAAAATCCCAGCGTCGACTCTGCAAGTGCAACCAGATGATCCCGTTCTTTATCCAATAATGCCCCCAACAAGCTATAAGTAATCGTACCCGCCCTTTTGCCGGTCGATGTTGAGTGATTGTGGCATGTGGATCAAGGAAAAGCCGTGAGTTCCCATAACGTCACGACGCCACAACGGCGCGAACGGGCGCTACCGCCCCCCGGTTATTGGAAGTCTTTCGTCGGCGGCCACCCGAGCATCAGCGGCGCGTATCTGCAGCCTTGTAAGGCTGCGTTGCCCGGTGAATTGCCGAGGAAGGCTTGCTGTTGCGATCCGTTCCGGCCCGTTGAATACAACAGTTCCTCGCGCGCGCTCGAAATCGAGATCGAAGAAGAGTAGATGGTCCGCCTTGGTTTCGACCAACCGGAACGCTGGCCCCCGCCCCGTGCCTGTCGCCTTGATCTGAACAGTTCTGCCGTCAGGCGCGAAACCGTCGATGCCCTCCGTTGAACGCCTTGGCACCAGCGTGATGCCAAAAAGCTCGGAGGCGATCGCTTCACCCAGGTCACCCACCAGATTGCCATCCAGTGTGAAATCGAGGCCAGCTGCAACATAGTGCTCGCGGAGCCGATTTCTGGCAGCGACCAGGTCGGCTATTGCCGGTGGCAGTTCAAACTCTTGCATTCGCCGCGCTACCCTTCAGGCCATACCAATCCTCCCAACCATTGCCGCTGCCGGGCCCGTACGGCTCTTTGCTGCATCTGATCGAACGATCCCGGACTCTCGCCATTTGACCAGTTCTTGCACTCTGCAATAGTATTCTACCTGTATTTTGAGCTTACTTGGAGGGGGAATATGGCCGCGAAGACCGCTCACGGTCCGCAAACGATGACCCTGTCGATGCGGTTACTTCAAAAGGGAAAGTCGATTGATGACTGCCTTCGAAGCAAGGATGCTCTCGATATGCGGTCCACGGCTCTTGGCGACCTGTTCATCGACAAGCCACACGGCAGCGCACCGACCTGGCTTGGATTCCTTAATAGCCTCGTTGAAGGCGCCCCTCTTGACCTTCAGAACAGCAGTTGCGGTGCTATCCTGTTTCTTGAAGCAGCCGCCGAGCAGGGCTCCGAAAAGCGCCAGTTCGCCTTTACGTTTGGTACTGGCCATCACGCGTTACGACCTGAGGCCTTTGAGCGGAACTTTGGCCTGAAGGTCACGCTCAATGCGGTAGCACGCCAGAATCTGAGAAATCTGGACGTGGCCACACTCGAGTCCACGACGTTTCAAAAGCGCATCCAGGCAAGCCGTACAGCCGACCTTCAGGGCTTTGGCATTGATGTGCAACGCGATCTTCTGAGGCTTGCCGGAGGCGTGCCGTCCGATTCAGCGTTTGCACGGTCGCTTGCCGGAAAAGATGCCCTGACCATTCGCACCAAGGTTTCCGTCAGTGACATCACCGCAAAATGCGCCCGGGCCCTGAAGCTCTATGAGGCACAGGACTACAAGAAGGACTATGCATTCGTAGATCAGGTGACTCCGGTGCTGGACCGTCCCCTGCTCTCGGATCTGGATGATCTGATCTTCGCCGAAGTGCTGAGTCTTCTCGGGGGTGGCGCATCTGACCTCCACCTGACACTGCCCGAAATCGTTGACCCCGAAGAGTCGCATGAAATCGGCTACTTCGGCATTGGATTCAAGTCGGGCGCAAAGACGGGATTCAGCGAAATCGCCATCGAAGACTATATCGCGCAGCTCAACGAGGGGCGCCCGTCGGACATCGCAGATATGGCGCAACTGAAGGCGAGTCACGAAGTCAGGGTGGTGGTGGACGGTCAGGGCGACAAGGAGAAGAAGCGCCGAGTCTACGACTGCTTCGTGTACGAAACCCAACATAAGGGAAACACTTACGTCCTCTTCGCAGGCGACTGGTACTGCGTGGACACGAAGTTCTTCCAGAGCGTCGAAGGCGACTTTCAGAGGCTCCTTTCTGCCAAGCCTGTCAGGGCCTCCACCACTGCCGTCAACGAACAGGAATTCATCACTGAACTCGATGCCGATACCGATCTTCTCAACCTTGACAAGGTCAAGGCATCTCCCTTCGGGGCGGTAGGCGCTAACCTCGAGCCGTGCGACTTCCTGTCGAGGAAGAAGGAATTCATCCACCTGAAAGACGGTCATGGGTCGGCGCCGATTAGTCACCTGTGGAATCAGGGTGTCGTTGCGGCCGAAACGTTCGTCAGGGATGAAACATTCCGGAAGTCGATGAGGGGCTCCGCCATCAAGCGACAAAAGAAGGCCAGAAAAACCAACTTCGAAAGCCTGCTTCCGGACGGTCGATCCAAGCCCGTGCCTTCGGATTACAAGGTTGTGTACGGGATCATGCGCCACCCTTACAAACGGTCTGGCAAACTTGGCCTCCCGTTCTTCAGCAAGGTGAGCCTGCGCGCGGCGGCAAGTCGCATTGAACTCATGGGCTTTGCCGTTGAGGTCCACCTTATCGAGAAGACCTAGCCCCGCTGACAGGCGTGCCGCGCCCTTCGGGCCGGGCTGTCGTGGACGGAGCCCGCTTCGCGGTCTGCCGCCCTTCGGGCTTCCATCCCTCGCGGGGGAGTTGTCTGCCCAGCAGACGCCGGGCGGCTTGGGGCGCTGCCCCTTGGCGCGCCTTCAAGGGTGTCCCCGATCTTCGCTCATTTAGAGCTTGCAGACCGGGCGATCCCCCTCCCTTGAGGGCTTGCACCCCCGCTGCTCGCCGCGAGGCAGGATTTCATGGCGGCCTTTGGCTTCGCCTTTATGAAACCCTGTTCCAAGGAGGACCAATGTTTGAAGCAGTAGAGGAATCCCACACCATCCAGTGGCAGGGGTTGTCCCTGCGGGTCGACTATCATCCCGCGTGGGGCGGACTGCCCCGGTGCCGTGTCGCGCATCTTGAGGTGATCGCGGTCCCGCGCGTGCCGCTGCCCATCACCGAAACCGGCTACAAGTCGCTCTTCTGTCCGCCGGATCAGATCGAGGATATGGGCGGGGCCGTGGCCTATGTCGAGGCATGGCTTGAGCATGCAGCGCGCCAGCCCGAGTGGCGCGAGGCGCAGGTGAAAGC
>JAEWCE010000037.1 GCA_023390785.1 Pseudomonadota bacterium
CTCTTGCGATCCGGGTGAGGGGGCCTTCACCTCGTTCATGCCGCGACGTCCTGCGGGTCGCCGGCGAAATTGTCGCGCGCGCCTGCCATCAGATAGATGAATGCCTCCTCGAGGCCGGCGACCTGCAGGCTCCAGCGATGCGTGCCCTCGGCCTTCAGC
Organism: Pseudomonadota bacterium; assembly: GCA_023390785.1. Classification (GTDB taxonomy): domain Bacteria; phylum Pseudomonadota; class Alphaproteobacteria; order Rhizobiales; family Devosiaceae; genus Devosia_A. The sequence goes on from JAEWCE010000037.1 coordinate 160, forward strand.
CGCTCGACCGTTGCCGTGAGCGCCGCCTTGTCGGTGCCCGAGACGTGCAGCACCGCCCCGAACCGCGCCACCTGCTCCACCCCGGGCTCATGCCTGAGTCGCTCCTCGAGCCCGGCGAGGTCGGGGCCCTCGACCCGCCAGGTCTCGAGCCCGACCAGTCTGGGGATGTCGGCCGAGGGGCCATCGATCAGCTTCTTGCCGTAGGCGATGTAGGTGATGAAGTCGCACTGCACGGCTTCGTCCATGTAGTGGGTCGACACCAGCACCGTGACGCCCCTGGCGCTGAGCCGCCGGATTTCGTCCCAGAAATCGCGCCGCGCCTTGGGATCGACGCCCGCCGTGGGCTCGTCGAGCAGCAGCAATTGCGGTTCGTGCAGCAGGCAGGCGGTGAGCGCCAACCGCTGCTTCCAGCCGCCCGACAGCGAGCCGGCGAGCTGTCTCGAGCGGTCGGCGAGGCCGAGATCGCGCAGCGCCGCATCCACCCGCTCGCGCCGCCGGTCGAGCCGGTACATGCGGGCGACGAAATCGAGATTCTCGCGGATCGTCAGGTCTTCGTAGTACGAGAATTTCTGCGTCATGTAGCCGACCGCCTCCTTGATGCGGCCGGCGTCGTGCCGCACGTCGAGCCCGAGGCAGGTGCCCTCCCCCTCGTCCGGTGTCAGCAGCCCGCACAGCATCCGGATGGTGGTGGTCTTGCCCGAGCCGTTCGGCCCGAGGAACCCGTAGATGGCGCCGCGCGGCACGCGGATGTCGAAATGATCGACCACAATGCGCTCGCCGAAGCGCTTGGTGAGGCCGCGCACGTCGATGACGGCATCCTCGCTCATTTGAGCCGCCCGATGCTCACCGGCTGGCCGGGAAGAACGGCGTTCTGTTGGTCCATGACGGCCTCGGTGAGAAAGCTCAGCCGGCTGCGCTCGTCGCGCGAATAGATGATCGGCGGGGTGAATTGCGGATCGGAGGCGAAGCGGCTGATGCTGGCCGTGAGGCCGGCGGCGCACCCGTCGCAGCTCACGGCGACCTGCTGGCCCAGCGTGAACTGCTGCCGGTCGGCCTCGCTCACATAGAACAGCACCTTCATCGTGCCGGCGCCGCTCAGCGCCGCCACCGGCGCGCCGACCGCGACCACCTCGCCTGCCTTGTAATAGAGCCGCTCGACGCGGCCGTCCGCAGGGGCCGTGACCGTGCGCGTCTCGAGTGCCGCCCTGGCGGTGGCGGCATCGGCCTTCGCCGCCGCGACGTTGGCTTCGGCCGCGATCTGCTGCGCATCGCGTGCCGGCAACTGCTGCACCTTGAGCTGCGCCGTGAGCTGGTCCACCGCCGCCTGCGCCGCCTTCACACTGGCCTTGCCCTGGTCGAGGGTCGCCACCGGCGTCAGGCCACGGTCGAACAGATCCTGCGTGCGCGCCAGGTTTTGCTGGGCGAGGCTGAGGTCGGCCCCGGCCTTCATCAATTGCGCCTTGGTGACGTCGATCTCTTCCTGCCGGCTGCCGGTCTTGAGATTGGCCAGCGTCGCTTCGGCGGCATCGGCACGCGCCCTCGCCGCATCGTACTGCGCCTGCTGCTGACTGGTCTCGAGCACGAACAGCACGTCGCCCTTGTGGACGAGCTGGCCCTCGGCGACCGGCATGGACGCGATGGTACCGGCACTGGCCGCGGCGGCATAGACGTAGTCGTCCTCGGCATAGCCGTTCCAGCTTGGCGGCGCCGCGGGGCCGAAGCCGGGCAGGATCGCGACGAGCCCCATCAGCCAGGCGAGTGCATGGTCCATCCGCGCCTCCTCAGGTCGCCATGAAACGGCGCTCGCGCTGCGGCGCGCTGAGGCCGTCGAACAGGATGGTCAGATGGTTGTCGATCAGCCGCTCGATCTCGAGCCCGTTGGCCGGGCGGATGCCGAACAGCTCGGCCATCAGCATGTGGGCAATGATCGGCCCGACCACCGAGCGCAACGTCAGCTCGGGATCGACCGGCCGGAAATAGCCCTCGCGCACGCCGCTGGCGATCAGCGCCGTGACCGCCGGGATGACGCGGTCGAGCACCTCGCGCCGGTACATCTGCGCGAAATCGGGGAAGTTGACGATCTCACGCACCAGCAGGCGCGGGATGGCGATCAGCTTGGGATCGGCGATGCGCCCGGCGATCATCTTCAGCACCGTACCGATCACCAGCCGCGGATCGCCGGCGTAGTTTTCGAGAAAGCCCAGCGCATTGTCGGCGATGGGCCGCACCGCGCGCTTCACCAGCCCCTCGAGGATCGCCTCCTTGCTGGGGAAGTAGAGATAGACTGCGCCCTTGCTGAGCCCGGCGCGGCTGGCGATGTCCTCGACGCGGGTGGCGGCAAAGCCCTTTTCCACGAACAGCGCCAGCGCCGCATCCAGCACCTCGTCCGGCCGTGCCTCCGCCCGTCGCCTGAATTTTGGCCCCCGTTGCACGGCGTTCGACATGCAATTCGCTCCAACTGACTGCTCGGTCATTACGGTAATAACCGACCAGTCAGTCAGTTGCAAGGGGAATCCCGGCGGCCCGGGTCCTGGCGCCGGAACGCGGGAACTGGCTCCGGTCGCTCCCTTGAACGCCCGAAAACCCCACCTATCTCAATGCTGTCCGCCGGCAGACGCCGGGGATCGGGCCACCCGGGAATGCGCCTTCGCCGATTGCGGGAGGGCGCGTGGGACACCCGCCACAACCACGTTGCTCACACGGAGAATGTGACATGCAGACCTACGATTTTTCCCCCTTCTATCGTTCGACCGTCGGCTTCGACCGGCTGTTCAACCGCCTCGACGGCCTCGTCGGCCAGGAGGCCAAGACCTACCCGCCCTACAACATCGAGAAGGTCGGCGATGACGCCTACCGCATCTCGATCGCGGTTGCCGGCTTTGCCGAGAGCGACCTGGTGATCGAGTCCAAGGAGAACGGGCTCGTCGTCAAGGGCGCCAAAGCCCCGGCCTCCGAGGACAAGCGCGAGTTCCTGCACCGCGGCATTGCCGAGCGCGCCTTCGAGCTGCGCTTCCAGCTCGCCGAGTACGTCGAAGTGTCGGGCGCCTCGCTCGAGAACGGGCTGCTCCACATCGAGCTGAAGCGCGAGCTGCCGGAATCCAAGAAGGCCCGCACCATCGAGATCAAGGGCAGCGCGCCCAAGGCGCTCGAGCAGGTCAACTAATTCCGGTCACGAACGGCCTGCTTGATCGGGCCATCTCCTGACCGGCAGGCGATTGGAATTGGGGCGCGGATCCGACGAGGGTCCGCGCCTTTTGCGTTTCAGCCGAGACGGGGGCGCAGCCGGGCGACGAGGAGAGCGACGGTGGCATCGAACGGGGTCGCCGCAGTGTCGACCACGAGGTCGCTGAACGGCCGCTCGCCGTAACCTTGCGCCAGCATTTCGGCGATGCGGGCGCGTTCGCCGGCGGAAAAGACGCGGCCACGCCCGGCGTGAACGAGTTGTTCGTACGCGGCGCCGAGGCTGACGACGACGAGGCCGTGTCCGGCGTCGGCCATGCGGCGGCGGAAATAGACGTAGTTGGCACAGCGCAGCGGATAGGCCACGATCGCCGAGGGGGACTGCCGCAGCGCATCGAGCAGCGCCGTGGCGATGCTGCGGCTGGTGCCGAGGCTCGAGGCATACCAGGGGCGGCGGTGATCGGCGAAATCATCGCCATCGAGGAACGCGGCACCGAGCCGCCCCGCGACCGCGCGACCGAGGGTGCTTTTGCCGGCGCCGATGGGGCCGCTGAAGAAAATCGCCTGCGTCATGGTGCCTGCCGCGCCGTCGTGCGCATTTTGACCCGGACGGAACCGCCAGGCTGTCGTATGGGTTTTGCACTCATTGCAGCGTCAACAGGACAATTTCCCATGAAATCCCCCGATATCGGCCTCAAGTCCAACACCAAGACCGCCATGGTCGAGCTGTGCAACGCGCGGCTCGCCGACGCGATCGACCTCGCGCTGGCGGTCAAGCAGGCGCACTGGAACCTCAAGGGCCCGACCTTCATCGCCGTGCACGAGCTGCTCGACATGCTGCGCACCAATCTCGACAACAATATCGATACGGTGGCCGAGCGCGTGGCGCAGCTCGACGGCGTGGCGATGGGGACGACGCAGACCGTCGGCGACAAGACCGCGCTGCCCGCCTACCCGACCGATATCAGGAAGGTCGCCGACCATGTCGGCGCGCTGGTCGAGCGCTACGGCGCGCTGAGCAAATCGGTGCGCGAGGCGATCGACACCGCCGATGACGCCGGCGATGCCGGCACCGCCGACATCTTCACCTCGTTCTCGCGCGACCTCGACAAGGACATGTGGTTCCTCAAGAGCCACCTCGAATAAGTCGACGGCCCGGGCTGGCGGGCCGCTGCGACGTCGGGAGGACGGCCCCGCACCCGCAGGGCCGTCCTTGTTATTTGATCACCGGCAGATTGGCCGGCGGCGTGCGCAGGATCTGCAACTGCACCTGGCAGGCGCCGGGCTTGCCGGTGCGCGGCGGGATGCAGACGCATTGCTGCGAGCGCTTGTCGAAGCGGCTGTCGTCGGGGCACTGCACCGGCGGCGGGTTGAGGATGATCACATCCCGCTCGCACTGGCCCGGCGTGCCGTGCGTGCCCTTGAGGCAGACGCACTGGCCATCGCTCAGCGTGCTGTCGCGCGGGCATTTGGGCGGCAGCGGCCGGTCGGGGACGCATCGTCCCGGCAGGCCATGCGTGCCGTCGCCGCAGACGCAGTCGCCATTGGCGCCGAGGACGCTGTCCTTGGGGCAGATTGGCAGCACCTCGTCGGGCACGCAGCGGCCCGGCTTGCCGTGCGTACCGTCCTTGCAGGCGCACTCGCCGTCGTTGAGCACGCTATCGCGCGGGCAGATCGGCACCGCCTGATCGGGCACGCAGCGGCCCGGCTTGCCGTGCGTGCCGTCCTTGCAGGCGCACGCGCCGGCGCTGAGCACGCTGTCGCGCGGGCAGATCGGCACGACCTTGTCGGGCACGCACTGGCCCGGCTTGCCGTGCGTGCCGTCCTTGCACAGGCACGCGCCGCTGTCGCCACGCACGCTGTCGCTCGGACATTTTGGCGGCGGCGGGGGCGGCACCGGCTTGGGCGGCGCGCATTGCTTGCCGTTCCACACCAGCCCCGGATCGCAGCAGCCGCCGCCGGGCCTGGCCTGGTTGGGCGGACAGGCCGGCGGCTTGGCGCAGGCGCTGGCCGGCAGCTTGGCGGTGGCCGAGGCGGTGTACTGCGCGCCCTTGTCGGAGTGCAGCACCTCGGCGGAGATGGCGACGTTGACCGTGTTGGTCACCTCGCACTTGCTGCGCGCTGCGTCGGCCCTGGCCACGTGGATGACGATGGTCATCGACGTGGTCTTGCCGACATCGAGATCGATGTAGGGCGACGAGCAGTGCATGTCGTTGCCGCTGGTCGGCACGCAGCTCCAGCTGCTCGACACGTAGCTGCTGCCGGCCGGCAGCAGCTCATCGACCTCGACCGTGCCGTGATAGGGATCCGGTCCGGTCGAGGTGGCGGTGACGGTGTAAGCGATGTCGTAGCCGTCGCCGGACGGCACGATCTTGCCGGCCGTCTTCTTGAGCTTGAGGCTCGGGGGGTCGCAATAGACATAGACCGGTCCAGGGCCGGGGTTGATGAACAGCTGCGGCACCTTCTGGCTCGACTGCGCGAAATGGCCGGGGTCGAGCGAGAACGGCGTGCTGATCCACACCGAATTGAGCACGTTGCAATCGGCCAGCGTCACGCCGTTGGGATCGACCTTGGTGATCGCCTGGAAGGTCCAGGTGCTGCCGGCGTTGAGCGGCGCCGGCCGGTTGCACTGCCAGGCATTGACCCCGGCCGGAGCACACGCCGCACCGGCAAAGCTGGTGGGCTTGCCGTTGAAGTCGCGGACCTGGATCGGGCCGGGCTGCGGCACGGCGCCGATGTTCTTGACCGCGACGTCGAACGTACACAGCCAGTTGCTGCTGTGCGGATCGGAGGCACAGCCCTTGGCCGTCTTGCTGATGGCGAGGCTGGGCAGGCCGGCGCAGGCAGGATTGACCGTGATCGGCTGGCTGGCCGAGGCCGAGTCGTTGCCGCCCGGGTTTTGCACCGAGCCGGGGTTGGGCGAGACGATGGCGACGTTGTTGGTCGCCGAGCAGACACTGGGGCCGGGCGCGTAGCGCGTCCAGAACTGCACATTGTGCGGCACACCGGGCGCGAGGAACGCCGGCCCCACCGGATTGCAGCTCACGCTGCTGGTACCGGTGCAGTAGGCGAACATCGAGGTCAGCGTGTTGTAGTTGGCCCCGGCGGACGTGTCCTTGAAGCTGAGCGGGCCGACATAGGGGTCGGTCCCCACATTGGTCAGCGTCAGCTGCCATTTGCAGTAGTACGATCCGGCGGCGAAGACGCAGCCGAGCGCCGACTTCTTCATCTCGAGGTCGGTGTGCTTGGCGGGCGCAAGGCAGGCCGGCGAGGCGATGTGCGTCGTCGCCGTGCCGAAATCGTTGCCGGGCAGCACATTGGTGGGCGAGCCGCCGGCGGGGGCAGTGATGTTGGCCTTGTTGGGCAGGTCGCAGAGCGGCGGCCCGACGGGCTTCTTGAGATGCGCCTGCACGAAGAAGGCCGAGGTCCAGCCCGGCGGCGCGTTCACCGGCGGGGCGTTGATGTGGCAGGTGAGCACGGGGCCCGCCTGGCCGCACGTCCACGGCCCGAAAATGGTCGCCGGCGCGTTGACGCCCAGGGTGTCCTTGACCGTGATCGGCCCGCTATAGGGGCCGGGTCCGGCGTTCTGCACCAGCACGCCGTAGTTGCAGCGATAGTCCACGCCGGCATCGACGCAGCTCGAAGGGAAGGTGAACTTGGTCAGCGTCAGATCGGAGACGCTGCCGCCGGGCGGCACGCAGCCCGGCACCGGTGCCGGGAGGCCCGCCAGCGCGCCGTCGAAATCGTCGCTGGGGTCGTCGTCGTGCCCAAAGAACGGCCAGGCGATGCCGGCGACATTGACAAGCTGGCAATAAGCCACCGGCTTGGGCAGCTTCACCGTCTCGTGCAGCACCACACCGTCGCCGGGATCCAGCCAGACCGGCCCCATGGCGCAGTCGGAGGCCCCCGGCCCGGAGGGTCCGCAGCTCCACGGCGGGGCCGGCCAGAAATGCTGGCTGGCGCCCGGCGGGTTGGCGGGCAGATAGTCGTGCACCTGGATCGGCCCCCAATAGGGCACCGTTCCAGTGTTCTCGACGCGGATGGTGAAATTGCACCAGTAATTGGCGCCGCCGTCGAAGCAGAAATACGGCGCCGCCCACTTCTCGAGCGTGAGGTTGAAATGCTCGGCCGGCACATAGTCCGGCGGCGGGATATAGTCGGGCGGCTCGATCTCGGCCGGCGGCGAGGAGGGACCGCCGCAGACCTGCCAGATGGCAACACCGCCGACATGGCCGGCCTGGTTGGCGGTGGCATCGTCTGTGTTGCCGTCATAGTCGGCAAAGAAGGCGTGCAGGGGCGGGTCGTCGGCCGGACGCACCAGCGTGCGGGCCATGCCTTGCAGCCCGGCGACCGCCGTCGGTCCCTCGACCGGCGGGGTGAGGTCGGGATTGGCGCGCAGCGCATCGCCGGTGGCCCACAGCGTGGCGCTGCAGGCCCCCGTGAAGGAATTGTCGCTGCTGTTGTAGCCATAGCCGAGCGCGATGCCGCCGGAAGCGGCGGTGCCGCCCTCGGGCAGCCCGATGGCATAGCTGTCGGGGGTTTCGATCCAGCGGCTCGGGGTCGCCGGGTCATCGGGGAATTCGCGCGCATAGCGCACCACCGACGAGGTGCCCGGCTCGGCGAACACCGAATAGTCGTAGCTGCCCACCTGCGGTCCCCGCTGCGCCAGCAGCATGCGTCCGGCCGGGTCGAACGTTATTCCAGTGATCTCGTTGCCGGAGGGCAGGCCGGTAACGTCGAGCTCCCAGCGCGGCGTGCCGAAACTGCCGTCGGCCTTGATGCCGACCGACCAGATCGAGGGACCCTCGGCAACGGCGTAATAGAGCCGGCCGTTGCGCATGGCGAGGCCATAGACCTTGCGCTCGGGCTGCGTGACGCCCCAGGTCGCCGGGTCCTCGGTGTCGAATGCCGGATCGGAGATGTCGACGGCGCTACCATCGTCTGCCACCGGATCGAGGCCGTGCGTCGGCCGGCCGGTGAGGCCATGGTCGTAAGTATCGACGATGGTGCCGTCATGGGCGAGCCGGTAGATCAGCCCGGTGTCGAGATCGGAGACGAAGAACTGCGCGGAGGCGGGATCGTAGACGATGGTGCCGAGGCCGGCGCCGCTGTTGGCGATGGTGGTGAACAGCGAGATCTCGCCGCTGCTGCCGTCGATCTTCCAGATGCTGCCGGGATGCCCCTCCTCGCCGCCGGCGCTGCCCCATTGGCCGGGCATGAAACTGGCGTCGGCGGCCCCCACGCGGCTGCGGACCGGCGTGCCGTCGGGGCCGGGCACGACCAGGTTGAGGCCATAGGCCGAGGTCGCGGCGACGTAGATATTGGGCGCGTCGGCGCCCATGGCATCGGGCGCATCGTCGAGGGTGACGCCGAACACCTGGCCGATATCGGCCGCGGTGGCCGAGAACGCCGCCGGCGCGTCGATGAGCTGGCCGCTGGGAGGAGCGGCGGGCTCGAGTTGCTGGATCACCAGCGACTTGCCGTCGGGGTCGATGAAGGTGAGGTCGAGCGGATCGGTCCCGGAGGGCGGGGCGCTGGGCTCCACCACGCCGGAAAAGCCGGTGACGATCGGCTCACCGGGCGCAAAGATCGGATCGGCCGCAGCCGCGGTGGCAAATACGGCAACGCCCAGCAGCGCCGCAAGCAGCGCGCCGGCAGACTGGATGGCAGTGGCCTTCAAGACGGAACGAGACACTGTGGCACTCCCTTGCCCGTGTCCGCCCAAGCTGGTGCCCCTCAGCAACAGCTCCCGCGAGCGCAGCCATATCACGCCGCCGTGACGAGTTCACCTCGAATTTGACGAAGGTCTGAAAGCGTCTCCGTCCGGGGCCATGATTGCCTAAGATTTGTGCAGTCCGCCGGCTGCCACGAAAAAGTCGCAGACCCCGCTTGCCGCCAGTTTGGACTTGTGCAAATGTAGCCCTAATAGGACAGCGTTGCTGTCTTAAACGTGGGCACCCGGTCTCCCCGGATCTGCCTGCACGCCGGACCGGCTGGCCCGCTTGTCGAAAGCGGAAACGGGAGGCGGGGCACAACGCCCGAACGAGCGGCCATTTGGATGCAGAGCCGCTCTCCATGAATAAAAGATTGCGCCGATCGGCCTGAGCCCTACCATGTAGGACCCCGGACGCAAGGCGTGTCGAAAGGAACGGATCACCGGCTCGCCGGAACCACGACGACCCTCGAACGAAGGAACATTGCAAATGGCCCAGACACGGAACGGAATTGCTCCCGCCGCGGAACTCGCCATTCGCAAAACCAATCGTCCGCAGGCGTTCGGGCTGTTCGACCCGATGCGCGAGCACGATGCGTGCGGCGTCGGCTTCATCGTCGACCTCAAGAACCGCGCCTCGCACAAGATCGTCAGCAACGGCCTCGATATCCTCGAGAACCTCGAGCATCGCGGCGCCGTGGGCGCTGACCCCCTGATGGGCGACGGCGCCGGCATCATGGTGCAGATCCCGCATGCCTTCTTCGTGCGCGAAATGGGCAAGCGGGGCGTGACGCTGCCCGAGCCCGGGCATTACGCGGTCGCCTTCATCTTCATGCCGCAGGACGCCGACCTGCGCGTCAAGATGGAGAAGGTGGTCGAAAAGGTCATCGAGGACGAGGGCCAGACCGTGCTCGGCTGGCGCGACGTGCCGCACGACAATTCCTCGCTGTCGAAGGCGCCCGAGATCGTGGCGACCGAGCCCTACCACCGGCAGGTATTCATCGGCCGCGGCCCCGGCATCGCCGACGACGAGGCGTTCGAGCGCAAGCTCTACATCATCCGCAAGGTGTGCTCGGGCAAGATCTACTCGGCCTATGAGGGCAAGCCGAACGATTTCTACGTCGTGTCGATGAGCTGCCGCACGCTGGTCTACAAGGGCATGTTCCTCGCGGCGCAATTGCGCGCCTATTATGCCGATCTCAGCGACCCGGAATTCTCGTCGGCGCTGGCGCTGGTGCACCAGCGGTTCTCGACCAACACCTTCCCGAGCTGGCGGCTGGCGCATCCCTATCGCTTCGTCTGCCACAACGGCGAAATCAACACCGTGCGCGGCAACGTCAACTGGATGGCGGCGCGGCAGGCTTCGGTGTCGTCCGACCTGTTCGGCAACGACATCACCAAGCTGTGGCCGATCTCCTATCCCGGGCAGTCGGACACTGCCTGCTTCGACAACGCGCTCGAATTCCTGATGCGCGGCGGCTATTCGCTGCCGCATGCCGCGATGATGCTGATCCCCGAGGCATGGGCGGGCAACCCGCTGATGGACGAGGACCGGCGCGCCTTCTACGAGTACCACGCCGCGCTGATGGAGCCGTGGGACGGCCCCGCCGCCATGTGCTTTTCGGACGGCATCCATATCGGCGCCACGCTCGACCGCAACGGCCTGAGGCCGGCGCGCTACATCGTCACCGACGACGACGAGGTCATCATGGCCTCCGAGATGGGCACGCTGAAGATCGCGCCCGAAAAGATCGTGCGCAAGTGGCGGCTGCAGCCGGGCAAGATGCTGCTGATCGACCTCAAGAAGGGCGCCATCGTCTCTGACGAGGAGATCAAGGCCGAGCTGGCCCAGGCGCAGCCCTACAGGCAGTGGCTGGCCCGTACCCAGATCGTGCTCGAGGACCTGCCCGAGGTGGCGCCGCGCGCCCCCCGGAACAACGTTCCGCTCCTCGACCTGCAGCAGGCCTTCGGCTACACGCAGGAGGATTTGAAGCTCATCCTGCCGCCGATGGCGACCACCGGGCAGGAAGCGACCGGCTCGATGGGCACCGATACGCCGATCTCGGCCATGTCGGACCAGTCCAAGCTGCTCTACACCTATTTCAAGCAGAACTTCGCGCAGGTCACCAACCCGCCGATCGACTCGATCCGCGAGGAATCGGTGATGAGCCTCGTGAGCTTCATCGGCCCGCGGCCCAATATCCTCGACCACCAGGGGCACGGCTCGCGCAAGCGCCTCGAAGTGCACCAGCCGATCCTGACCAACGCCGATCTCGAAAAGATCCGCGCCATCGGCGACATGGCGGACAATCCCTTCCGCTCCAAGACGCTCGACATCACCTACCCGGCCGAGCTCGGCGCCGAGGGCATGAAGGGGGCGCTCGACCAGCTGTTCTCGGACGCCGAGATGGCGGTGCATTCGGGCGATAACATCATCATCCTGTCCGACCGGCTGACCGGGCCGGACCGCGTGGCCATCCCGGCGCTGCTGGCGACGGCGGGCGTGCATCATCACCTGATCCGCAAGGGGCTGAGGACATCGGTCGGCCTCGTGGTCGAGACCGGCGAAGCGCGCGAGGTGCACCATTTCTGCGCCCTTGCCGGCTATGGCGCCGAGGCGATCAACCCGTACCTGGCGTTCGACACGCTGCTCGCCATGCGGGCGCAGACCAACGACATCCCCGAAGAGGTGGACGAGCACGAACTGGTCTATCGCTACATCAAGGCGATCGGAAAGGGCATCCTCAAGGTCACGGCCAAGATGGGCATTTCGACCTATCAGTCCTATTGCGGCGCGCAGATCTTCGACGCGGTGGGGTTGAGCTCGGACTTCGTCGACACCTATTTCACCGGCACCGCGACCACCATCGAGGGCGCCGGCCTGGCCGAGATCGCCGAGGAGACGGTGCGCCGCCACAAGGCAGCGTTCGGCGACTCCCCGGTGCTCGAGGACAGTCTCGAGGTCGGCGGCGACTATGCCTTCCGCTTCCGCGGCGAGGCGCATATGTGGCGCTCCGAGACGGTCAGCAATCTGCAGCACGCGGCGCGCGGCAATGCCCGCGACAAGTACCGCGAGTTCGCCCGGCTGGTGAACACCGTCGAGGACCGCTACGTCACCATCCGTTCACTGTTCCGCATCAAGGGCGCCGACGAGGACAACCGCAGCCCCGTGCCGCTCGAGGAGGTCGAGCCGGCGGCCGAGATCGTCAAGCGCTTCTCGACCGGCGCCATGAGCTATGGCTCGATCAGCCGCGAGGCGCACACCACGCTCGCCATCGCCATGAACCGGATCGGCGGCAAGTCGAACACCGGCGAGGGCGGCGAGGAGGTGGACCGTTTCACGCCGCTGCCCAACGGCGATTCCATGCGCTCGGCCATCAAGCAGGTGGCCTCGGGCCGCTTCGGCGTGACGGCGGAGTACCTGGTCAACTCCGACATGATGCAGATCAAGATGGCGCCGGGCGCCAAGCCCGGCGAGGGCGGCCAGCTCCCCGGCCACAAGGTCGACGCCATCATCGCCAAGGTCCGGCACTCGACGCCGGGCGTCGGCCTGATCTCGCCGCCGCCGCACCACGACATCTACTCGATCGAGGACCTGGCGCAGCTGATCTTCGACCTGAAGAACGTCAATCCGGCCGGGCAGGTGTCCGTGAAGCTCGTCTCCGAAGTCGGCGTCGGCACCGTTGCCGCCGGCGTCTCCAAGGCGCGGGCCGACCACGTCACCATCTCGGGCTACGAGGGCGGCACCGGCGCCTCGCCGCTGACCTCGCTTAAGCACGCCGGCTCCCCATGGGAGATCGGCCTTGCCGAGACGCACCAGACGCTCGTTGCCAACAAGCTGCGCGGCCGCATCGCGGTGCAGGTTGACGGCGGCATCCGCACCGGCCGTGACGTCGTCATCGGCGCCCTGCTCGGCGCCGACGAGTTCGGGCTCGCCACCGCGCCGCTGATCGCGGCCGGCTGCGTGATGATGCGCAAGTGCCACCTCAACACCTGTCCGGTGGGGATCGCCACACAGGACCCGGTGCTGCGCGCCCGCTTCACCGGCAAGCCCGAGCACGTGATCAACTACCTGTTCTTCGTCGCCGAAGAAGTCCGCGAGCTGATGGCGGCCCTGGGCTACCGTCACTTCGATGAGATGGTCGGCCAGATGCAGATGCTGGACAAGACCGAGGCCGTGACCCACAGGAAGGCCAAGGGCCTCGATTTCTCGCGCCTGTTCCACAAGCCGGCCAACCCGGACAACGTCGCCATCTTCCATAGCGAAAAGCAGAACCATCCGATCGACAAGGTCCTCGACCGCAAGCTGATTGCCGCGGCCCAGGGCGCCCTCGATCATGGAACGCCGGTCCAGATCACCGAAACGATCAACTCGACCGACCGCACGGCCGGCGCAATGATCTCGGGCGAAGTGGCAAAGCGCTACGGCCAGGCCGGCCTGCCGGAAGACACCATCGCGGTGTCGCTCACCGGCACCGGCGGCCAGAGCTTCGGCGCGTTCCTCGCACATGGCGTCACCTTCGACCTCGTCGGCGAGGCCAACGACTA
>JAEWCE010000059.1 GCA_023390785.1 Pseudomonadota bacterium
CACGAGGATGAAGCTGATCAGGTACAGCGACAGCGGCACGACCCACAACAGCGGCACGGCCGCGAGGTCGGTGGAGACGTGCGTCGTCACGCCGAGCAGGAGGCTCGACGGCAGCGCCGCCAGCAGCACCCACCGCGCGACCCGCACGGGGGAAATGCGGCCGTCGGGTTGCGGGGCGCGGACTTCCGGGCCGGGGCCGCCCTCGCGGACCGCGTCCTGCCTCGCCTGCTCCGCGGCGATGGCTTCGGCCTGCTCCCTGGCCTTCCGCTCCGCGTCCCGCGCCTCGAACTCCGAGGTGCGCGGGCGGAGGATCGTCAGCGCGCAGCAGAGGACCAGCCCGATGTACGCGACGACGCCGGCGGCGAAGACCCACTGCTGGTGGGCGAGGGTGAGCCGCGGCTCGATGAGGAACGGGTAGGCGAGCAGGCCCAGGAGGCTGCCGGCGTTGCTGGCGGCGTAGAGGAAGTAGGGGTCGCGCGCCGAGGCGTGGCCGGTGGTGGCGAACCACCTCTGCAACAGCGGCGCGGTGGTGGAGAGCACGAAGAACGGCACGCCCACCGCGATCCCCACCGCGGCCGCGAGCTGCACGAACACCAGCGACGAGGAGTCCGCGTCGTCGGGGAGGACCGACGCCGCGACGGGGACGGGCGAGCCGGTCGCGGCCCAGGCGACCTTGAAGGCGACGACGACCGCGACGAGCAGGAGCAGGTGGAAGACGGCCTGGCGGCGGACGCCGAGCCGGGTGGTGCTCTGGTGCGCGTAGAGGTAGCCGGCGAGCAGCACGGCCTGGAAGAACACCATGCAGGTGTTCCAGACGCTCGGCGTGCCGCCGACGAGCGGCAGCAGGAGCTTGCCGACCATCGGCTGCACGAGGAACAGCAGGGCTGCCCCGGTGAACAGCGTGACAGCGTAGAGAGCGGGGAGCAAGCGCGACCTCCGCGGGGCGTCACGACCCCGGAGTGGCGGCGGGGGGGAGTCCCGACCGGCGGGCGCCCGGTTCTAAACAGGATGCGAACCCGCCCGCGCCGGGGCAAGAGGGTAGTTCGCCCGACGCGACGGTTGCACGGGTTGTGCCGCGGGAACGAGCGCGGGGGAATCGCCCCCCGGCCGCGCGGCCCCGGCGCCGAATCGGCCGGGAATCACGCCCACGCCCGCCCTCGCCCGACCGGCGCGGCCGGGCGGATCCGCAGATCCTTGCGCGCAAGATGCCGGCGGCGCGTTGCGTGCATCGCGCCGCGGTGATAAGGTATTCAAGTCCGAACCGGCGCCCGTTGCCATTCTTCATCTTCAATCGCCGAAGCGGGTATGTCAGTCAACCTCGACGCCTCCGGAATCGGTCAACTCGCGCTGCGCCTCGGCCTGGTCACCGACGACCAGGTCCGCGAGTGCCTCACCGAGCTGGACGACAAGAAGGCGCCCGCCGCCGACATGCTCCGCCTCCTGGAGCGGAAGAAGTACCTCACGCCCTGGCAGGCCCGCAAGGTGCTCAAGGGCGACCTCGACGGCTACTTCCTCGGCGGCTACCGCATCCTCTACAAGATCGCCTCCGGCAGCTTCGGCCGCGTCTACCGCGGCGACGACCCGCGGACCGGGCACGTCGTCGCGGTCAAGGTCCTCCGCAACAAGTGGACGCTCGACAAGCAGAAGGTCGACCTGTTCATGCGGGAGGGGAAGCTCGGCCTCACCATCCGCCACCCGAACATCGTCGCGGTGCTGGCCGTCAGCCAGGACAACCAGACCGGCCAGTACTTCATCGTGATGGAGTTCGTCGAGGGGGGCAACCTCCGCGACCTGCTCCAGGCGCGGAAGAGGATCGCCGCGGACGAGTCGCTCCGCATCATGGAGGAGTGCGCCCAGGGGCTGGCCTACTCGTTCACGAAGGGGCTGACCCACCGCGACATCAAGCCGACGAACATCCTCATCGCCGTCCCCACCGGGCAGGCGAAGCTCGTGGACTTCGGGCTGGCCGAGATCAGCCACGGGTCGGCGGTCCACCTCCAGAGGCAGGACGAGCGCGACGAGGACGTGGCCGTCGACCGGACGGTCGACTACGCCGGGCTGGAGCGGGCCACCGGCCAGAAGCCCGGCGACGTCCGGACCGACATCTACTTCCTCGGCTGCGTCCTCTTCGAGTGCCTCACCGGCCAGCCGCTGATGCCGGTGACGCGCGACCGCCAGGCGCGGATGCAGGCGCGGCGCTACCAGGAGGTGGAGGAGACGCTCCGGAGGACCGGCCCGGCGCTGGGGGTCACGCCGCCGCTGATGAAGCTGATCGCCAAGATGGTCGCCTTCGAGCCGGCCAAGCGGTTCCAGACGCCCGCGCAGCTCGTCGAGGCGATCCAGACCTGCCGCGTGGACGCCGCCGCCGCCGGCGAGGAGTCGGCGGCCCCCTCTCGGAAGCCCGCCGGCCCCAAGACGCTCTTCGTGGTGGAGCAGAACGAGAAGCTCCAGGACACCTTCCGCGAGCGGTTCAAGGAGCGGGGCTACCGCGTGCTGATGTCGCTCGACCCCGGCCAGGCGGTGAAGCGCTACCAGCAGCAGGCGTACCACGGGCTGATCGTGGACGCGCGGACCGTGGGGCGCGAGGGCGTGGACGCCTACAACGACGTCCTCCGCGCCGCGGACAACGTCGGCCTGGAGGTCGCGACGGTCCTGCTACTCGCGGAGGACCAGTCGAACTGGCAGGGGATGGCCCGCAAGCACGGCAACGGGGCCGTGCTGGTCGAGCCGAACATCTCGATGAAGCAGCTGATCCGCATCCTGCACAAGCTCGCCCCGCCCGACAACGGCAACGGCAACGGCAACGGCA
>JAEWCE010000081.1 GCA_023390785.1 Pseudomonadota bacterium
GGGGTGTAGCGCGGGCCCTTGCGCTTGGAGGCGGCGACGCGCACCTTGGGCTCGCTGAGCTTGAGGCGGTAATTGGGGTCGCCCTCGCCGCGCTCGATTTCCTCGCGGGTGAGTTGCCCGTTCTGGATGGGATTGACGCCCATGATGCCGCCGGCGACGTCGCCGTCGGCGACGCCCTGGACCTCGAGCGGATGCAAGCCGCAGAAGGCGGCGATCTGCTCGAAGCTCAGCGCGGTGTTGTCGACGAGCCAGACGGCAGTCGCCTTGGGCATCAGGAGGGTCGTTGCCATGATAAAACTCGCTTTCCGGTGGCGACCGGGCTTCACCGGCACGCCCCGCCTTTCGGCGTTAGTAAGAAGGGGAATACCCGCAATATACGGGGTCGGTGTCCGGTTTTCAACGATTTCCGTCAGACGATCGCGTGTGCCGCCTGCGACGTCAGCAGCACGATCTTGCCATAGTGGCTGCGCTGGGCCATGGCGCGATGCGCATCGGCGGCCTGCGCCAGCGCGAAGCGGCGGATTTTCGGGCGCGGCAGGGCCGGATCGGCCAGCGCCGGCCACAGATGCTCGCGCAGATATGCTGCGATGGCCGCCTTGGTCTCGGCCGTCTGTGGGCGCAGCGTCGAGCCCGACAGGGTCAGCTGGTTGGCGACGATGCGGTTGAGCGGGAGGTCGGCATTGCGCTCGCCCAGGGTGGACACCTGCACCAGATGGCCGAAGCGGGCGAGCAGCTCGACGTTGCGCCGCGTGGTCGCGCCGCCGACCATGTCGACGATCCGGTCGACGCCCTTGCCGCCGGTCAAGTCGAGCACGCGGGCGGTGACATCCTCGCTGTCGTGGCGGATGACGGCATGGGCGCCGAGGCCGTGGGCGTAAGCAGCCTTCTCTGCGGACGAGACCAGCGCGATGGGCATCGCGCCCAGCAGCCGGCTGATCTGTATCGCCGCGCCGCCGATGCCGCCGGCGGCACCCGTCACCAGCACGCTCATGCCCTGCCGCAGACCCGCGCGCATCACCAGCGATTGCGTGACAGTAAACCAGGTCTCGGGCAGGGCGGCGGCGGCCGCGACATCCCAGCCGCGCGGCACAGGAAGCACCTGCCCCGCGGGCACCGCGACGTATTCGGCGTAACCGCCGCCATTGCACAGCGCCGTCACCATATCGCCCACCGCCCAATGGCCGGCGGGAACGGCGATTTCGCCCGAAACCTCGAGCCCGAGCAGCGGCGACGCTCCGGGCGGGGGCGGGTACGCGCCCGTCCGCTGCGCGAGATCCGGCGCGTTCAGCCCCGCGGCGACGACACGGACCAGCACCTCCCCCGGGCCGGGCACCGGCAGCGGCAGGCGCGACACGCGCAGGACCTCGGGACCGCCGGGAGCGGCGACCGTAACGGCGGACATTTCAGCAGGAAGCGTCATCGGCAACCGGGGTTTTGCGCCTCAGCGCATCTTAGGATTACACTTCTTAGTCCCAACAAGAGGAGCCCCGCCATGTTCGATGACGACGAGGTGAAAAAACCCAAGGGACATGAGGTCGGCATGCCAATCGACGCCATGTCGGTCGAGGAGCTCACCGACCGCGTCGGCCTGCTCGAAGCCGAGATCGCCCGCCTGCGCGCCGCCATCGAGGCGCGGCAAAAGCACAAGGCCGACGCCGCCTCGGTGTTCAAGTTCTGATCAGGCGAACGGCAGGGCCTGGCTGAGGGTGCCGCCGATGCGAACCGGACTGATGCGCGTGGTGAGCCCCGTCCTTGCATCGGTTTCGATGGCAATGCCGCATAGCGTTGCTTCGCCTTCGGCCGGGGTGAAGCGGCCGTGGGCGATGCCGGTGAGGAAGCGGTTGAGCGGCTCGTCGACGTCGATGCCGATCACCGAGTTGAAGTCGCCACACATGCCCGCATCGGCCATCAGCGCCGTACCGGAGCGCAGGATGCGGGCGTCGGCGGTGGGGATGTGCGTGTGGGTGCCGACGACAAGGCTCACCCGGCCATCGAGGAAGAAGCCCATGGCCTGGATTTCGGAGGTCGCCTCGGTGTGGAAATCGATGACGATGGCGTCGGCCTGTTCGCCCAGCGGGCAGGCGGCGACGGCCGCCTCGACGGCACGGAACGGATCGTCGACCGGGTTCATGAACACGCGCCCCTGGGCGTTCACGACCAGCACCCGATGGCCGTTGCGCCCCTCGATCAGATTGGCGCCGCGGCCGGGAACACCCGGGGCGAAATTGATCGGCCGAAGCAGCGTCGGCTCGCGCTCGATATAGGTCAGCGTATCGCGCTGGTCCCAGGCGTGATCGCCCAGCGTCACCACGTCGGCGCCGGCGGCGCGCAACTCGGCATAGTGGGTTTCCGTCAGGCCGCGCCCGTGGCTGGCATTCTCGCCGTTGACCACGACGAAGTCGAAGCCATATTCGGCGATCAGGCCGGGCAGGCGCTCGCTCACGGCGTCGCGGCCGGCGCGTCCCATGACATCGCCCAGGAACAATAGCCTCATGCGGTGGCGGGCTCGAAGCTGCGCACGCCCTTTTCGGTCACCACCATGTCGAGGGGGACATCATGGGGTTCGCGCGGCACCATCTCGAGCTCCTGCGCGGCGAAGGCGAGGCCGATGAGACGCGGCTTCTTGCGCAGCTTTTCGAGCGTGCGGTCGTAGTAGCCGCCACCATAGCCGAGCCGCGTGCCGCGGCTGTCGAAGCCGAGCAGCGGCATGACGATCACGTCGGGCTCGACCTGCGGTGCCAGCTCGGACGGCGCCAGCGTGCCGAAGCCGGCCTCGTAGAGAGGCGTGCCCTGTTCCCACAGCCGCAATTCCAGCGGCAGGTCGTCGCCGAGCACCACCGGCAGGCAAACCGGCTGCAGCGAATCCATCAGGCGGATGAGAATGGGCTGGCAGTCCATCTCGTCCTTGATGCGCCAATAGCCGGCGACGATGTCGGTTGTCTTGAGCGGCACGGCGTTGAAGAAATGCTCGGCCGCTGCCTGTGCCGCGGCCGGACGCTTCGAATTCAAGATGCCCGCGCGTGCGGCGTGGGCTTTCAGCCGCAATGCCGCCTTGGCCTCTTCAACCTTGGGGTCGGCCATCAGGCGCGTCCCTTCGACGGGAGCGTTCCGACCTCAGCGTCGCTGTTCGGCAAAACCGGCATCCACCCCGCGCGCCGCGGCGCCCCCCCGAAATTTGTGCCGCCCTGGCCGTGGGATATTCGATCCCGGGAACCTACTGACGTAGGTGGGCGCCGTGTGTCCGAACCCACGGGTCCGGTCAGGGACAGCTCCCTTAAGGATCGATAAGGCCCCGGGGATGTGATGATCCGCACGCACCGGGCAGCACGGCGAATATAGGCTCGATGCCGGCGGGAGGCAAATACGGCCAGAGGAGGTCGATCCAGTTGGCGCTGTGGTGGAAAACCCTAAGGACGAGAACCGTGTTGCCGGTGATCACGTAGAGAATGTTGTGCGCCCGCTGCTTGTCCAGGCGAACTGATCCGACATAGCAAAGATTGGCAGACTTTGCCAAGCTTCCGGTCTGGCCTTCGCTGCCTATATTGGCAGGGCGCAACGGGGGCCGGGCCTTGGTTTCACAAATCCTGATCGTGATGATTGCGGCCATTGCGGTGACGCTGATCGCGGAGCGCCGGGGCATCCAGGCGCCGCTGCTGCTGGCACTGGTCGGGCTCGCCGCCTCGTTCATCCCGCGCCTGCCACGGCTGGAGCTCGAGCCCGACATCATCCTGACCGTGGTGCTGCCGCCACTGCTGTTTTCGGCGGCCCGTGAATTCTCGTTCGTGAGCTTCATCCGGCGGCTGGGCTCGATCCTCAATCTGGGCGTGTTCTTGGTTGCCGTCACCACCGGCATCGTCGGTGCGGTCGCGGCTGCGGTGATGCCGGGGATGACGCTGGCGGTCGCGCTGGTACTCGGCGCGGTGGTGTCTCCCCCGGACGCTGTGACCGCCGTGGCGGTCGGCCGCAAGCTCAAGCTGCCGGCGCAGATGATGACCGTGCTCAAGGGCGAAAGCCTTATCAACGACGCGGCGGCGCTGACGTTCTTCACCTTTGCGACGGCCAGCGTCGCCGGCACGCACCTGTTCATTCCCAACCTGGTTCTCTACCTGCTTTACAGTGCCATCGTCGGGTTCGTGCTGGGTCTGGTGCTCGGCGGCCTCGTGCACCTGGTGCAATTGCGGATCAGCAATGCCTCGCTTGCGACGGTGCTGACCGTGGTGGTGCCGTTCGCCGCCTACCTGCTGGCCGAGGAGCTCAGCGCTTCGGGCGTGCTGGCGGTGGTCGCCGCTGGGCTGTCGCTGGGCCACAATGCCGGCGAGGCGCGCTACGACGTGCGCATCCAGGAACAGCAATTCTGGCGGACCGCCGATGGCCTGCTCGAGGCGTTCGTGTTCGCCTATATCGGGCTGCAGTTCCGCTGGGTGCTTGCCGACGCCGCCGGCAAGGGCATCGACGTGCTGCGCCTGCTCGGCCTGTCGCTGGTCGTGCTGGTGGCGGTGATGCTGGTGCGGATCGGCTGGGTGTTCCTGACGGCGGTGTTCTCGCGCTGGCAATCCCGGGCCGCTGAAAAGCGGATGCGTGCGACCATTCCAACGGCGCGCCTCGATCGGCAGGGGCGACCCGGCGGGCCGCGGCGCCTCGGACGGTTGGCCGAGCGCATGGAAATGGCACGCGAGGCGCGGCGACAGGGCGGCTTCGACCTGATGCCGCCGTTCAGCTGGCGCGAGAACGCTGTGATCTCGTGGACCGGCATGCGTGGCGTGGTTACCCTCGCCGCCGCCGCCGGTATCCCGCTGGTCACGGCAGCGGGCGAAGCGTTTCCCGGTCGCGACGTCATCCAGGTGGTGGCATTCGTCGTGACCATCGGCACGTTGCTGATCCAGGGGCTGACACTGCCATGGCTGATCGGCCGGCTGCAGATCGGCAATCCCGCCGAGGGGGCGGTGCGCGAACGGCAGATGCAGTTCGCCGACGACATCACGCAGCGGGCGACGGTCGAAGCCGTAACCGCGTTCCGCGACCGGCAGACCGAGGACAGGCCGAAGCGGATGGCCGACATGATGCTGAAGCGGATGACGGCGGCGCAGCGGGCCGAGGCGGGCGGCACCGCGCTCGAGGCCGATCCGGCGATGCTGGAGCTGGCGGGGGAGATTCTCGCGGCGCGGCGCCTCGCGGTGGTCAAGGCGCGCGACGAGCGCAAGCTCGACGACGAGGTGATGCGCGAGGTGCTCGAGCATCTCGATTTCGAGGAAGCGGCAATGGCGGGCCGCGGCCGCGGCGGC
>JAEWCE010000098.1 GCA_023390785.1 Pseudomonadota bacterium
CGCCTGGGTGCAAGCTGTTGGCGTTTCGTCCCTTTGCTCGTGCGGTCGCGTTGTCCGCTGGGCTCAAATGCCTCTCCTCTGAATGTTCGCTGCAGGTCCTGCAGCGAACGAATATGGGGTCCTGCCGGAGAAAGAACTAGGCCGCGGCTTGATTGCCGGGACCGACCCATTCTCCGAACAGGCTGTTGGAACCGGCCTGCGTGATCCGCACCGTCACGATCTCGCCGATGGCATGGCGGTCGCTCTGAAACTGCACCGGCTGCAGATAGGGCGACTTGCCGGCCATCTGGCCCGGATGACGACCCGGCTTCTCCAGAAGAACGTCCAAGGTCTGGCCCACGGTTCCGTGGTTGAAGGCCTGCCGCTGCATTTCCAGAAGATTCTGCAGCCGGCCCAAGCGCTCGGCCTTCACGGCCTCGGACACCTGCGTCTCGATCTCCGCCGCCGGCGTGCCGGGGCGGGGGCTGTACTTGAACGAGAAGGAGCTCGCGAAGCCCACGTCGGAGACGAGCCGCATGGTCTCCTCGAACTCCGCGTCCGTCTCGCCGGGGAAGCCGACGATGAAGTCGGACGAGAGGGCGAGGTTGGGCTGGGCCTTGCGGATGCGCTCGATCAGGCGGCGGTACTCGTCGCCCGTGTGCTTGCGGTTCATGAGGTCGAGGATGCGGTCGGAGCCCGACTGCACCGGCAGGTGCAGGTACGGCATCAGCTTGGGGTTATCGCGATGCGCGGCGATCAGCGCGTCGGACATGTCGAGCGGGTGGCTGGTGGTGTAGCGGATACGGGCGAGTCCCTCGATCGCGGCCAGCCGGGCGCAAAGTTCGCCCAGGCCGACGCTGCGGCCACCGGCATCGAGGCCATGCCAGGCGTTGACGTTCTGGCCGAGCAATGTCAGCTCGCGCACGCCGGCATCGACCAGGGTGCGGGCCTCGGCCAGCACCTGCTCGAGCGGGCGGCTCTGTTCGGCGCCGCGCGTATAGGGGACGACGCAGAACGAGCAGAATTTGTCGCAGCCCTCCTGCACGGTGAGGAAGGCGGTGAGACCGCGGCTGCGGATCACCCTGGGCTCGGGCGCCGGCAGATGCGCGAACTTGTCCTCGGCCGGGAACTCGGTCTCGACGACCTTTTCGCCGCGGCCGACGCGGGCCACCAGCTCGGGCAGGCGGTGGTAGGATTGCGGGCCGAAGACCATGTCGACGGCCTTCGAGCGGCGGGCGATCTCCTCGCCCTCGGCCTGCGCCACGCAGCCGGCGACGCCGATCATGAAATTGCGCCCGTCCCGGCGGAGCTCGGCCAGCCGCCCGAGCTCGGAAAACACCTTCTCGGAGGCCTTTTCGCGGATGTGGCAGGTGTTAAGCACGACGAGGTCGGCATCGTCGAGCACCGGGGTCGGCTCATAGCCGTGTGGCGCCAGGGCATCCGCCATGCGGTCGCTGTCATAGACGTTCATCTGGCACCCATAGGTCTTGATGAACAGCTTCTTGGGGCGGATTTCGCTGGCTTCGGTCATGGCGGGGGTGAATACACCCTCACCCGGCGGGTGTCATCCCGGCCGCACCCGGCCCGGCAAGAGAGGAGGCAGTGGTGGCAAGGCTCAAGGAAATCGTGGTCGATGCCGACCATCCGGCGCGGCTCGCCCGGTTCTGGGCGGCGGTAGCGGAAGGCTATGTGGTGCGCGCCTACGACGCAGATGAAATCGCGCGGCTCGCGGCGCAGGGCCTTACGCCCGAGACCGACCCGGTGGTGATGGTCGACGGGCCCGGGCCGACCTTGTGCTTCCACCGGCGGCAAGGCCCGCGGCCGTTTCGCAACCGCATCCATCTCGATCTGAGCGCGCCCGATCGCGACGCCGAGGTGCAGCGTCTGCTCCGGCTCGGCGCCACCTTGTGGCGGCGCGAGGCCAGCTACACCACGCTGCGCGATCCCGAGGGCAACCCGTTCTGCATCGCGGATGCGTGAGCGGACCGGGGGCTAGGCGTTCGCCGGCTGTGCCGCGGCGGGCACCTGCATCAGCCGGCCGATGTCCTCGTGGCGGTTGAGCGCCACCAGCATGCGGCGGACCTGGTCCTCGGCGAGCTTGGTGATCTGCTTGCGGTCGGTTTCAGCCGACATCGGAATGGGGGCGCCGAAGGCGATGGTGATGTCCTTCACGCCGGAGCCGAGGATGCCCGCGACCACGGCCTTGAAGCCACGGGCGTTCATGCCGGAAATGCCGCTGCGCTCGTTGCGCGACACCGGCAGGCCCTGCAGATGCGTATAGGCAATGGCGACGGGCTGCACCGCGACGTCCTTGGCACCGCCCTCGACCATGGCCGCCTGCGCGGCCCCGACCAGCGCGGAGCGGAACGGCTGCACGTGGTCGCCGAGGTCGCGGTGGCCTTCGGCAAACAGCAGCACGGCGCCGTTCCTGGCGAGGCGCTGCCCCATCTCGGCGCTGGTGCGGCGGGTGTCGGCGCGGCGGTTGTAGTCGACATAGAGGGTGCGCTGCAGCGAGGCCATGAAGCCGACGAAGAAGGTGTCGCGCACCCCGGTCTTGGCGACGAAGGTGACGTCAGCCACCGAGCCGATGGCGACGATGTCGGTCCAGCTGATGTGGTTGGAGAGCAGCAGCGTCGGCCGGTTGTGCAAGGGCTCGCCGATGACTTTCACACGCAGGCCGCAGAATATGCAGCCGATGCGATGGAAGGCCATGGTGAGCAAGGGCGAGAACAGGCCGAGCCGGGTGATGACGAACTGCACCGGGATGCCGACCAGCATGAACGGCACGAAGATGAAGATGAAGAACAGCGTTCTGAAGATCATGGTCGGACGGTCATGACTTGTCGGGCTCGGATTTGAGCGGCACGGCGTAGAGCTCGAGGCGGTGGTCGACGAGGCGATAGCCCAGGCGCTTGGCGATCACCTCCTGGATGGCCTCGATCTCCTCGTTGCGAAATTCGATGACCTTGCCGGAGCGGATATCGATCAGATGGTCGTGGTGCTCGTCGGGGATCGGCTCGAAGCGGGCACGGCCGTCCTTGAAATCGTGCTTGGTGACGAGGCCCGCTTCCTCGAACAGATTGAGGGTGCGGTACACGGTGGACAGCGAGATGCGCGGATCCTGTGCCGAGGCGCGACGATAGAGCTCCTCGACGTCGGGATGGTCGATGGCCGCCTCGATCACCTGGGCGATGACGCGGCGCTGCTCGGTCATGCGCATGCCCTGCTTGACGCATTGCTCCTCGAGGGTCTCGCTGTGGCCGGGCTTCAGCATCGACAACGCGCTACTCCAGGTTGCGGGCCATGACCAGTGCGGTGGCCGGCTGGCCGTCGGGGCGGGCATAATAGCCCTGGCGCTCGGAGAGCTTGGTAAAGCCGAGCTTCTGGTAGAGCCGGATGGCTGCCGGATTGTCGGCGGCAACCTCGAGCACCATGCGCCGGGCGGGCGTCATCAGCAAATCCTCGAAGCAGGCCCGCATCAGCGCCTGGCCCAGCCCCTTGCCGCGATATTTGGGCTCGACCGCGATGGTCATCAACTCGACGTCGTCGCCGAGGATGCGCAGCATGGCGAAGCCGACCACCCGGCGCCTGGCGTCGCAGGCGACCAGCGTGGGCGTATCGGGGTCGATGATATAGGCTTCGATGTCCTGGCGCGGCCAGCCGCGATAAAAGCTCGCGGCATGGAGCTTTGCCACCGCGTCGGCGTCGCGCGGCGTCGCCGGCTCGATATGCAGGCCCATCGGCGCCATCCAGCTGCGCAGCATCATGCCGGCACCCGGGCGACACGGAATTTTTCCTGCGGCTTGGCGTCGGCGTCGCGGATGTAGGCCGCCTCGGGCGGGTAGCGCGCCGGATCGGCGGTCATGGCGAAGCGGGCCAGCGCGCCGATTTCGACGAAGGGCGTGGTGTGGAGCTCGGCGCCGTGCGGTACGCGGGCGCGCGCCGAGTCCATCGGCAGCAGCGCCGGCGGCCCGACCGGAATGCCCGGTCCGGAAAAGAGCTGGAAATAGGCTTCGTCGCGCCGGGCATCGAGCAGCACGGCGAGCGGGGTGCATTGCGCCGAAAGCGACAGCGCCAGCAGCGAGGGAATGCCGAGCACCGGAATGCCGAGCGCAAGCCCGAGGCCGCGCGCGGCGCTGAGCCCGATGCGGAGCCCGGTGAACGAGCCGGGGCCTGTGGTGACCGCGATGCGGGTCAGGTCGGCGTAGCCGGTGTGCGCGCGCCCCAGCAGTTCAGCCAGCGCCGGGAACAGCCGCTCGGCCTGGCCGTTGGCCATGTCCTCGACCAGCGTCTCGAGCCGGCTGCCGTCAGCGAGCAGCGCAAGCTGCAGCCGCGGCGCGGCGGT
>JAEWCE010000122.1 GCA_023390785.1 Pseudomonadota bacterium
CCCAAATATCCGCTGGATCAAAAATGTGAGTTGGGTCCCCGCTTTCGCGGGGATGACACTCCGCGGGGGTGGCGGCCGGATTGCTAAGCCGCGCGCCGCTGCTCCTCGTCATCCAGCGCGAACACCTCGACAATGCGGTCGAGCTCGTTGGCCTGGGCTTCGGTCTGCTCGATGGCGGCATTGGTCTGTTCGACCAGCGCGGCGTTGTGCTGCGTCATTTCGTCGAGGATGCGAACCGCCGAGCCGACATCGGCGATGGCCGCCGCCTGGTCGCGGCTGGCGGTTGCGATGCCCTCGATCAGATTGCTCGATTCCTTGGCGGCCTCCAGCATGGCGACCAGCTTCTGCGCCGCTTCGGCCACGAGGCGCGAGCCGCTCGTCACCTCGGCGCCGGACTGCTCGATCAGCCCCTTCACCTCGCTCGAGGCCTGCGCCGCCGACTGCGCCAGGCGGCGGACTTCCACGGCCACTACGGCGAAGCCCTTGCCGGCCTCGCCAGCGCGTGCCGCTTCGACCGAGGCGTTGAGGGCCAGCTGATTGGCCTGGAAGGCGATGTCGTCGATCAGCCCGATGATGTTGGAGATCTTGGCCGATGATGCGGTGATCCGCTCCATCGCCTCGGTGGCCTTGTTCATCACCAGGCCGCCCTCGGTGGCGGTGGCGCTGACGGCGCGGGCCTTGGCGCTGGCCGCTTCGGCGCGCCGGGCATTGTCGCCGACCGTCGAGCCGAGCTGCTCCATCGCCGCCGACGTCTCCTCGATCGTCGCCGACTGCTTGGTGGTGCGCTCGCTGAGATCATTGGCGCCGCTGAGCATCTCGCCCGTCGCTGTCTTGAGCTGGCCGGAGGTGGCGCGCAGGCTGCCCACGATCTGGCTCAGCGTATCGCAGACGCCGTTGGTATCGTCCCGCAGCCGCCCGAATGCCCCCTCATACTCGCCGGTGACCCGCTGCGTGAGATCGGTCCGCGCCAGCGCCGACAGCACCTCGCCGGTTTCGCTGAGGCCGCGATCCACCGTCTCCACCAGATTGTTGACCGAGCGCGCGAGGCTGTTGAGCTCGGCGTCGGGAAATTCGGTGCGCACCCGCTTGCTGAAGTCGCCGCTGACCGCGGCATCCACCACTTCGCCGAAGGCGCGCTGCAGCTTCTGCATCATCTCGGCGCGGTCCTGCCGGCGCTGCTCCGAGGCGGCGCGCTCGCCTTCGCTCATCTCGGCCACCTGTCGGGCATTGGCGCGGAACACCTCGACGGCGCGCGCCATTTCGCCCAACTCGTCGGTCTTGTCGGCGCCCGCGACGTCGACATCGAGGTCGCCGGCCGCCAGCGCATTCATGCCGGCGGTGAGATGGGTGATCGGCCGCGTGACGCTGCGCGCGAACAGCCAGCCGAGCAGCGCCACGATGGCGAGCAGCGCGCCGCCGATGCCGGTCATCAGCGTGGTGAGGGCTGCCACCGGACCGTAGATCTCGGCCTTGTTCATCACCGCCACCACGGCCCAGCTCAGCGTCGCCGTGACGTCCGCCGGGGCGGCCGCTGCGATCACCGCGTTGCCACGGAAATCGGCGAGCTCGGTGCTCCCGGGAATGCCGTCGACGGCCTTCTGGATGGTCGCATCATAGGCAGTCGGCTGCAGCACGTCATTGTCGTCGGTGAAGCCCGAATCGGATCGCGCCAGTCCATCGGCACCGACGATGATCACGTCGCCGGTCTGCCCCAGGCCCTGGCGGTAGCCGATCACCTTGCCCAGCCCTTCGGGCGCGATCGAGATCGCCATCACCCCGACCTTGGCATCGGTGGCATCGAACAGGGGCGTCGCAAAGAAGGCGAGCGGCGCATTGCCATTGGCGGCATAGGGCGCGAAGTCGGCGAACAGCAGGTCGCCCACCTTGTCGTCGCCCGCCGCCGCCCGATAGAGCTTGCCCAATGTGCTGTCGGCATATTTGCCGCCGCTGCCCTCGGCGAACAGCGTGGCGAAATCGTCGGCCTTGCGCGTGGTGTAGACGAGGTGGCCCTCGAGATCGAACAGATACAGGTCGTGGTAGCCCTGCTCCTCGATCTGCTCGCGGAACACCGGCTGGTAGTGCGTGTGGTTGACTGCATAGGCCGGCGTCAGCCCGACAACCTTGTCGATGTCGATGCGCTTGTCGGGCTCGGCGGTGAGGAAGGCACCCTGCAGCGTCGCGGCGGCGCTGCCGCCCAGGCTGGGATTGTCGAGGCCGCGCCATGCCTTGGCGAAATTGCTGATGGCGAACAGCGTGTTGTCGTTCTTGGCCGTCTTCAGCAGGTCGCTTTCGATCTCGCGGATATGAGTGCTGAGCTGGTTGGCGCGTTCGAATGCGATGGTGTCGAGGTTCTGCCGGGCCTGGCCGACCAGGGCCGACGACGCGATGAGGTAGGACGCAATGCCGATGCCGGCGCCGACCACGATGGCCGAGCCGACCAGCGCCAGCGGCAGCTTCTGCGACAGCTTGAGCGACGGAACGAGCTTCATGCAATCCCCCCAAGGACGCGCGCCGGCGATGCACCGGCGGCGGCAAGGACGATACGGTCAGTAGGGCTAACGATCGGTTATGTACCGACCCGGCGGGCCGGAAATGCAGGCGGCGCGGCCGTCAGAACTCGTTCCATTCCTCGGCCAGTGCGGCGTTGCCCTGCGCCACATAGGCCTTTGGCTGCTTGCGGGCCGGCGCCGCGGACGGCGCCGGGCGGGCGCTGCGGACCGAGGCCGCCGGAGCCGCCGTTTCGCCGACATTGAAGATGTCGACGATGTGGTCGAGCGCCGTGGCCTGGCCCTCGGCCTGCTCGATGGCGGCGTTGGTCTGTTCCACCAGCGCGGCATTATGCTGCGTCATCTCGTCGAGGGTGCGCACGGCGGAGCCGACATCGGCAATCGCGGCGGCCTGGTCGCGGCTGGCTGTGGCGATGCCTTCGATCAAACTGCTCGATTCCTTTGCGGCGTCCAGCATGGCGACCAGCTTCTGCGCCGCCTCGGCGACGAGCCTGCTGCCGCCGCTGACCTCGATGCCCGACTGCTCGATCAGCCCCTTCACCTCGCTCGAGGCCTGCGCCGCCGACTGCGCCAGCCGGCGGACCTCGACTGCGACCACGGCAAAGCCCTTGCCCGCTTCGCCGGCACGCGCCGCCTCGACCGAGGCGTTGAGCGCCAGCAAATTGGTCTGGAAGGCGATGTCGTCGATCAGCCCGATGATGTTGGAGATCTTGCCCGACGAGGCGGTGATGCGCTCCATCGCTTCAGTGGCGCGCTCCATCACCTGCCCACCCTCGGTGGCGGTGGCGCTGACGGCCTGCGCCTTGGCGCTTGCCGCCTGCGCCCGGTGCGCATTCTCGGTCACGGTCGAACCGAGCTGCTCCATCGCCGCCGACGTCTCTTCGATCGTTGCCGCCTGCTTGGTGGTGCGCTCGCTGAGGTCATTGGCGCCGCTGAGCATTTCGCCGGTCGCGGTCTTCAGCCGCCCCGAAGTTTCCCGCAGCTTGTGGACGACGTCGCTGAGCGTCTCGCAGACATTGTTGGTGTCGTCGCGAAGCCGGCCGAAGGCGCCCTCATAGGCGCCGGTCATGCGCCGCGTCAGGTCGGTATGGGCCAGGGCCGACAGCACCTCGCCGGTCTCGCTGAGGCCGCGGTCCACCGTCTCCACCAGGTTGTTCACCGAGCGCGCGAGGCTGTTGAGCTCGGCGTCCGGGAACTCGGACTGCACGCGCTTGCTGAAATCGCCCCTGACCGCGGCATCCACAACCTCGCCGAAGGCGCGCTGCAGCCGCTGCATCATGTCGCTGCGCTCCTGCGCCCGGCGCTCGCCCGAGGCGCGCTCGTCCTCGCTCATTTCGGCCACGCGGCGGGCATTGGCGCGGAACACCTCGACCGTCTTGGCCATGGCGCCGATTTCGTCATTGCGCGCGCCGCCCTCGATCTCGACCTCGAGATTGCCCTCGGCCAACTCGCCCATACCGGCGGTCAACCGGGTGAGCGGCCGGGTGATAGCCCGGGCGAACAGCCAGCCGAGCAGCGCCACGGCCAGCAACAGGGCACCGCCGATTCCGGCCATGAAGGTCGCCAGCCGGCCGACCGAAGCGAACACCTCGGCCTTGTCCATCGCCGCGACCAGCGCCCAGCCATGATCGGCGGTGACATCGACCGGCGCGGCGGACGCCAGCACGTCGGCGCCGCGGAACGTACCCTCGGTCCTGCTGGGAATTCCGGCGGTGGCATCCTTGATGTAGCCGTTGAACAGCGTCGGCTTCAACACGTCGTCTTCGGGCGTGAAGCTGGAATTGGAGCGCGCCCGGCCATCGTCGCCGACGATGAAGGTGTCGCCGGTCTGTCCCAGGCCCTGGCGGTTGCCGATCACCTTGTCGAGCCGCTCGCTGCCGATGGCGGCGGCGACCACCCCGACCTTGGCGTCGCTGCTGTCGAACACGGCTGAGGCGAGGAAGGCGCGCGGCGCGCCGCCGTCGGCGGCATAGGGCGCGAAATCGCCGAACACCAGTTGGCCGGGCTTGTCCTGCCTCAGCGCCTCGCGATAGGCATTTCCAAGCGGCGAAGCAGCGAACTTGCCCTTGCTGCCCTCGGCGAAATTGGTGGCGAAATCGTCGAGCTTTTCGGTCGAATAGACCAGATTGCCGTCGAGATCGAACAGATAGAGGTCGTGGTAACCCTGGGCCAGCAGCTTCTCGCGGAAGATCGGCTGGTAGTGCGCATGCACGATCGCGTAGCCGGGGTTCAGCCCATCGGGCTTGTCGAGCAGGTCGCGCTTGTCGGGCGGATTCGGATTGTCGGTGATGAAGGCCTTCTGCAGCGTGGTGGCGGCATCGTCGCCGGTCGCAGGATTGGTCATGCGCAGCCAGGCCATGCCGAAATTGGTGATCGCCTGCTGCGTGTTTTCGGACTTCGAGAGGTCGATGAGGTTCGATTCGGCGCCCTGCAGATAGGTGCTGAG
Source organism: Pseudomonadota bacterium (assembly GCA_023390785.1). Taxonomy (GTDB): domain Bacteria; phylum Pseudomonadota; class Alphaproteobacteria; order Rhizobiales; family Devosiaceae; genus Devosia_A. The sequence goes on from JAEWCE010000122.1 coordinate 4,954, forward strand.
CGCCGCGGCGCGCTCGAAGGCGATGGTATCGAGGTTCTGCCGGGCCTGCGCTTCGAGGGCCGAGGAGGCGATGAGATAGGAGGCAATGCCGACCCCGGCGCCGACCACGATGGCCGAGCCGATCAACGCCAGCGGCAGCTTCTGCGACAGCTTAAGCGACGGAATGAGCTTCATGGCGTTCCCCCCAACGGCACGCGCCGGCAGCGCCGGACAGTGGCAAGGACGATAGGTCAGTAGGGCTAACGAGAGGTTACGTCCCGGGAACGGCGGGTCGGCATGTCCTACCCGCTACCTGCGCCGGCCGATGCCGTTGCCGGGCGTCACCTGCAACAAGGGGCGCCGCGGTGCCCCCTGCGAAGTTCGTTGCGGTGCGGCCGCTCAGAACTCTTCCCAGTCCTTGTCGATCGCCGCATTGCCCTCGCTGAGATATGAGCGTGCCGCGCTCTTCACCCGTTCCTTGATGCCCTTGTTGTCGCGAGGCATGGGCTTGGGGGCGCGCTGCGAGGGATCGGCGATAGTGAAGATATCGACGATGCGGTCGAGCTCCGCCGCCTGCGCCTCGGTCTGCTCGATCGCGGCATTGGTCTCTTCCACCAGCGCCGCGTTGTGTTGCGTCATCTCATCGAGCGTGCGCACCGCGACATTGACCTCCTCGATCGAGGCCGCCTGCTCCCGGCTTTCGCGCGCGATGCCGGCGAGCAGCTCATGATTGCGTCGCGCCCCATCGAGCATCGCTTCGAGTTTGCTGGCCGCCTCGGCCACCAGCTTGGAGCCGCCGGCGACTTCGGTTCCCGACTGCTCGATCAACGCCTTGACCTCGCTCGAGGCCTCGGCCGCCGACTGCGCCAACCGCCTGACCTCGACCGCGACCACCGCAAAGCCCTTGCCGGCCTCGCCGGCACGCGCCGCTTCGACCGAGGCGTTGAGCGCCAATAGGTTGGTCTGGAAGGCGATGTCGTCGATCAGCCCGATGATGTTGGAGATCTTGCCCGACGACGCCGTGATCCGCTCCATCGCTTCGGTGGCCTTGAGCATCACCTGGCCCCCGGCCTCGGCGGTGTTGGTCACGTTCTCGGCACTGGCGCTCGCCTCCTGCGCCCGGGTGGCGTTCTGTGCCACCGTCGAAGCCAGTTGCTCCATCGCCGCCGACGTCTCTTCGATCGTCGCCGCCTGCTTGGTGGTACGCTCGCTGAGGTCGTTGGCGCCGGCAAGGATCTCGCCGGTTGCCGTTTTCAGCGTCCGCGACGTGCTGCGCAGCTGGCTCACCACTTCGGCCAGCTTGTCGCCCACCGCGTTGGTATCGTCCTTGAGCCGCGCCAGCGCGCCGGCATATTGGCCATTCATGCGCTTGGTGAGATCGGCATCGGCCAGCGCCGACAGCACCGAGCCGGTTTCGCTGATGCCGCGGTCGACCGTCTCGACCAGGTTGTTGACGCTTTGCGCCAGCGTGTTGAGTTCGGGATCGGCATAATGCACCCCGACACGACGCGAGAAGTCGCCGAGAATCGCCGCGCCAACCACCTCGCTGAGCTCGCTGTTGAGCGCGCCGGTCTGTTCCACCCGCTGCACATTGACCGCGGCTGCGGCCTCGGCCTGCTGGCTGAGTTCGACCCGCGACTTGATGGCGTCGCGGAACACTTCGACGGTGCGCCCCATTTCGGCCAGTTCGACGATCGGCTGGTTGGCCCTGACCTCGACATCGAGCTCGCCGCCGGCGAGCCGCGACAGGCTCTGCGTCGTGGCGCTGAGCGGCCGCGCGACGAAGCGACGGGCCAGCAGGATCATGGCGACCCCGAGGATCAGGCTGACCACGACGCCCGCCCAGTTGGTGATGTCGGCCGATCGCGCCACGGCCTCGGTCTGCTGGGTGAGCTGGTCGTTGTAGGCCGCGATGGAATCGCTGGCGTGGTCCATCTTGCCTTCCAGCGCCTTGAATTTCTCGTCGAACGCCGGCAGCACGGCCGTCGCCCCCTGCACGTCGCCATCGACCGTCTTGTCGACCACCGCCGTAGCGCCGGCGATGTAGTCCTCGAGCGGCGCCGCCAGACTGTCGACCGCCTTGCGCACGTCGGCCGGCAGGTCGAGCGGCTGTTGCGCCGCGATGACGGCGCGGAAGCTGGCGCTGTATTCCTCGAGCTCGGCCTTGGCACTCTTGACCATCGCCGTGTCGTAATTGATCGCCGCGTACATGGCGCGGAACACCACTCCACGCAGCGTATCGTGGTACATGTCGGCGGTGACCTGGTTGCGCATGGCCTGCATCAGGGTGGCCGAGTCGGCAGCATTCTCCTTGAAGCTCTCCGACACCCAAAGGCTGCTGCCGGCGACCGCCAGCCCCAGCGCGATCACCACCGCGGACAGCCCCATCACCAGCGTGCCGAACCGCATGGAGATGCCGCGGCCGCTGCGGGCCGCCTTCGCGGCTGTCGCCGCCCCAACCTCAATCATGGCTTTATGCTCCGAGCCTCTTGACGCCTGGGCCCGCGTTCTGCGGACCGTCGGGCCGACACTCGAATGTGGTGGAGGGAAAGCAGGCAACCCGCAAAGCGGGCCGAAGCCGGCCGCATCCAGACCCAGGCAGTCGAGTGCATTCCCGCTGTTGATAATCTCCGATCAGGCTTAATTCCGGGTAAAGCGCCTCAGAATTCCGCCCAGTCGAGCGCCGCATTGCCGTCGCTGAGATAGGTCTTGGCGGCATGCTTGACCTTGGCCGAGTGCCGGGCCTTGGCATGTTGCGGCGCCGATGGCCGGGCGGCCGTTTCGTCTTCGCCCAGATGGAAGATGGCGACCACCTGGTCGAGTTCCACCGCCTGCGCTTCGGTCTGCTCGATCGCCGCATTGGTCTCTTCGACCAGGGCGGCGTTGTGCTGGGTCATCTCGTCCATCTGCCGCACGGCGGTGTTGACCTCGGCGATGGCCGTGGCCTGTTCGCGGCTTTCGAAGGCGATCGATTCGAGCAGGCTGTGGTTGCGGCGGATGGCGTCCAGCATGCCGTCGAGCTTGGCCGCCGCTTCCGAAACAAGCCGCGTGCCGGCGGAGACTTCGCTCGCCGATTGCTCGATGAGGCCCTTGATCTCGGAGGAGGCTTCTGCCGCCGACTGCGCCAGGCGCCTGACTTCGATGGCGACGACGGCAAAGCCCTTGCCCGCCTCGCCGGCGCGCGCCGCCTCCACCGACGCATTGAGCGCCAGCAGGTTGGTCTGGAAGGCGATGTCGTCGATGAGCCCGATGATGTTGGAGATCTTGCCCGACGAGGCGGTGATCCGTTCCATCGCCTGGTTGGCCTCGAGCATCACCGCGCCGCCTGCGGTCGCCGCCTCGGTGACCGCTGCGGCATTCTCGGAGGCGGAACCGGCGCGCTCGGAATTCTTGAGCACGGTGTCGGCAAGCTGCTCCATCGCCGCCGACGTCTCCTCGATGGTCGCCGCCTGCTTGGTGGTGCGCTCGCTGAGGGCGTTGGCGCCGGCGAGGATCTCGCCTGTCGCGGTCTTGAGGTCGAACGACGTCTTCTGCAGGCGGCCGACGATGCCGGTGAGCTTGTCGGCCACCGCATTGGTATCGTGCTGCAGCTGCGCGAAGGCGCCCTTGTAGTTGCCCTCCATACGCAGCGACAGGTCGGCGCCGGCAAGCGCCGCCAGCACCACCCCGGTCTCCTTGAGGCCGCGATCGGCGGTATCGACCAAAGCGTTGACGCTCTTGGCCAGCGCATTGAGCTCGCTGTCAGGGAAACTGGCGGCGACGCGCCGCGAGAAGTCGCCGGCGATGGCTGCGTCCACCACCTGGCCAAACGCCTCCTGCAGTTCACTCATCATGCGCTGCCGCGCTGCCTGATCCTCGACGATGCGGCGGGCTTCGTCGTCGGTCATCTGCCGCACCTTCAGCGTATTGTCGCGGAACACCGCCAGTGCCGCCGCGAGGTCGCCCAGTTCGTCACGCCGGCTGGCGCCACTGATCTCGGTGTCCACCTGGCCCTCGGCCAGCGCCGTGGAGGCGGCGGTCAGCGCCCTGATCGGCCGCGTCACCCGCCACATCAGGAACAGCGCCAGGCAGACGAGCCCGACGGCCGCGATGCCCATCGCCAGCAGACCGTTCTGCGTCTGCGCCGCGATGATCGCCGCCCGCCGCAATGACACGTCCCACACCATCACCACCGCACCGACCAGTGCGTTGTCCTTGCCGTAGTAGGCCGGATAGGCAGCGTAGTGGTAATTGCCAGCCACCAGCGACGATAGAGCGTTGTTCTTGAGTGCGTCGGCGGCGACCTTGGCCGTGGTCTCGGCAAGATCGGCGCGGCCGCCGAAATCGAGCAGCGACTTGCCCTGCGCATCAACGGCGCCAGCCGCCGCGAGGCCGAATTCCGGCTCCTTCTGGTAATTCTCGAGCGCGGCCGTGACCACGTCCATCTTGGCGAAGCGAACGCTGCCGGCAAATTGCTGCGCGAGCACCTGGATCATCTGATCCTGCTGGTCGCGCAGCGTGTCTTCGACCTGCGACATGTTGCTCAACGACGAGAGCACCATGGCGAAGGCCACCACCAGAAAGATGGTCGCCGTCACCGGCAACAGAATGGCCGGTGCGAGGGTCATACGGAGTTTCATGCGCGGCATCCTTCTGGAGTCGTGTCTGACTTAGAGCTTGCCGACGTCGATGCCGGCGGTGATCGAGCCGATCGGCGCGCCCGTGGCGGGGTCGGTGACGGTGATCGACACCTGGCTCTGGTAGGTCTGCGTCGACTCGTCCTGCTCGATGTCGCCGATGAAGATCGCGTCGGCGCCGGCCCCGAAGCTCTTGGTGAATTTGTCCTCGTCGCCCTGCCAGTAGTCGGACGTCATCGTTGCCTGCGCGGCGTTGAGGCCTTTGGCGTCGGTGGCGAAGATCTCGGTGATCAGCCCCGCCGACTTCTCGAGCTCGGCATCGAGGAATTTCGACGCGTCGGTGCCCAGCGTGGCGTTGATCAGCGGCTTGTCGGCGGCGTCCACCTCGGCGCGCCACTGCTTGTCGAGCGCGTCGATCTTGGCCTGGTCGTAGCCCGAGCTCGCCGCGTTCTGGGCGCGGATAGCGTCTATCAGCACCGGGTTCTCGGCGATCTGGCGAAGCTGGCCCTTGGCCAGTTCGGTCAGTTGCGGCGTGAATTCGTTGTCGGCAGCGAGGGCCGCGGCGGGCACCAGCAGGGCGAGGGCCGCAACGGCGGCGAGACTATGCAGGCGGAAAGACATGTCGACGAAAACTCCACGAACCGAGCGGCACCGGCCCGGCAATTGATGACACCCGTGGAGCACTCCACCGCCGCCGGAGCACCGGCGAGCGAGCGCAGCAAAATGCCCTCCTGGGCAGGTACGGCGGTGCTTTCGGCATCACCGGATCGAACATGCATTCCCGGCAGGCACCCTGCCGAGAACGTCGTTAAGTTTGGGTGAATCCTGGCGACGATGAAACACAAAGGGCGCCCCTGAGGACGCCCTTGCTTGTCCGATTGCGAAAGGTGCGAGCGCCCTAGTGGGCGGCCGGCGCTCCGCTCGCCTGCGCGTCCACCAGCAGATTGCGCCAGGCATTGAGCTGGTTGGTCAGCCGATCCTGCTCGACCGACGTGGTCGCCGCCTCGAGCTCGGTCTGCCCGGAGGCGATCAGCGCCTCGATTTCGGTGCGATTGAAATCGGCCACCGGGCGGGCATCTTCGGCAAGGATCGTCAGCCCCGTCGGCGCCACATCGGCAAAGCCGCCGCTGACATAGAAGACATGCGCGACGTTGCTGAGGTCGGTGACGGTGATGAAGCCGGGCTTCAGCACCGACATCAGCGGCGCATGCTCGCCGAGCACGGTGAAATAGCCCTCGCTCCCGGGCACGGTGACGGACGCCACCTGCTGGCTGATCACCAGCCGCTCGGGAGAGACGATCTCGATCTTGACGCCATCGGCCATGCTTCAATTAGCGAGTAGCGAGTAGCGAGTAGCGAGTGGAACTCGCGCTGCCGTCACTTCCCTATTCGCTACTCCCTATTCGCTATTCGCTTCTGTTACGCCGCGGCGGCGAGCTTCTGCGCCTTCTTGACGGCATCATCGATGGTGCCGACCATGTAGAACGCCGCTTCGGGCAGGTGGTCGTAGTCGCCGTTCACCAGGCCCTTGAAGCCCTTGATGGTGTCTTCGATCGCCACGAACACGCCCGGGGTACCGGTGAACGCCTCGGCCACGTGGAACGGCTGGCTCATGAAGCGCTCCACCTTGCGGGCGCGCGCCACCGTCAGCTTGTCCTCTTCCGAAAGCTCGTCCATGCCCAGGATGGCGATGATGTCCTGCAGCGCCTTGTAGCGCTGCAGGATCGCCTGCACGGCGCGGGCCACGTCGTAATGCTCCTGCCCGACGATGTTGGCGTCGAGCATGCGCGAGGTCGAATCGAGCGGGTCCACCGCCGGATAGATGCCCTTTTCGGAGATGGCGCGGTTCAGCGTCGTCGTCGAATCGAGGTGGGCGAACGAGGTCGCCGGCGCCGGGTCGGTCAAATCGTCGGCCGGCACGTAAATGGCCTGCACCGAGGTGATCGAGCCCTTGTTGGTGGTGGTGATGCGCTCCTGCAGCGCGCCCATGTCGGTGGCCAGCGTCGGCTGGTAGCCCACGGCCGAAGGAATACGTCCGAGCAGGGCCGACATCTCGGCGCCCGCCTGGGTGAAGCGGAAGATGTTGTCGACGAAGAACAGCACGTCCTGGCCTGCCTCGTCGCGGAAATACTCCGCGACCGTCAGGCCCGAGAGCGCCACGCGCATGCGCGCGCCCGGCGGCTCGTTCATCTGCCCGTAGACCAGCGCCACCTTGGAGCCCTTGGTGT
>JAEWCE010000139.1 GCA_023390785.1 Pseudomonadota bacterium
CACGAGCTGCGGACACCGCTGACCACGATCAAGGCATTGACAAGGCTGCTGATGCGCGGCGAGCTGAGCGACGAAAAGCGCCGCGAATATCTCGAAACGATATCGGTCGAGTGCGACCGCCAGATCGACCTGGTGCTCAACCTGCTTGACCTGTCGCGGATCGAGGGCGGCGTTTTCAAGTTGAATATAGAAAAGGTCGATATTGCTACGGTCGTCGAGGCGAGCATCCTCAGCGAAAAGGCATCAGCCGATAAACGCCGGCATACACTGATGACCGAGCCGTTCAGCCCGCTGCCGCCGGTCTGTGCGGATTCGCGGGCATTGCGGCGGGTTCTCGCCAACCTGATCGAGAACGCTATAAAATATACGGCGGACGGCGGAACTATTACGCTGTCGGCCTGGCTCGACGGCGAAATGGCGGCGATCGGAGTTTCGGACAACGGTCCCGGAATAGCCGCGGAAGATATCCCGCGGCTATTCGACAAATTTCACCGCGGCCGGGCTGAAATGAGTGCTGATACGGGCGAGCTGAGCGATGCTGAGGTCTCGGGCGTCGGACTCGGGCTTTACCTCGCTCGCAATGTGATCACCCAAATGGGCGGCACCATCGGCGTCGATACAGAGGTCGGCCGCGGCAGCACGTTCACGATCAGGCTGCCCGTTGCCGGCAGCGGCGGCTGCTCGGCTGCAGGCCAGCAGAAAGAATAACAATGCCAAAGCGCGTTCTGATAGTAGATGATGACCCGGGCCTGCTGCTCGCGGTGTCCGAAACGCTCAGGGCAGAGGGCTATGCGGTCACGACATCGCGGCGTGCAGGCGACGCCCTGGTCCGCATCGCCGAACGCGTTCCCGACCTTATCATCAGCGATATCAGAATGCCCGGGATGGACGGCTATCAGTTCCTGCAAAAGGTCAGGTCGAGTGCCCGGACGCGGCTCGTGCCGGTCATCTTTCTGACGGCAAAGGACGAGCTTGCCGACCGCATCGTCGGATTTCGCAGCGGTGTCGATGCGTATATGACCAAACCGTTCGAGCCTGAAGAGCTTTTGGCGGTCACGGCGTCGATACTCGACCGTGTCGAGCGAACGCATGCGGACCTTGCGATGCTGTTCGGCGAGAACACCCGCGAGGCCGAGTTCCAGCGAGACGAGGACCTGACCGATGCCGAATGGCGTGTCGCCAAGGCTGTCGCCCGCGGTTTGAGCAATAAAGAGATCGCCAGCGAACTGAACCTGAGCCTGCGGACCGTCGAGGGCCACATCAGCCGCATCCTGGACAAGAAAAACCTCAGCAACCGGGTCGAATTGGCATTGCACATCGCCGAGAACAAGACTGCCGAATAGGATACTGGCCGCATGGACACCGCACCGACCCGTGATAGATTTCTGGATGCCCTTACGCGGCATCAGGCTGCTTTCGGGCTTTCGCTGAATGACGAGGCACGCTGTGCCCTGGCGGAGTTTTACGAGGCAGTCATCGAGGCCAATCCGCTGCTGCATCTCGTTGCTCCGTGTCCGGCCGAGGAATTTGCGGTCCGCCACGTACTCGAATCTCTCGCTCTGCTCGAACATTTGCCGATCAACGCCCGCATTGCCGATGTCGGAGCGGGCGGCGGCCTGCCGTCAGTGCCGTGCCTCGTTGTCCGCCGCGACATAAGTGCCGCACTTATCGAATCAAAGTCGAAAAAGGCCGAATTTCTTCGGCGGGTGGCCGGCAGCCTCGGCCTCCGAGGCCGAGCCGAGGTGCTGCACGGGCAATTTGCCGAGGTGAATCGGCCCGACGTGGACATCGTCACGTGCCGGGCGATCGATAGATTTGCGGCCAACCTGCCGCGGCTGATCAAATGGTCGGCCGGCTGCAAACTGGCGTTTTTCGGCGGCCCGGAACTTGGGCAGGAGCTTCGTTCAAAGGGCATCGAGGTCAGTGAACAGCTGCTGCCGATGTCCGAACGCCGTTATCTGTTCATTTCAAAAGATCGGGTCTGATACAGGTCGATTTGTCGTTTCACGCGGGCCTGCCGGTGATATAATAATTGCCGCCTTTCGGGCTCTGGCCGACGCGGCCGGGCATACCGCTCTTTTATTGATTTCCCAGTTTTTTTCTATGTCGGCTCTCAAGCCTTCGACAATGGGCCCACGCTTCAAAAGCTTTTTATTTCGATACGGCATAGCGGTCGCAGCGGTCGTCATCGGTTCGGCGTTGCGGCAGCTGTTCATGCCGATACTCGGCACCGAACTGCCGTTCATCCTGCTTTTGCCGGCGGTCGCCGCCGCGGCCTTCTATGCGGGATTCAGGTCGGGCATGACGGCTATGGTGATCGGGGCCGTAGTGTCGAACTACCTGTTCGTTCAGCCGAGGCATACGTTCGGGTTTGCCGGGCCGTCCGAATTCTTCCAGTTCATCCTGCTCGTCGCGACCGGTACGTTCATCGCGTGGGTCGCCGCCGAGCGGCGCCGGATAAAGGCCGAACTGACCCGGACCGAGACCCGCGCTGAAACGGTCGAACGCGAGGCGGCCGAGGCACTCAAGGAAAGCGAAGAAAGATCACGCCTGGCCCAGATATCGGCCGGTGTCGGCGTTTGGGAATGGACGCCGTCAACAGGCGAGGTCGCGTGGTCAGAGGGCGTGCTGAGGCTGGTCGGACTGGAAGGCGATGCCGGCCGCGCCACGATCGAGGATTGGGTCGAGATGATCCTGCCCGAGGACCGCGAAACGGCGATAGCCAATGTCCGGGCCGCGATCGACCGCGGCGACCGCGAGTTTCACGATGAGTTTCGCATCCGGCGTGTCAGCGATGGCGAGATACGCTGGATCGCCGTCGGCGGCCGCATTTTTCGGGACGGGGCGCGGCCGACCCGCCTGATCGGCGTCGATTACGACGTCACCAAACGCAAGCAGGACGAACTGCGCATCGAAACGCTGAACGCCGAGCTGAACAAGGTCAACAGCGAACTCGTCAAGCGTCTCAACGAACTGCAGGCGGTCATCGACATTTCGCCGGTCGGCATTGCCGTCGCGCAGGACGCGTCGTGCAACGTCATCTTTGCCAATCCGGCACTCTCGAAAATGGTCGGTGTCGAGCCGGGCGAGAACATCTCGCTCAATCAACACCAGCTTGCCTATATTCACCGCAAGAACGGCCGGCAGCTTGCCGCGCACGAGATGCCGATGCAGCGTGCGGTCGCGATGCGCCAGAGCGTTCTCAACGAAGAGATCGAGATAGAGCGGGCCGACGGTTCGCGCATCACCATCTATGGCTATGCCTCGCCGGTCTTTGACAGCGAGGGCAACATCATCAGCTGTGTCGCGGCACAGGTCGATATCACCGAGCGAAAGATGCTCGAGCTGAAACGCGAACGCGAGCTGGACACAGAACTTCACCTGCGGCTGCAGGCCGAGGAGGCAAACCGGCTCAAGGACGAGTTTCTGGCGACCGTCTCGCACGAACTGCGGACACCGCTCAATTCCATCATCGGCTGGGTCGCAGTGCTGAGGGACGAGACACTGCCGGCTGAGATCACGGCCCGGGCCGTCGATGCCATCGAACGCGGAGCGCGGGCCCAATCGCAGCTGATCGAGGACCTGCTCGACGTTTCGCGTATCATCACCGGCAAGCTGCAGCTCGCCGTCGCCCTCGTTGACCTCGGCCCGGTCGTCAATAATGCCACCGAGAGCCTGCGCCCGGCCGCCGCGGCCAAAGGCATCGAGCTGGACGTAAGCTTTGGCCGTGCCGTGTCGCCCGTCACTGGCGATGCCGACCGGCTGCAGCAGGTCGTCTGGAACCTGCTCTCGAACGCCATCAAATTCACGCCTGCCGGCGGCAGCGTTTCGGTCAGGGTCGATGGCCGGGGCGATGCGACGGCCGTCACGGTCAGTGACACCGGACGCGGTGTCAGCCCCGATTTTCTGCCCTTTGTCTTTGACAGGTTCAGGCAGGCCGACGGTTCTATCACGCGAAATTTCAGCGGCCTCGGACTCGGGCTGGCTATCGTCCGCCACCTGGTCGAGCTGCACGGCGGCACGGTCGCGGTCGAGAGCGGCGGCGAGGGCCAGGGTTCGACATTCATCGTCACATTGCCGTCGGCGGCCCTCGCCGTTAGGCCCGAGGAGCAGACGTCCCCGGAGCCGTCCGTTATTGCAGGCGATTTTCCGAAATTCGACGGCGCACGCGTGCTGATAATCGATGATGAGGAAGACACGCGAGAGATCTTGAGGCTGACGCTCGAGCGGTGTGACGCAGGTGTTGAAGAAGCAGGTTCGGCCGCCGACGCCCTCGAGATCGTAAAGGCTTGGCGGCCGCAGGTGATAATTTCTGATATCGGAATGCCCGGCCGCGACGGCTATGCATTCATTCGCGAGGTCCGCGAGTGGGAACGCCGCTCGATGCTTTCTGCCACACCGTCGATCGCCCTTACGGCCTATGCCCGCGAACAGGACCGCCGCGCCGCGCTCGAATCAGGATTCCAGGTCCATCTTTCCAAACCGGTCGAACCGCTGAAGGTGGCCGAGGTCGTCTGCGAACTTCTCAAAAGCAGCAGGAACGCCCGGCACACCCTCTAGACAGCGGCCCGACGCCCCTTAGAAATCGAACCTGATGCCGAGGCGGATCTGCCGCGGGCGGAAAGTGCGGGTCGGGACCAGGAACCGATCGCGGGCACCGGCCTGGATCTGGATCTGTGCCGGCGTCGGCGATGCCGAATTGTCGGCCGCGTTGAGGTCGGCAAAATCGATATAGTTCGATCCAAAACTGAAGACGGCCATGTTCAGGATATTGCCGAACTCGATCGACGGGCGAAGCCTGTAGCGTTCGGTGAACTTGAACTGGCGGCTGACGTTCAGGTCAAAGATATAGTAACGCGGCCCGTTGCCGGCATTTCGCGGCAGGTTGCCGGGACTGCCGATCGGGGCCAGCGATAAGCGGTCGGCCAGCTCTTTCGGGTAGCCCGAACTGAACTGCCGCCAGTTGATGTCGCTGACATCGCCGTTATAGATCGGCCGGTCGTTGCTGATGTCGTCGAGGTTGCGGTCATTTCCGCCGATCGAGATGTTGAACGGCGCGCTCGAACCAAAGCGGAATATCGGCGACAGCCTCAATTTGCCCATCCAGTACGGCGTGTCGAACGTGCCCGAGAATGCAATGCGGTGACGGCGGTCGAGCAGGCTGCGCGACCACTCGCGGTCAAAGTCACCCGGCATCGTCGATTCTGAGGTGTTCACGACACCATCGTCCTTGAGGCTCGACAGCGTATAGACGAAACGCATCGAACCGCCGAATCCGTATCCGAATTTGCGATAGCGGTTCCTGAGTTCAAAGGTCGCCCCGATATAGCGGCTGTTGCCGATCGACGCAACGCGTTCCATCTGCTCGTTCAACCCGACGCGGATCGGCCTGAACTGCTGTATCGCCGCCAGTGCCCGGCAGATCGGGCTGGTCGTCGGCGAATTGCACGTGTCGTTATTGTTCTGCGAATTGAGGTTGACGTATGTCAGTCCGCCATCGGTCCTGAGGTCCGGCCCGGTCGGCGAACCAAGCTCGAACCGCGTCGCGCCGGTATTGATGCCGAGAAGATAATCGGTCCAGGTGACCTGGCCGTCGCCGCTCAGGTCCGACACGCCGGACGGCAGCGCCGGAGCGTTCGGATTGTACTCGCGCCAGAGATGGGCGGTCTTGTTCCAGGTAACGTTCGTCTCGAACACGATGCCCTTGGCTATCTCACGCTCGAACCCAATGTTGAACTGGTAGCTTTCCGGAATGCGAATGCCTTCTTCGATACTGCGGAACGCCTCGCCGCCGCGCGAAAGTTCGCGGACGGTAAAGCTCTGCGTCGCGTTCACCGGGACGAGCGTGTCGAGGGTCAGGCGGTTGGGAAACTGCGAGCTCAGGAACGCCCGCAGTATCGTGCCGCTGATCGAGGTCCCGGCCGGAACGTTCAAACTGCCCGAATCGAACCGCAGCTCCTGCGAACCGGCGGTGAAATCGTCGATCGTGCGCAGCAGCACGCGGTTATAGAAAAGCCCGGCCCCGAAACGGACGACCGTTTTCGGTTCTTTCGGGAACGGGTTCCAGGCGATCGAAAAACGCGGGCCGAAATTGTTCTTGTCATTAACGACCGTTTCGCGCTCGTACCTCAATCCGTAGCCGATCGTCAGATTGGGCCTGACGCGCCAGTCGTCCTGTGCAAAAACGCCCCAGTAATCGTTCTTGATGTCAGATTCGGTATTGAAATTCTGTGAAAAGAACGACACCGAGTTTTGGTTGAAGAAATAAAAGTTGCTGAAACGATATGTGCCAGTGATGTCGAAACGGTCCAGATA
>JAEWCE010000166.1 GCA_023390785.1 Pseudomonadota bacterium
GCCCGGCGCCGAGGCCGCGCCGGCGCACGATGTTTTCGAGCACGACGATGGAATCGTCGACGACGAGGCCCGTGGCGAGAACGATGGCGAGCAGGGTCAGGATGTTGAGTGAAAAGCCGGCGAGATAAATGCCCGCGACCGAGCCGATAAGCGCCACCGGCATCGAGATGGCGGGCACCAATGTCGCGCGCCAATCCATCAGGAACAGGAAGATCACGCAGATGACGATCACTACCGCGAGGCCGAGCGAGCGCTCCACTTCATGCAGGGCGCCCGAGATGAAAATCGAGTCGTCGCTCGACACCTTGATCGAGACGCCCTTGGGCAGCGTCTGCTGCAACTGCGCGACGGCCTTATAGACACCCTCCGATATCTGCACGGTGTTGGACTGCGCCGCCCGGATGATGCCGATACCGATACCCGACTTGCCGTCGGAATGGAGGCCACTCGACGAGTTGGTGGGGCCGAACACCACCGACGCCACATCACCCAGCCGGGTCTTGCCGTTGATGACGATGTTCTCGAAATCGGCTGGCGTGGTCACGTCGGCCAGCGCCCGCACCGAAATGTTCTGATTGGCGCCGTTGATGGTGCCGGCCGCGGTGTCGAAGCCGATCGTCGACAGGCCCCTGGTGATGTCCGCCACCGTCAGGCCGAGCGAGGCGAGCTTGCTCTGGTCGACGTCGATGGTGAAAACCTTGGCCTGTTCGCCGTAGATCTGGAGGTCGGCAACGCCGGGCACGGCGGCCAGCGCCTCGGATATCTGGTTGTCGACGAGGTTGGTGAGTTCGTCGCGGCTCAACGTCTCGGACGTGACCGAGAGCTGCATGATGGCCGACGCATCGGAATCGGCCTTGACGATGGTCGGGGCATCGACGCCGTCGGGGAAGCGGTTGACCAGCCGTGCGGTGGCATCGCGCACGTCCGAGGTGGCGTTGTCGAGGTTGGTGCCGTCGGCGAAGGTCAGCGTCACGCGGCTGCGACCGTAGGACGAGCTCGAGGAGATGCCCGTGACACCCTGGACGCGGGCAACGGCGCCTTCGATGCTGGCGGTGATCTCGCGATCGACGGTATCGGCTGACGCGCCGCTGAAGCTGGTGTTGATGCTGAGCACGGGCTGGTCGACCTGCGGCAGCTCGCGCACCTCGACGCCAAGGAAAGCGGCAAGGCCGCCGACCACGATCAACGCATTGATGACCACGGCCAGCACGGGCCGGCGCACGAAGAGGCCCGCGAGCTTGGCACCCTGGGCGTTCTGGGCCTGAATCGACATCGGCGGACCGTCAGTTCCCGGCGGGCGCCGTGGCCGACGCGGCTGGTGCGCCAGACGCGCCCTGCCCCTGCCGACCGCCGCCGGCTGGCGCCGCCTGATCCAGCAGCCGGACGGCCATGTTGTCGGAGAGCTGCAGCACGCCCTGCGTTACCACGGCATCGCCAGGCTTGACGTCACCGGTGACGAGGACGCCGTCGGAATTGCGCTGCACGATCTCGACCATTCCCTTGACAGCCTTGTCGTTCACCACCTTCCACACATAGGCGCCGGTATTGGACCACTGTACCGACAGCGGGTCGACGGCGGCGAAGGTCTGGCCGGGGAAGGTCATGTCGACGGTGAACGACATACCCGACTTGATGACGCCGTCGCTGTTGGGCAGCGTTGCCTGCACCTGCAAGGTACGGCTGGCCGGGTCGATCTTGTTGTCGACGGCGCTGATGGTACCGGCAAAGGTCTTGCCAGGTAACGCCGCCGAGGTGGCGTTGACCGCCGCACCGACCTTCATCTGGCTGGAATAGCGTTCCGGCACCCAGAAATTGATCAGGATCTCGGACGAATCCTCGACCGTGGTGATCACCGTCTGAGCATTGATCAGGTTGCCGGCGGTCACCTGGATCAGCCCGACCGTCCCGGCGACGGGAGTCGTGATGGTGCGCTGGTCGAGGGCGATCTGCGCCGCCTGCACGGCAAGCCTGGCCGTGTCGGCGGCGAGCTGGGCCGCGTCGAGTTGAGTCTGCGGAAGCGAATTGCTGGCCGCCAGGGTTTTGGCACGGGCGAGCGATGCCTGGGCGTCCTGCGCGGCGAGCCTGGCCTTGTCGAGGGCGTTCTGCTGCGTATCGGAATCGAGGGTGGCGAGTCTGGCGCCGGCCTGCACGTGGTCGCCCGGCTTGACGTCGACGCTCAGCAGCGTGCCGCCCGAGGCCGAGCTCACCGTGACCCAGTGCAGGGCGCTGCTCTCGCCGATGGCGCTGAGTTGGTTGTTGATGACGCCGGACTTGACCGGTTGCGTGACCACGATGGCCGAGCGGCCGCCGCCACCAAAACCACCCGGGCGGCCGCCGGCGGCGCCCCCCTGCCCCGGGCGTTGCCCACCCTGTCCCTGGCCCGCCGGCGCGGCGGCGGTCTGCGTCTGCGCCTCGGCCGGTGCATTGAGCAGCGGCAGGGCGATGCCGAAGCGCTTCACCATCTCGTTGGCGGTGGAATTGTAGAGGGCAAAGATGCCGACAGCGACGACGATGACGATCAGCGACAGCAGGATCTGGAGCCACATCGGGGCGCCGCGGCGCGTGGCGCGCGTGCTCGTGCCAGGGGTCACGGGCGTTGCCCGCGTGACGTCGATCTTTTCTTGTTCCAAAATCTCTCGCTCCGAGCCCGGCGAAAGCTAAGCGGAGCACAGGATTTCGACAAATGAAAGAACTGTAAGGTCGGTCGGCTCGCGGGGATGTGATCGGCCGCTGCAGTCCGGGCGGCCAACCGAAGGCTTCGTGCTTTGCTCTGGCCGATCGGGCGCAGGAGCGTCGGATCGGCCAACCGTGCTAGTGCTGCGTCTCGTCGAATTCTGCGGGCTTGAAGTGATAGTCGGCCGAGCAGAACTCGCAGACTACCTCGATTTCCCCGTCGATGACCATGTCGGCGCGCTCTTCGGGGGTGAAGTTGTCCCGCAGCATCGCCTCGATGCGCTCGGCCGAGCAGGTGCAGCGCTCTTCGAGCGGCACCGGCTCGAACACCCGCACGCCGGTTTCGTGGAACAGGCGGAACAGCAGGCGCTCGGCGCTGATCTCGGGATCGGCGAGTTCGTCGTCGGCGATGGTACCGAACAGTGCCCGCGTCTCCGCCCACTTCTCGGATTCCCGGAAGTCCTTGTCGGCGGTCTCGTCATTGGAGAAGTCGCCGTCGCCCGGCAGGTCCGGCATGGTGCGCTCGCCATGCGGCGGCAGATACTGCACCAGCATGCCGCCGGCGCGCCAATGCGGATGCGGGTGGCCGCGCCGGCTGAGCTGGGCCACCGCCAGCCGCACCAGGGTCGGCACCTGCTCGGATTGCTGGAAATAGGTGTGAGCCACGTCCTCGAGCGAGCCGCCCTCCAGGGCCACGATCCCCTGGTAGCGATCCATGTGCGCCCCCTGGTCGACGGTCATCGCCAGGTGACCCTTGCCGAGCAGTTGCGCCGGCTGGGTCTCGCCCAATTCGATCGCTTTCCGCACCGCGTCGGCATCGAAGCGGGCATAGCCACGCAGACCGTCGGGCGCGTCGAGGTCGACGACGATCAGGTTCACCGGTCCGTCGGTCTGCGTCTGCAGGATGAAGCGGCCCTCGAACTTCAGCGACGAGCCGATCAGGGCCGCCAGCACGACTGCCTCACCGAGCAGGCGGGCCACCGGCGCCGGGTAGTTGTGGCGCGTCAGGATGGCATCGAGCGCATCCGACAGCCGGACGACGCGGCCGCGGCTGTCGAGTTGTTCGAGGGTGAAAGGAACGACCACGTCGTCGCCGGATTCCGGGCGATCGAGGCCGTAGTCGGTAAGTTGCAGTTCTGCCAATTCAGACCGTTTCGATCCCGAAGCACCAGCACAGGATCGCCTTTTGTGCGTGCAGGCGATTTTCCGCCTCATCGAAAACCACGGATTGCGGCCCGTCTATGACCTCGTCGGTCACTTCATCGCCGCGGTGGGCCGGCAGGCAGTGCATGAACAGCGCATCCTTGTCGGCCAAGCCGATCAAATTGGTGTCCACGCGGTACGGTTTCAAGACCTTGCGTCGGTCGGTGACGTCGGTGTCGCCCATCGACACCCAGGTGTCGGTGATGATGAGGTCGGCATCCTTGACGGCCGCATGCGGATCCTCGCCGAGGGTGACGTTGGGTCCGGCCTCCTTGATGTCGGCAAGCAGGCCCTGGTCGGGGCCGTACTCGTCCGGACAAGCGATGGCGAATTTGTTGCCGAACAGCTTGCTGGCATGCACCCAGCTCGCCAGCACGTTGTTGGCATCGCCGACCCAGGCCACCTTGGCGCCCTCGATCGAGCCGCGATGCTCCTCGAAGGTCTGGATATCGGCCATCACCTGGCAAGGATGGGCACGTCGCGTCAGGCCATTGATCACCGGCACCGAGGAGGCGCCGGCGAGGTCGAGCAGGTCGTCGTGATCGAGAATGCGGATCATGATGGCGTCGACATAGCGGCTCATCACCCGCGCGGTATCGGCCAGCGTCTCCTCGCGGGCGAGCTGCATGTCGTTGCCGGACAGGAACATGGTCTCGCCGCCGAGCTGGCGCATGCCGACATCGAAGCTGATGCGGGTGCGGGTCGACTGGCGCTCAAACACCATCGCCAGCATCTTGTCGGGCAGCAGGCGCGGGCGCTCGCCGGCCTTGAGGCGGGCCTTGAGCTCGGTGGCCAGCGCCAGCATGCCGCGCAACTGGTCGGCGGTGAAATCTTCGAGGGTGAGGAAGTGCCTGGGGGGTGTCGTCATCAACGGGAACTCCTGTTGGTCGCGCCCGCAAACCGCAAAACCGGCGGCTCTTGCTGCGAGCGTTCCGTTACGCGGTCACATGCGCATTGGCGGCTTCGGCGTCGATCGCCGCGAAGGCGGCACCGATCTTGTCGACCGCTTCCTTGATATCGGCTTCGCTGATCACCAGCGGCGGCAGCAGGCGCAGCACGTTGTCGCCGGCGCCCTGCGTCAGCAATTGGTGGTCATCGCGCAGCCGCGCCACGAACTCGCGTACGACCAGCGTGTCGGGCAGCTTGATGCCGGCCAGCAGGCCCTTGCCGCGCAGCTCGAGCACGTAGTTCGGATAGCGCTGCTGCAGTTGCTGCAGGTGCCAGTGGAGCTTCTGGCCCATCTGGTTCACGTGCTCGATGAAGCCCGGCTCCATGATGCGGTCGAGCACGGCGTTGCCGATGGTGCAGGCGAGGGGATTGCCGCCATAGGTCGAGCCGTGCGTGCCAGGGACCATGGACTTGGCCACCTCGCCCTTGGCGAGGCAGGCGCCGAGCGGGAAGCCGCCACCGATGCCCTTGGCCACGGCCATGATATCGGGCTCGATACCGCTCCATTCATGGGCGAAGAACTTGCCGGTCCGGCCGTAGCCGCACTGCACCTCGTCGAGGATCAGCAGCATGCCGTGCCTGTCGCAGAGGGCGCGCAGACCGCGCATGAATTCGGCGCTCATGGCAGTGACACCGCCCTCGCCCTGCACCGGCTCGATCAGGATGCCGCAGGTCTTGGGGGTGATTGCCGCCTCCACCAGCGATAGATCGCCCGGCTTGACGTGCTTGAAGCCTTCGAGCGGCGGGCCGAAGCCTTCGACGTAGTGCGGGTTGCCGGCTGCGGCGATGGTGCCGAGGGTGCGGCCGTGGAACGAGCCGGTGAAGGCGATGATCTCGTAGCGCTCGACCTCGCCTTTGGCCCAGAAGTAGTGCCGCGCCGTCTTGATGGCGCATTCGAGCGCCTCGGCGCCCGAATTGGTGAAGAAGACGCTGTCGGCGAAGGTATGCTCGACGAGACGCTGGCCCAGCCGTTCCTGCTCGGGAATGGTGAAGACGTTGGAGGTGTGCCAGACCTTTTCGGCCGCCTCCTTCATGGTCTTGACCAGATGCGGGTCGGCGTAGCCGAGGGCGTTGACCGCGATGCCGGCGTGGAAATCGAGGTATCGGGTTCCATCCTGACTGATCAGGCGCACGCCCTCGCCCCGCTCGAAAGCGAGTGGCGATCTGGCATAGGTCCCGTACAGCGCGGACATCGAATTTTCCCCTTGGGTCTGAGTTGCGAGTGGTGTTGCAAATGCCCCACAAAAACCAAAAACGCGCTGCCATTCGGAGCGCGTCGGAGCCATCGAGATATGCCTTCCACCCCCTGCAAAGTCAACGTTCGGCCGCCCAAGTGCCTGATTTGACTCGGGGCTTGGAACAGGGCTCACGGGGCCGGGTTTTCCCCGGTGAAAACTGGGAGGGACTCTTGATCCCGGATTCGCGGGCCGTGTAGTATCCAGCCGTTGGGGCACGATATCTCGTGTGGCGGACCCTTCCGACCTACGATGAGTAGCGTTTCGGCCGATTGCACCTCCCGCAACGGCACGGCGAGGGAGTCCGTCTAGAAGGCGGTAGGAGCTATGGAATCTATGGGCTGGACCGAAGAGCGCGTCGAGCTGCTGAAGAAGCTTTGGCTGGAAGGACTGAGTGCCAGCCAGATCGCCGGCGTGCTCGGCGAGGGCGTCACCCGCAATGCGGTGATCGGCAAGGTTCACCGGCTGAAGCTGACCGGCCGCGCCAAGCCTGCAAGCTCGACCCCGCGTGCACGCACCGCGCCGCGCGCGCCCGGCATCCGCCGGGTTTCGACCGGCAGCAGTGCCGGCCGGCCGAGCTCGGGCATCGCCAGCATGATGAAGTCGCGCAGTATGCCGGCGGCGCCCATGCATGGCGCAACGGCGCTCAAGATCGATGCCGACCTCGAGGTGGAGGCGTATGTCGCGCCGCAGGTGCAGGAGCTCTATATCCCCGAGGACCAGCGCCTCAGCCTGCTGCAGCTCAATGAGCATACCTGCAAATGGCCGATTGGCGATCCGCTGACGCCCGATTTCTACTTCTGCGGCCAGCACTCGGAAGAGGGAAAGCCGTATTGCGACTTCCACTCGCGCCGGGCGTACCACCAGATCGAGAAGAAGAAGCGCTGAGCGGTTCGTCCGGCGCTCTTGGGCGAGGCTGACTTCAACCGGAGGCGCTGATGCCCAAGATCGACGTCGCGGCCGTGCCGGTGCGTCAGGGAGTGGGCTATCCTCGCGCCTTCGCGGCACTTTCGGCCGGTCGCCAGCGTCAACGTCTCGGCGATGCGGGCGGGATTCAGGACTTCGGCGTGAACCTGACACGGCTGCCACCCGGAAACTGGTCGGCGCAGCGGCACTGGCATTCCGAGGAGGACGAGTTCGTCTTCGTGCTCGAGGGTGAAGTCGTTCTGATCGAGGATGAGGGAGAGACGCTGCTCAAGGCGGGCGATTGTGCGGCGTTTCCGAAGAACTCCGGAAATGGCCACCATTTGATCAACCGCGGCGACCAGGATGCGGTCTATCTCGAAATCGGCTCCCGCTCGCCCACCGACCTGATCACGTGCTCGGATGTGGACATGATCAGCCCATCAATCGACGGCCGGTTCCTGCACAAGGACGGCACGCCCTACGCGGAGTAGCCGGCCCGTCATTGGCTGACTGAGGTAGTGGCCGCAAAGCGCTCGTCGAAGGCGTAGCCGGCGCCGCGGACGGTGCGGATCGGGTCGGCTTCGCGGCCGCGGTTGATGGCCTTGCGCAGGCGACCGACATGCACATCGACGGTGCGCTCGTCGACATAGACGTCGTTGCCCCAGACGCCGTCGAGCAGTTGCTCGCGCGAATAGACGCGGCCGGGGTGGCGCATCAGGTATTCCAGCAAGCGGTACTCTGTCGGCCCGAGATGCAGGTCGCGGCCAGCGCGGCGGACGCGGTGGCTCTGCCGGTCGATCTCGAGGTCGCCTGCCCTGAGTACATTGGCCAGCAATTGCGGGCTCGAGCGGCGCAACAGCGCCTGGATGCGAGCCACCAGTTCGGGCATCGAGAAGGGCTTGACCACGTAATCGTCGGCACCGGTGGCGAGGCCGCGCACCCGCTCCTCCTCTTCGCCGCGCGCGGTGATCATGATGATCGGGGTGCGCGCCGTCTCGTCGCGCGAGCGCCAGCGGCGGGTGAGCTCGATGCCGCTGAGCCCCGGCAGCATCCAGTCGAGCAGGATGAGGTCGGGCACGCCGTCGCGGATGCGCTCGACCGCCTCGTCGCCGCTTTCGGCGGAGATGACGCGGAACCCCTCGGCCTCGAGGTTGTAACGCATCAGTTCACTGAGGTCGGCTTCGTCCTCGACGATCAGAAGGGTCGTCGTCATGGTCGCGTTGCCTATTCCTTGATTTGCACGCGGTGCAGTTCTTCGGCCGTGGCCTGCGACATCTGCCGCCCGGTCGCCAGGTAGAACGCTGATTCAGCGATGTTGGTGGCGTGATCGCCGACACGCTCGAGGCTCTTGGAGCAGAACAGCAGATGAGTGCACTGGGTGATGTTGCGCGGATCTTCCATCATATAGGTCAGCAGCTCGCGGAACAGCGAGGTGTAGAGCGCATCGATCTCATCGTCCGAGTTGCACACCTCCACGGCCGCCTGGGCGTTGCGGGCCGAATAGGCGTCGAGCGCTGCCTTGAGCTGGCGCAGGATGAGGTCGGCCATATGCTTGACGCCGTTGTAGAATTTCGGCGTGAGACTGAGACCCTCGATCTGCAGCGTGCGCCGCGCCACGGTCTTGGCCATGTCGCCGACACGCTCGAGGTCGCCGGCGACATGGATGGCGGTGATGATGGCGCGCAGATCCTGCGCCATGGGCTGCCGGCGGGCGATCATCGATACCGCCATCTCGTCGATCTGGCGGTGCATTTCATCGACGCGCTTGTCGTTGGCGATGACGTCCTTGGCGGCGGCGTGGTCGAGCTTCAGCAGCGCCCGCGTCGCGTCCGCAATGGCCGCCTCCACGGTGCCGCCCATTTCGGCGATCTGCGAGGCCAGCGAGGTCAACTCCTCGTCATACGAGGCAACGGTATGCTCCTGCATGGAGATGGGCATCAATGTTCCTCCGTCAGCCGAAGCGGCCAGTAATGTAGTCATGCGTGCGCTTCTGCGTGGGCGCGGTGAAAATCGTCTCGGTCTTGCCGAACTCGACCAGTTCGCCAAGGTACATGAAGGCAGTGTACTCGCTGGCGCGTGCCGCCTGCTGCATATTGTGCGTCACGATGGCGATGCAGAACTCAGCGCTCAGCTCCTCGATCAACTCCTCGATCTTGGCGGTCGAGATCGGGTCCAGCGCCGAGGCCGGCTCGTCGAGGAGCAGCACTTCGGGGCGCACGGCGACGGCGCGGGCGATGCACAGGCGCTGCTGCTGGCCGCCGGACAGACCAAGTCCCGACTGATGCAGCTTGTCCTTGACCTCCGTCCACAGCGCCGCCTTGCGCAAGGCGGCCTCGACGCGGCCGTCCATGTCGGATTTGCCGAGCTTCTCATAGAGGCGGATGCCGAAGGCGATGTTGTCGTAGATCGACATCGGGAACGGGGTCGGCTTCTGAAACACCATGCCGACCTTGGAGCGCAAGAGGTTGAGGTCTTCGCTGCGGCTCAGGATGTTGCGGCCATCGAGCAGCACCTCGCCCGTCACCTTCTGGCCCGGATAGAGGTCGTAGATGCGGTTGAGGACGCGCAGCAGCGTGGACTTGCCGCATCCGGACGGGCCGATGAAGGCGGTTACCGTCCTGTCGCGCAACTCCAGATCGATGCCCTTCAGCGCCTCGAAGCCATTGGCGTAGAAGAAGTGCAGATTCTTGACCTCGACCTTGACCGGATGCGGTTCGGAATTGGGCACGAAGGCGCTCGTGACATTTGGCACGGGCGCAGCGTGCGTTGGAATTGTCGGCATGTCCATCGTCATGTCTTTACTGTTGGTTGTTGCGGGCGCCCGCGACCCAGCGGGCCACGATGTTGAGGACGAGGATGGCAATAGTGATCAGCAGTGCGCCGCCCCAGGCGAGCTTCTGCCAGTCATCATAGGGGCTCGTGGCGAACTGGTAGATCACCACCGGCAGATTGGCTATTGGCGCTCCGAGGTTGGTCGAAAAGAACTGATTGTTGAGCGCCGTGAACAGCAGCGGCGCCGTCTCGCCGGTAACCCGGGCAATGGCAAGCAGCACGCCGGTGAGGATGCCGCTCATGGCGGCGCGATAGATCACGGACAGCATGGTTTTCCAGCGCGGCGTGCCGAGCGCGGCGGCAGCCTCGCGCAGCGCGTTGGGCACGAGGCCAAGCATGTCCTGCGTCGTGCGGTTGATCACGGGCAATGCAATCAGCCCGAGCGAGGCGGCACCGGCCCAGGCGGAGAAGTGCCCGACCGGCACGACCACGACCGTGTAGACGAACAGGCCGATGATGATCGAGGGTGCCGACAGCAGGATGTCGTTCACGAACTTGGCCGCTTCGCCCAGCCAGTGGCCGCGCGCATATTCGCTCAGATAGGTGCCGGCAAGGATGCCGATAGGGGTGGCGACGATGATGGCGATCACCGTCATCGCCAGGGAGCCAAAGATGGCGTTGAGCAGGCCGCCGTCTTCCCCCGGCGGCGGCGTGTTCTCGAGGAACATTCGCGGCGAGATGGCGGTGCCCCCCTTCACCAGCAGGGTGGCGAGGATCAGAAACAGGAAGAGGATGCCGACGGCCGCCGCGATGCTGGCAAGGACCATGGCGACGGAGTTGCGTGTGCGGCGGGCTGCGTAGCTCGACATCGGGCGGCTCCTCATTTCACCTCGGCGCGCGCCAGCAGCCATTTGGCCAGCGCGAGGACGGCAAAGGTGATGACGAACAGGATGAGGCCAAGTGCGATCAGGCTCGAGGTGTACAGCGCGCCCGTCGCCTCGTTGAACTCATTGGCGATGGTTGCGGAGATGGTGGTGGCGGGGGCCAGAAGCGACGGCGAGATGTTGTGCGAATTGCCGATGACGAAGGTGACCGCCATGGTCTCGCCGAGCGCCCGGCCAAGCCCGAGCATGACGCCGCCCACCAGTCCGACCCTGGTATAGGGAACGATGATCGACCAGCACACCTCCCAAGTGGTCATGCCCATGCCGTAGGCGCTCTCGCGCAGGAGGGTCGGGACAGTGAGGAACACGTCGCGGGTAATCGAGGTGATGAAGGGCAGCACCATGATGGCGAGGATGATGCCCGCAGTCAGCAGCCCGATGCCGTAGGGAGCGCCGCCGAAAAGTACGCCGAGCACCGGCAGCTTGCCGAGGGTCGCGGTCAACGCCGGCTGCACGGTGGTCTGCAGGAACGGCGCGAGGACGAAAAAGCCCCATAAGCCGTAGATGATCGAGGGGATGCCGGCCAGCAATTCTATGGCGATGCCGATTGGCCGGCGCAGCCGCTGCGGACAGATTTCGGTGAGGAAGATGGCAATGCCGAAACTCACCGGGATGCCGATGATCATCGCGATCAACGAGGTGACCAGCGTGCCATAGATCGGCGCCAGAGCCCCAAAGATCTCCTTCACCGGGCTCCAGCGCTGCGTCCACACGAAGGCTGGCCCGAAGGTGGACAACGCCGGCCAGGCGCCGACCAGCAGCGACACCAGCACGCCGAGCAGCAGCACCACCACGAGCGCCGCCGAGCCCAGAGTAAGCAGGTAGAACAGCCGGTCCTGGACGACGACGCGCTGGGCGCTTTTTCGCGTCATCTCGCTTGTCCCGTCGTCACGCATGTCCGCACTCAGCGCCATGGTCCTTCCTTGAGGTGGTGAGGGCGGGCGCCGCTGGCGCCCACCCATACCGTGTTGCGTGTTCAGTTGGCCGGGGTGAACACCGGCTTGCCGTCGGCGGCGATGCCGGACCAGGTCTTTTCGATCAGCGCCACGACGTTGTCCGGGATAGAGACGTAGTCGAGCGCCTTGGCCTGGTCCTTGCCGGATTTGTAGGCCCAGTCGAAGAACTTCAGCGCTTCGGCGGCGGCTGCGGCGTCGTCGGGCCGGGCATGAATCAGCACCCAGGTGGAAGCGGCGATCGGCCAGGTGTCGTCGCCCGGCTGGTTGGTAATGATGACGTTGAAGTTCCTGGCGTTGGCCCAGTCGGCATTGGCGCCGGCGGCGGCAAAGGTGTCGAGGTTCGGCTCGACGGTTTTGCCCGCGGCGTTGATCATCCTGGCGTAGCTCAGGCTGTTTTGCCTGGCGTAGGCGTATTCGACATAGCCGATGGCGCCGACGGTCTGCTTGACGGTGTTGGCGACGCCTTCGGAGCCCTTGGCGCCGATGCCCAGCGGCCATTCGACCGCCGTGTCGGAGCCGATCTCAGCCTTCCAGTCGTCCGACTCCCGGCTCAGGTAGTCGGTGAAGTTGAAGGTGGTGCCTGAGCCGTCGGCGCGGTGCGCGATGGCGACCGGGGTCGCGGGCAGCGTCAGCGACGGGTTCAGCGCCTTGATCGCCGGATCGTCCCACGAGGTGATCTTACCCAGGAACAGGTCGGCGAGGGTCTTGCCGTCGAGCACCAGGTCGCCCGGCTTGACGCCGTCGATATTGACGATCGGCACGATGCCGCCCATCACCATCGGGAACTGCACGAGGCCGTTCTTGGTGAGCTCGTCGTCCGAGAGTGGCTTGTCGGTGGCGCCGAAGGTCACGGTTCCGGCCTCGACCTGCTTGATGCCGCCGCCCGAGCCGATCGACTGGTAGTTGAGCCCGGTTCCGGTCGCAGTCTTGTAGGTGTCGGCCCACTTCGCGAACAGCGGGTAGATGAAGGTCGAGCCGGCGCCGGAGATGTCCGCGGCGAGCGTCGTTCCAGTCAGCGTCGCGGCGATGGCGACGGCGGCGATGCCACCCAGGAATGCGTGCGTCATATCGTGTCCCTTTCGATCAGAGCGGGGCAGTCGCCCCCGTCAGGCTGGCCGGATGCCACGAACCTGATCGAGCGGACTCCTACGGGCCGTTGCCTCAGCTTTTATGTCAGTTGGGCGACGGGTTTGTGACGTGGTAAGTGGCTGATGATGCTGCTATTTCCGGATGGCATCGGTGCAGCAGTCGGCGTCCTCTCCCGTGAAACGGGGGAGGGGGACCGCCGTGAGGCGGTGGAGGGGGCGGCCACAAGCACCGAGTCCAGCCCCACCCCCTCCACCAAGCTTCGCATGGTCCCCGAGTAACCCGCCACGATTGCGGCAACTCCCGATGGCCTCTTGGTCGCTCCGCCCTGCTACTTATTCAACAGCACCTCGACGCGCGTGCCTTCGCCCGGCGCCGATTTGATCGTCAGCAGGCCGCGATGGCGGTTGACGATGTGCTTGACGATGGCGAGGCCCAGGCCGGTGCCCTTTTTCTTGCGACTCGATTCGGCATCGACGCGGTAGAAGCGCTCGGTCAGGCGCGGCACGTGCTGGACGGCGATGCCGTCACCGTGGTCGGTGACGGTGACCGCGTAGTCGTAGCCGACGCGGCCGGGCGTCACCGCCATTTCGATTCGACCGCCGCTGGAGCCGTATTTGATGGCGTTGTCGAGGAGGTTCTCGAACACCTCGTAGAGCTCGGACCGCTCGCCGGTCACCGGGGCGGCGGTGGGAGCGGCGATCTCCACCTTGACGCCGGCGTCGCGGGCCTGCGTCTCGAGCCCGTCGCACACATCCCGCAGCAATTGCGTCAGATCCACGGTGCCGGTGGGGCGCAGATGCTGGCGCATCTCGATGCGGCTCAGCGACAGCAGATCGTCGATGAGGTTCGACATGCGGCCCGCCTGCTGGCGCATGATGCCGAGAAAGCGGGTGCGCGCGGCGTCGTCATTGGCGGCCGGCCCAAGCAGCGTGTCGATAAACCCGATCAGCGAGGTGAGCGGGGTGCGCAGCTCGTGGCTGGCATTGGCGATGAAGTCGGAGCGGAGCTGGTTCATCCGCTTTTCCTCGGTGAGGCTGCGCAGCGTCACCGCCAGCCAGCCATCTTCGTATACCGGCGCCACGTCGACGCGGTGCCAGGTTTCGTTGGGTACCGTCTGGTGCAGCTCCACCGTCTGCGCGGCGCCGCTGCGGCGAGTCGCGTCGATCGCGCCCAGCAGCGCCGGATTGCGCATCGATGTGGTCAGCAAGGCGCCCTGCACGAGATCGGGAAACTCGCGTTCGGCCGCCGGGTTGCGGTACAGCACCAGCGAGCGGCGGTCGAGCAGCAGCAGCGGATCGGGCAAGGCATCGGCAAGGCGGCCAAGCACTGCCAACCGCGCATCCTCTGAAATCGCCTCGGCCATGCTGGCTCCCCTCCAACCCGACGGTAACTGAGTCCACGCCCGCCCCTTGCCACAAAAGCGGGCGGGATGCACGGTTCCGGCAAAACGGAGACCGGTCATGGCCGACGCGCAGCAGCCCCAGTTCGACATCGAGGATCCCGAGCTGCCCAAATGGGTGCGGAAGGGAGCCCTCAAATCGGGTGGCTATCCCTACGAGAAGCGCATGGACGACGGCGACTACCTGAAGGCGCTGCGCGGGCTGCAGCTCGAACTGGTGAAGCTGCAGGCCCACCTGCTCAAGACCGGCGGGCGCATGGTGATCCTGTTCGAAGGGCGTGATGCCGCCGGCAAGGGCGGCAGCATCGATGCGCTGCGCGAACACCTGAATGGCCGCTACTGGCTCGACGTGGCGTTGCCAAAGCCGTCGGACCGGGAGCGCACGCAGTGGTACTTCCAGCGCTATGTCGACTGGCTGCCGGCCGCCGGCGAGGCCATCCTGTTCGATCGCTCGTGGTACAACCGGGCCGGGGTCGAGCCGGTGATGGGGTTCTGCACAGCCGAACAGACCGAGGACTTCCTCGACGAGGTGCCGCGCTTCGAGCGGATGCTCGTGCGAGACGGCATCCATCTGTTCAAATTCTGGCTGTCGATCGGCCGCGAGATGCAGCTCAAACGCTTCCACAGCCGGCGCCACGACCAGCTCAAGCAGTGGAAAATCTCCGATATCGACATCGCCGCGCTGGGCAAATGGGACAGCTACACCGACGCCGCGCACCGGATGCTGAAAGCGACCAGCACGGAAGCGGCACCGTGGCACGTCGTGCTCGCAAACGACAAGCGCCGTGCCCGGCTGGAGCTGATCCGCAAGATCCTCACCAGCATGGATTACGCCGGCAAGGACCCCAAGGCCGTTGGAGCAGTCGACGAAAAGATCGTTCTCGACCCCACCCGCTACATCCAGCACCACAGCGAAAGCTGAGCCCCCGATCCCGCAGTCGGCGCCCTCCCCCACGCGCAGCGTGGGGAAGGTGGCGCACCTGCGGTTGGGCGAACGAGCCGGTCAGGCTCGCTCGGCCAGCGCGCAAAGAAATGCCGACGGAT
>JAEWCE010000167.1 GCA_023390785.1 Pseudomonadota bacterium
TCTCGCGCGCCGAGGCACGGCCCGAGCCCTTGTAGTCGCGGATGCCGTACTTCTGATGGTAGCTGAAGTCGGCGTGACCGGGGCGGAACTTGTCCTTGATCTCGGAATAATCCTTCGAGCGCTGGTCGGTGTTTTCGTTGCTCACGGTCACGGTTTCGCGGGGCGTGAGGATGGATGACGTCGGCTTCACGGCAAAGCGGACGACGATCGGATCGCCGTTGGAAATGCCACCGAGGATGCCGCCGGCATGGTTGGACTTGAAGCGTGGCCCGGCATTGCCGGCTCGCATCTCATCGGCGTTTTCGGTGCCGGTCAGCGCGGCCGCGCCCATGCCCTCGCCGATCTCGACGCCCTTGACGGCGTTGATCGACATCATGGCGGAGGCAAGCTCGGCGCTGAGCTTGCCGTAGATCGGCGCGCCCCAGCCGGGCGGCACACCCTCGGCCACCAGCTCGATGACGGCACCGACCGAGTTGCCGTCCTTGCGGATGCCGTCGAGATATCCCTCCCACGCCGCTGCGGCCTTGGGATCGGCACAGAAGAACGGATTGTTCTCGACCTCGGTCCAGTCGAAATTGCCGTAGTCGATCCGATGCGGCCCCATCTGCACGAGGCTGCCGCGGATGGTGACATTGGGGATCACCTGCCGCGCCACTGCGCCGGCGGCGACGCGGGCCGCAGTCTCGCGCGCCGAGGCGCGCCCGGAGCCCTTATAGTCGCGAATGCCGTATTTCTGCTGGTAGGTGAAATCGGCGTGACCGGGGCGGAACTTGTCCTTGATCTCGGAATAGTCCTTGGAGCGCTGGTCGACATTCTCGATCAGCATCGAAATCGGCGTGCCGGTGGTCTTGAGCAGACCGTCGCGCTCGTCCTCGACGACGCCGGAGAGGATGTTGACCAGATCCTCCTCACGCCGCTGCGTGGTGAATCGGGATTGGCCCGGCTTGCGCCGCTCGAGATCGCGCTGGATCAGGTCGGCACTGATCGGGATGCCGGGCGGGCAACCGTCGACCACCACGCCAATGGCAGGCCCGTGGCTCTCGCCCCAGGTGGTGAAGCGGAACATGTGGCCAAAGGTGTTGAAGCTCATGGGGGGTGCTCGAACTGACTAACGGCGCCTGGCGACGGCCGTTGCTCTAGGAGCGGGGGCGCGGAACGTCAATCTTCATCGCCGCTCAGGCTTTGCCGCCCTATGACCAGGAATTGCTCATATCCCTCGTCGCGGCGGCCAATGCCGATGACGAGCACCGTCAGCACGTCGTCGCGGACTTCATAGACCAGCCGATAACCGGCGCCGCGCAGCTTAATCTTGTATGTTTACTGCCGGCCGCGCAGCTTTGCCGCTGGAACGTGCGGGTTTTCCACGCGTCGCCGCAGCACTTTTTCGAACTGGCTGCGGACGGTCATCCCGAGCTTGTTCCAACTTCTTGTGGCGTCTGGGGTGAATATCAGCCGATAGCTCATCCAACGACACCTCGATCCCGGCCTCCGGCTCCTGTTTGCTCAGCATGTCGAGGATGTTGAGATCGTCAAGCGCCTCCAGCATCCCTTCCCATGCCGGCGGCGAAATGATGTAGCCCACCACCCGGTTGTGGTTCAGCACCGCAACAGCCTGCGTCTCGGCCGCAGCAAAGGCGGCGCCGGGATTCTTCTTGAGATCGCTGATACTTATGGCCAGATCGGCGTCCACTCTCTGGAAAATCTGGTTCATATCCGGCCCCCTATCTGGCGCTAAATATGGTGCCTTATTTCGCTAGCGTCAATCGTCCCAGCTCTGCCCAGCCGGATACACGACGGATTTGCCCTCGGTAAAGTGCACGACCGAATCCTGCGGGGGGAACCAGTTCACCGCCTTTTCCGGGGGGAAGCCTTCGATCAGGTGGCGGAGCACACGCAGGATACCGCCATGAGCGACCACCACGGATGGCCCGGTGAGCGAGGCGCCGAAGTCGCCGATGCGGGTGGCCAAATCGGCATAGCTTTCGCCCTCGGGTGGACGGAAATGCCAGAAACTGGCGTCGCGTTCGCCGGCGATGGCCATGGCGCCGCTGGCCAATTCGGTATGCAGATGGCCTTCGTAGACACCGAAGGAAATCTCGATGAGGCGCGGATCGACGGTCACGTCGGGGAGCGGCTCACCCACTTTGGCGCGAACCTTGTCCATGGTCTCGCGGGTACGGCCGAGCGGCGACACGTACCAGGAGAAATCGACCGCCGAGCGGCCGGCGCGCCGCAGCAATTGCGCCAGCAGCTCGCCGTTGAGGGCGGCCTGCCCGCGGCCACGGGCGTTGAGCGGAATATCGCGGCTGCCCTGGTAGCGGCCTTCGGCGTTCCAGTCGGTTTCCCCGTGCCGGATGAAGTAGAGTTCCGGCCAGACCAGTGCGGCCATCTCGATCTCAGGCGGTCGGAGTTTCGGCCGACGTTTCGGCGTCCATCAACTTCATGCCGACGACGTTGAATCCGGCATCGACGTAGTGGATCTCACCGGTCACGCCGGAGGAGAGATCGGACAACAGATAGAGGCCGGCCTTGCCCACATCGTCGATATCGACATTGCGGCGTAGGGCGGCATTGGCCTCCTGCCAGTGCAGCATGTCGCGCAGTCCGGCGATGCCGGACGCCGCCAGCGTCTTGATGGCGCCGGCTGAGATGGCGTTGACTCGGATGCCGGCCTTGCCGAGGTCGACGGCAAGATAACGCACCGACGCCTCGAGCGCCGCCTTGGCGACACCCATGACGTTATAGTTCGGGATGTAGCGCTGGGCGCCGTAGTAGGTCAGCGTCAGCAGGGACCCGCCAGCGCTCATCAGCGGCTCGGCGCGCCTGGCGACCGCGGTGAAGGAATAGACCGAGACGTTCATCGTCAGCGCGAAATTGCCGGCGCTGGTATCGATGTAGCGGCCGTCGAGCTCGTTCTTGTCGGAAAAGCCGATGGCGTGGACGAGGAAATCGAGGTGGCCCCAACGCTCCTTGATCTGTCGGAAGGTTTCGTCCATGGCGGCATCATTGGTGACGTCGCACTCGACGAGGAAGCTCGAGCCGATTTCGGCGGCCAATGGCTCGACGCGCTTTTTGAGCGCCTCGCCCTGGTAGGAAAAGGCGATCTCGGCGCCCTGCCCGGCCAGCGCCTTGGCGATGCCCCAGCCGATCGAGCGGTTGTTGGCGACTCCCATGATCAGCCCGCGCTTGCCTGCCATCAGTCCGTCGGCCATGGGAATTTCCTTCGCTTTCTCAGTTTCGAGGCTTGTGCCATATGCTGCGCCGGATGAACAAGTCCCAGCTCCTCACCGAACTGGCCGGGCTTTTGGGCGATTCCGCGGTGATCGGGGATGAGGCCCAGATGGCGGCCTACCTGAACGAGCCGCGCAAGCGCTACCACACGCCCGCTCTGGCGGTGGCCCGGCCGGCCGACTTGGCGCAGGTGCAGGCGCTTTGCCGGTGGGCCAACGAGAGTCGGGTGCCGCTGATTCCACAGAGCGGCAACACCGGGCTGGTGGGCGCGCAGGTGCCGATCACCGGCGACGAGGTGATCGTGTCCATGCAGCGGCTGGACCGGGTGCGCGAAGTGGATGCTGCGGCCGGCACCATGACACTCGAGGCCGGAGTGATCCTGCAGCGTGCGCATGAGGTGGCGGGGGCGGCGGGAGCGATGTTCCCGCTGTGGATCGCGAGCCAGGGATCGGCGCGGATCGGCGGCGTGCTGAGCTCCAATGCCGGCGGCGTGCAGGTGCTGGCCTACGGCAATGCGCGTGAGTTGTGCATGGGGATCGAGGCGGTGCTGGCGGACGGGCGGGTGTACCGGGGGCTCAATGCGCTCAAGAAAGACAACACCGGCTACGATCTCAAAGATCTACTCGTAGGCGCCGAGGGGACGCTCGGCATCATCACGGCGGCGACGCTGAAACTGTTTCCCAGGCCCGAAGCGCAGGAGACTGCTTTCTGTTCGGTCGACGGGCCGGAGAAGGCGCTCGAGCTGTTCACCCTGATGCGCGAACGCGTCGGCTCGCGGCTGACCGCGTTCGAGCTGATGCCACGCTTCGGCATCGAGCTGCAGCTCAAGCATCGCATGATCGCGCGGGACCCGGCGGCGAGCCTTGCGCCCTGGTATGCGCTGGTCGAGGTCAGCCGGCCCAAGGGCGGTGTCCCCGGGGCGTTGCAGGCGGGCCTGGAGGAGGCGTTGAACGCCGGCATCGTCAGCGATGCCAGCATCGCGCTATCGGAGGCGGACCGCACGCTGATGTGGACCGCGCGCGAACAGATGAGCGAGGTGCAGAGCAAGGAAGGCGCCTCGATCAAGCATGACATTTCGGTGCCGGTCGCAGCGGTGCCGCGGATGATCGCTGAGGGCGTTGCGGCGGCCGAGAAGGTGGTGCCGGGCATCCGACCATGTTCGTTCGGACACATGGGCGACGGCAATCTCCACTTCAACTTCAGCCAGCCGGTCGGCATGGACGGCAAGGCATTCATGGCGCGGGAAAAGGACATCAACGACGCGGTGTACGAGGTGGTGCAGCAGCTCAATGGGTCAATCTCGGCCGAGCACGGGATCGGGCAGTTGAAGGCAGAGCTGCTGCGCGACGTGAAGGACCCGGTGGCGCTCGAGATGATGCGCGCCATCAAGCTGGCCCTCGATCCGAATGGAATTCTAAACCCCGGCAAGGTGCTGGGGTGAGGTGAGAGGCTTAGCCTGAAGTCTCAAGTATCCACCCATCATTCCCGGGCCGGATTGCAGAGCGGACTCTCGGGCATGTGTGAAGTTCGCCTAGATTCCCGCCTGCGCGAAAATGAGGGTATGGAGGTCGATGCGACGTCTAGAACAGGTCCAGTTGCGCGCCGCCGCCGGCACGCTTCTTCTGCCGTTCGGGTTTGGTCTCTTCGACCGTTGGCGTGATCAGCTCTGGCCCCTCGGCGTCGGCCTTGTTGACCGCGCGGGTGACGGGATGCAGCCCGATGGAGCCGGCGGGTGCCGGGACGATGAGTTCGAGGGCGTCGCGGGCCTCGACATCGCGGGTGTTGAGCCATGCGTCGACCGCTTCCCCGCTCAGCAACGCCGGCATGCGGTCATAGACGGCGGAAACCTCGGGATTTGGCCGGGTGGTAACGATGCAGACCGTATCGATCTCTTCGCCGTTCGGCCCCGCCCAGGTGGCGTAGAGGCCGGCGAAGGCCATGGTGCTGCCGTCGAGATTGGCGATGTAGTATGGCCAGCGCGAGCCGTCGGGACGCTTTCGCCACTCGTAGTAGCCGCTGGCCGGGACGACGCAGCGAGTGTTGCGCAGAGCGTCTCGGAATGCCGGCTTGTCGGCCATCGATTCGGAACGGGCGTTGATCAGCAGCGGAAAGTCGCGCGGGTCCTTGACCCAACCCGGCACGAAGCCCCAGCGGAACAGCTCGGCGGTGCGCCGCCCCTCGCGCTCGAGCACGGTGATGACCGGCTGGGTGGGCGCGATATTGTAACGCGGCGGATAGTCCACCACCTCGTTCAGCACCCTGAACAACTGCGCCATCGCTTCGGGGGGCAGCAGGAATGCGTAGCGGCCGCACATAGTTGAGCTCCTTGGTGCACAAAAGTAGGTGCTTGCCGGCCGCACCGCAAATTGCAAACTCGACCAATGCCCAACCCGTTTGCCGCCAGTGTGGCCATCATCCGGCAGATCGACGTACTGCTGATCCAGCGAAACCGGCCTCCATCGGAGGGGTTGTGGACGCTGCCCGGAGGGCGGCTGGAACCCGGCGAGACCGCCGAACGCTGCGCCATTCGCGAGCTCAAGGAAGAACTGGGGCTCGATGTATTCGGGCTGCGGAAAGTCAGGACATTGCGCGTTCGCGGTTTCGAGTTGCAGGTGTTCGGCACCCAGACCTATGACGGGGAGATTGTGCCGGACACCGCCGAAATCCGCGCCTGGCGATGGGTGCGCCCGGAGCAGCTCCGGGGCATGCCGACGACGGCCGGCTTGGGCGAGGTGCTGGCCGGAGCATTCCGCCTGTTCGACCGCACCTAGACGCCTTGCCGCGGCCACGCTGCTGTGACTAGGAATGCGCATGCGTGCCATACTGCTTGCCCTGATGCTGGCTTCCTCCGCCCTGCTGCCGCGACCGGCACTGGCGATCGATCCGCCCTACGAGCCGCAGATGGAGCGGCTCGCCGAGATCCTGGGGAGCCTGTATTTCCTCAATCCGCTGTGCAAGCCGGGCGGGACCGACTGGCGGCAGCAGCTCGCCGACCTGGTGAAGCTCGACCAGCCCGATGAGGACCGGCAGCAGCGGCTCTATGGCGCGTTCAACGCCGGCTTCGAATCCTATTCGAGGCTCTATCGCAGCTGTACGTCGTCGGCGTCAGAGGCGCTGGCGCGGCTGCTGATCGAAGC
This sequence comes from Pseudomonadota bacterium, assembly GCA_023390785.1. GTDB lineage: Bacteria > Pseudomonadota > Alphaproteobacteria > Rhizobiales > Devosiaceae > Devosia_A. Next base: position 6,369 of record JAEWCE010000167.1, read on the forward strand.
GGAAGCCACGGCACGCGACATTCACACACGCTATGCCGAGTAGGCGCCGGGATTAAGTATAAGGCCTGAGGCGACGTTAACCCTTTGGTGAGGTGTCGCACGCGCGCCACTTTTGCCGTGGTAGGTCGGAGTTGATGCGGCCCAGCAAACCCACGATCCCGATGTTCAGCACGGACGGCGCCAGAGACGAGCAGCGCGAGGCAAGACAGCTTGCGCTCGAATATCTGGCCGAAGCCTGGAACACCGCCGAGGACGAGGGCATCGAAACGCTGGCGCTGGCGCATGCCTCTCTGTTCGCGGCGCTGGCGACGATGGTGCGCATCCACGGCGACGAAGCGACCGCCCTGCTGGTCGAAGCCCTGCCCGCCCGGATTCGCGAGGGCGAGTACGCCCTGGACCGGATGACGCACTGATCCTTGCAGATCGCAGCGGACTGGGCCATCTCTGAGTCTCAACCGGATGCCATCCATGACGATCATTTCCCGCCCGTCGCGGGCGCTGTTCCGTTTTTCGGGTCCAGAAGCGCAGAAGCTGCTGTTCGACGTGGTGACGGGCCGGTTACTGGCTGAGCCGGGACCGGCGATCTGGTGGGCCCTCCTCAGCCCGCAGGGCAAGATCCAGGCAGAGGGTCTTGCCAGCTTCGAGGACGGCGCATTCTGGCTGGACGTCGATCGCTCGGTCGCGGACGGCTTCCTCAAGCGCATGCGCATGTACAAGCTTCGAGCAGCCGTGGAGATCGCCGATTTGCGCGAGACCCACGCGGTGGGATGGGATAGCGGAGAGCCGCTGACCCGGGTCATCGGCACTGTGGCGGATGCAGCCGGATGGGCGCCGGCCGACGACCGCTATGCGGCAGCACGGATCGCGGCAGGAATCGCCGAGCAAGGGAAGGACTTTGCCGCTGACTCGGTCTTTCCGCACGACATCGGCATGGATCTGCTCGGCGGGGTCGACTTCAAGAAGGGCTGCTACATCGGCCAGGAAGTCGTGAGCCGCATGGAGCGACGGGGTACGGCGCGGCGGCGGCCGGTGATCGTATCAGGCGTCGAGGCGCCGATGGACACGCCGATCAAGGTCGGTGGCCGCGACGCCGGAACCGTCGGTGCGGCGGTGGACGGCAAGGCCGTGGCCATCGTCCGGCTCGACCGCTTCGATGGCGGCGAGGTGATGATTGCCAACCGGCCCGTGACCGTCACCCTGCCCGACTGGGCCACCTACCGGCTTGGGGAATCGCCCGCCGCCGATTAGCCTTCCGGCTTTCCTTCGGGAGGCAGGATGGCGCGCGGCGCGGACAGAGCCTGGCAACGCATGCTCAGCGGCAGGCGACTTGATATTCTCGATCCGTCGCCGGTGGACGTCGAGCTTTCCGACATCGCCCATGGGCTGGCGAGGGTCGCGCGCTGGAACGGGCAGACCAAGGGCGACTATCCGTTCTCGGTGGCACAGCATTCGGTGCTGGTGCTGGACATCTTCGCGGCGCACGCCCCCGAGAGCGACAGCAAGGCGCGGCTCTACGCGCTGCTGCACGACGCGCCGGAATATGTGATGGGCGACATCATCTCGCCGTTCAAGGCGGCGATGGGCGGCAACTACAAGGAGGTGGAAAACCGCCTGCTCGGGGCGGTGCATCTGCATTTCGCCCTCAATGCCACGGCACCGACGACGATCCAGCGCCAGATCAAGCGGGCCGATCGAGAGGCCGCCTATCACGAGGCGGTACATCTGGCGGGCTTCGAGGTGGGGGAGGCGCGAAAATTCTTCGGGGAGCCGACGCTGGCGGCGTTCGACCTCGAGCGCTTCGACGAATTGATCCGGCCGTGGCCGACTCGCGAAGCGCATGACCGGTTCGTCGACGCCGTCGACATGCTGGCGACCGACATCCACACCCAATCGTGAAGTTAACGTAAACGGGCGTTCCATTTTGACGCACTTGGCGGCGCATGGTTGATGCAAGGTTAATTGAACCTGACACAGCCGGAGGCAGGCATGGCCTTTCCGATCCGCACCGTCTTCCTGAGTGGCGGGCTCGCCGCGATCATCGCCGGTGCGCTGGTGGCGCCGAGCTTGTTTCCCGCAGCCTTTGCGGCCGAACCGCAGAAACACCTTCTCGACGCCGCCAGCGAATTCTTCCCCAAGCCGTTCGATCCGAGCACGCTCAGGAAGTTCGACATCAGCGTCGACGACAGCGTCTCGACGAAGGTGCAGCGCAGCGACACGGTGCAGAAGATCGGCTTCGGCAAGCGCACGATCGTGTCTATCGTCACTACGCCCTCGGGGACCTATTCGAGCGACGCCATCGCCTCGCCATACGTGCGCTACCCGGGTATCGACGTGTCGCTGGACGAGCATTGCGACTGCAGCCCGCCACACTCGACGTTCGGTGTCGCGACCTCGTCCTATGGCACGCGGATTTGGAGCTACGTCAACAGCGGCTCGTTCACCTTCATCACGTCGACCTTCACGCCGGCCAAACGCGGCCGCACCTGATCAGGCCGTGCGCTTGAACTGGTAGAAGATGTGGTGGCCGATCTTGGCCACGCGCTTCAGCCGCGGCGCCCAGTCCGGATACACGTAGTTGGCGTGGTAGTGGGTGGCCTTACCGACCTCCGGCAGGTACAGGCTGCCGTTGATCACGCCCTTGGCGATCTCGTCGGCCTGCTTCCAGGATTTCTCGTCGGTCACGGTTTCGGGCCGGCCGTCACAGGCGAAGGAGAACTGGCAGGCATTGTGCATCTGCTGGTTCTGGAACACGACCTGGCAGATGTCCTTGGGGTAGATCGGATGCGCCAGGCGGTTCATCACCACCTGCCCCACCGCGACCTGGCCGCGATAGGACTCGCCGCGGGCTTCGAAGTAGATGGCCTGGGCCATGCACCAGATGTCCTTCTGGCTGACGGCATGGCCATATTTGTCGATGCTGGCGCTGAAATCGGTCGGGCCGGTGGTCTCGCGGGCGTACGCCAAGGCTCGGGTCGCCATCATCGGCATCGGTGCCATCGGCACGACCTGATCAATGGCGCCGAGCGCGGCGCTCTGGCTCGGATCGATGCTGGCGACCTGGATCGGGGTGCCGTCGGGGTTGTCCCCCAGAGTGCCCGGCGACGGCGTGATGGCGTGCGGCAACCAGCCGCCGGACGCGGGGGCCATCTTCGGGGCGCGCAGGGCTGCCAGCCGCGTGCGGATGGCATCGAAACCGGACGAGACGGTGACCCCGTCGGGGGTCAGGCGGGCGCGGTTGACCTTTTCGGCGCGATTGGGACCGGTGAAGCCGCCGGTGTTGAACAGCATCGCCACCGAGCCGGTGATGATGAGGTCATTGCCCTTGCGGGTGAGCGTGGCCATCGGGGTTGGGGCGGCCTTGGCGGCCGGCAGCCGGATGTCGAGACCCGGCCCCTGTGCGCCGGCGGTCAGCAGCGGCCAGGCCAGCAGCGACAGCGCAAGCGAGACGAAGACGCCGGCAACGCTGTGTCCGGGGCGGGCCCATAGGGCGATTGGTCCGAAAAGGGCCATCGAACGCGGTACTACTCACGCAACGCCACAACAAACGACGCTTCGGCAAATGTTGCTTAAATGCCGACGACCCGGATCATGCGGGATTAGGGTTATCGGCCGGTAAACCGGACGGCGGGTGCGGTGCAGATTGCGAGGCGTGGTTAACTCAGGCAGCCTGCGCGAGGGCGAGGCGGGCAATTGGCACGCGATAGGGCGAGCAGCTCACATAGTCGACGCCGAGCCTGGCGAAGAAGGCGAGCGACGCCGGATCGCCGGCATGCTCGCCGCAGATGCCGATCCGGAGCGCCGGATTGGCCTGGCGGCCGCGGGCGATGGCGAGCGAGATGAGCTCGCCCACGCCCTTCTGGTCGAGGGTGACGAACGGATCGAGCTCGAACAGCCCCATGCGCTGGTAGGCCGCGAGGAAGGCCGGGGCGTCGTCGCGGCTGATGCCGTAGGTCGTCTGCGTCAGATCGTTGGTGCCGAAGGAAAAGAAATCGACGTGCCGGGCGATGTCGGCGGCGCGCAAGGCGGCGCGCGGCAGCTCGATCATGGTGCCGAAGGCGAAACGGTCGCGGCTCGAGCGCGGCAGGTTGGCGGCATCGAGCAGGTCCATCACCCGCTCGCGCACCCACACCACTTCGTGGGCGGTGGAAACGAACGGGACCATGATCTCGAGCGCCACCGGATCGGCGCCCGTCTTCATGGCGGCGCGTACGCCGGCGATCAGGGCCTGCACCTGCATTTCGAGGATTTCGGGATAGGTCACGGCGAGCCGGATGCCGCGATGGCCGAGCATTGGGTTGATCTCGAGGATGCGCTCGAGCCGAAGCTTCAGGGCGCGCAGTTCCAGGCCGAGCGATCTGGCGGTCTCGTCGATCTCCTCCTCGGTGCGCGGCAGGAATTCATGCAGCGGCGGATCGAACAGCCGCACCGTCACCGGCCGGCCGGCCATGGCGGCGAAGATGGCGGAGTAGTCGCCGGTCTGGAAATCGACGAGGCCATTGAGAGCGGCGCGACGGTCGTCCTCGTCCTCACTGAGGATCAGCCGGCGCAACGCCACCATACGGTCGCGCGAAAAGAACATGTGCTCGGAGCGGGCGAGGCCGATGCCTTCGGCGCCGAAGCTGAGGGCGGTGTTGGTGGCTTCGAGGGTTTCGGCATTGGTGCGGACCTCGATACTGCGGGTGGTGTCCGACCAGCCGAGCAACTCGCCCAAGGCACCACCGATATGGGGCTGGCTGAGGGGTAGGGCCCCCAGATAGACGCTGCCGTCGCTGCCATCGATGGTGATGCGGTCGCCACCGCGCAGCACGGTATCGCCGATGCGCGCGGTCATTGCCACCGGGTCGACGCTGAGGTTACGCACCCCGGCGACGCAGGGCTTGCCGGTGATGCGGGCGATGACGCCGGCATGGCTGGTCATACCGCCGCGGGCGGTGAGGATACCGGTCGCCGCCTTCAGGCCGTCGATATCGGCGGGCCCGGTCTCGTTGACGACCAGGATGACATGGCGCCCCCTCGCCTTCCAGCGCGCCGCATCCTCGGCAGTAAAGACGATGCCGCCATGCGCCGCGCCCGGCGAGACGCCGAGGCCTGTGGCGAGGGGATCGCCGTGGCCGCCCCTGAGACTGGGATGGAGCAGCGATTGCAGCCGGTCGGGGCTGACGCTCGCCACCGCCTGCTGCTCGCTCCAGGTGCCGCGCTCGACCCGGTCGGTCGCGGCTTCCAGCTCGGCGGAGGCGCTGGCCGGATAGGGCCGGGCCGACAGGAAGAGCAGTTTGCCGCGGTCGACGGCGGCAGTGATCCCCATGTGGCGGCCGGCGGCACGGTCGACGACCTCGCACAGGGTGCCGGCGTCGGGGGCAAGCGGAATGTCGCCGTTCAGCGGCGCGGGGCCCATGGCGCCGCTCGCGGCATCGCGGGAGAGGAACTGCACGATCTCGCCCGGCGCCATTGCCTGCACGAGAACAATGGCATCGGCGCCGCCGCCATAGGAGTCGAAGGCAGCGGCAATGGCGCGGCCGAGAGGGGCGCGCAGGTCGACGGACTCTCCGGCGCTGGCGGGCGCCGCAAGGCCGATGCGAGCCGGCATGAGGCCCGGACGCGGCCCCTCGGCGGCGGTGCGGACCGCCAATTGCGGCGGCTTTCCCTCCGGACCGACGAGCTGGAACAGGGTCGCAACCCAGTGGGCGCGCAGGCGGTCGCCGCGCTGCTGGCGCTCGGCCTGCAGCGCGTCCCAGGCGGCGCGGGTCACGACGATGGTGGGGATCGTGGGAACGCCCGCCTCGAACACGGAGCGGATCCAGCGGGCCTTGCCGGTGAGCAGGCGGCGCTGCGGGGCGGTGAGGTTTGCGGGCCCCGACGCGGGCACGATCGCAAACATTTCGAGAGCGAGGCTCACCGACTATCCCCTTGAGATGGCGCAGTTTCCATTGTGCCTGCGGCGCTGGCGCGCTGCAACCGGCCTTGACTTGGCAAAGCGGCGAAAGCATGTGCTGGGGCATGGAAAAACCCCGGCTCCAGATCACGCTGTGCGCCCCGCGCGGATTCTGCGCGGGCGTGGACCGCGCTATCCAGATCGTCGAGCTGGCGCTCGAGAAGTACGGCGCGCCGGTCTATGTGCGCCACGCTATCGTACACAACAAATACGTGGTCGAGGGGCTGCGCCAGAAGGGCGCCGTGTTCGTCGAGGAGCTCGACGAGATTCCGCCGTCGGAGGCGCCGGTGGTGTTTTCGGCGCATGGCGTGCCCAAGGCCGTGCCGGAGGACGCCAGGGCGCGCAACATGTTCTTCCTCGACGCCACCTGCCCGTTGGTGAGCAAGGTGCATATCGAGGCCAACCGGCATTTCAACGAGGGCCGCGAGATCGTGCTGATCGGCCACGCCGGGCATGTCGAGGTGATCGGCACGATGGGCCAGTTGCCCAAGGGCGCCATCACGCTGGTCCAGACGGTGGAGGACGCCGAAGCGTTCGAGCCGCGCGACCCCGACAAGCTGGCCTATGTGACGCAGACGACGCTGAGCGTCGACGACACGAGCGCCATCGTCGAAACACTGCGCCGGCGCTTTCCCGGTATTGCGCTGCCGCACAAGGAAGACATCTGCTACGCCACCACTAACCGCCAGGAGGCGGTGAAGAAGGTGGCGCCGCAGGTCGATGCCATGGTGGTGGTGGGGGCGCCCGAAAGCTCGAACTCGGTGCGGCTGGTCGAGGTGGCGCGCCGCGCCGGCTGCGCCCGCGCCGTACTGGTGGAGCGGGCCGACCGCATCGACTGGACGCAGTTCGAGGGGATTTCGACGCTCGGCATCACCGCCGGCGCATCGGCGCCGGAGACGCTGGTCGACGAAGTGATCGAGGCGTTCGCGCAGCGCTTTGCCATCGAGGTCAGCGCGCACGGCGCCGGCCGCGAGACCATCGTGTTCAACCTGCCGCGGGAATTGCGCGGGGCGACGCCGGCGCCCGCCGCATGAGCGATCTCGCCCTGATCGAGACCGAGCGGCTGGTACTGGGCGGCTGGCGGCAGGACCAGCTCGACGATCTGGTGCGCTTGCATGGCGATCCCGAGATTTCACGCTACTTCACCGCGAGCGGCGCGGCGTGGAGCCGCGAGAAATGCGCGCGTAGCCTGGCGCACTGGATGGAGCTGTTCGAGACGCAGCGGCTGGGCAAGCTGCGGGTGACGCGCAAGGCCGACGGCGCGCTGCTGGGCCGCGCCGGCTTCGGGGTGCACGGGCCGACGGGCGAGCCCGAGATCGGCTATGCGCTGTTTCGCGAGCACCAGGGCCATGGCTATGCCACGGAAGCCGCAACGGCGCTGCGCGACTGGATTTTCCGCGACACCGAGTGGGACCATTTCATCGGCTTTGCCGATGTGCGCAACGCCCCGTCGCTGGCAGTGCTGAAGCGCATCGGCATGCGCGAAACGCATGTGAGCGATTTCGAAGGCATGACCTGCCAGTTCCATGTGCTGGAGAAGGCGGCATGAGCGAGCGGGTGATCATCCACACCGACGGCGCCTGTTCGGGCAACCCGGGGCCGGGCGGCTGGGGCGCAGTGCTGCAATATGGCGGCACGGTCAGGGAGCTCAGCGGCGGGGCGCCGTTGACCACGAACAACCAGATGGAGCTGACGGCGGCGATCGAAGCGCTCAACGCGCTGAAGCGGCCGGTGGAGGTAGAGCTCCACACCGACAGCGTCTACGTCAAGGACGGGCTGACCAAATGGATTCATGGCTGGAAGCGCAATGGCTGGCGCACCGCGGACAAGAAGCCGGTCAAGAATCTCGAGCTGTGGCAGGCGCTGGATGCCGCGGTGGCCCGGCACAATATCGCCTGGCACTGGGTGAAGGGCCACAACGGCGACGAAATGAACGAGCGCGCCGACCAGTTGGCCAATGAGGGGATGGCGCCGTTCAAGCTGAAGAAGCGCGCGGGGCTGGTGCCGCCGGTGTGACAGGCCCGCAGCCGCGTGCTTCGTCCTTGCGCCGATGTTTGTGGCCGCCCCAGCATGACGCTGCGCCTGGTCCCTCTCGCCCGCGACTGCGTCGCAGGGGAGGATCGCCGACTGGGAGTTGATTTGCGCGTGAACGCTGCGGGCGCGAGTATCCCCTCATGCGCCCTGCCCTGTCCCTGCTCGCCTTCATCGGTCTCACCGCTCCTGCCCTGGCGCAGTTTCCGCCACCGGGCATTTATAGCTGCGCTGGAGAGAGCGGGGATAAGTTGGGCACGCTTTCGCTGCTGGTGGCCGGCGACTACCGGTGGCAGGCGGTGGACGGGACGGCGAGCGAGGGGCAGATCGCGTCCGCGTCCAACAGCGTCGAGGCGCTGAGCGGGCCACTCGGGGCGGCGCACTGGCAGGGAAATTTCAGCACCGAGGCCGGCAGAACGACGTTCGTATTCAGCACCGACGCCGGCAAGGTGACCTGCAGCTAACGCTATTCGAGCGTGCAGGCGCCGATGTGGACGGTGTCGCTGCCCTGCAGCTTGACGTGGTATTCGATGGCCGGATGGCCCTTGCCGTCATCGACCAGCACGGCGCCGATGAACTGGATGGTCGGGTCCTCGTAGATGCCCTTGGTCCCCTGCAGGTCGATGTTGTTGTCGACAATGGTGAAGGGGAAGGTGCCGTCGTACTGGCCGTCATAGGCCGGGCCCTGATAGGTGTTGCCGGCGATGATCATTTCGCCCTGCAGATGCTCGTCCATCATGCACTGATAGGTGCCGTCGGGCAGTTGGCCGGAGGCCAGGGCCGGTGAGGCCAAAAGCGCGAGCAGCGCAGCGACAGCAACGATCTTCAAGGTCATCCCCCGATCTTCGAAAAGTCGGCAACCAGGTGCATTGTGTTGCGCAAGGCGGCGAGAAGATGAAGGCGGTTTGCTCTTATGGTGGCATCCTTGTCGTTGACGAGGACCTTTTCGAAGAAGTCATCGACCGGGGCGCGGAGAGTCGCCAGCGCGGCGATGGCGCCCTTGTAGTCGTTGGCGCGCACCTTGGCTGCGGCCGCCGCATCGACGGATTCGATGGCGCTGATCAGGGCGCTCTCGGCATCGAGCGTGAAGACTTCGCGGGCGGCGGTCCTGGGTTCGTAGGTGCGGCCGTCCTTCTTTTCCTCGGCCGCGAGGATGTTGGCGGCGCGCTTGTATCCGGCCAGCAGGTTCTTGCCGTCGTCGGTCGAGAGCAGCGCGGAGAGCGCTTCGACGCGGCGGGTGATCTCGAGGATGTCGTCCGAATTGCGTGCAAGAACGGCATCCAAGAGATCGTGTCGCGCGCCGGCCTCGCGCAGAGAAACCTTTAGACGCTCGTGAATAAAGCTGAGCAGGTCAAAAACCACCTCATTGCCGTTGGCGGTAGCATCTGTGAAGAGACGATATGCTTCCGGGTACTCGAGGTACTGTTGAGGCAGGTCGCCTCGGCTGGCTCGAAGCTGTCCTGAACGCACGCCGATTGTAAGGTACGGACCAAGCGGCAGACCAAGCTTGTTGTCGGTGACGATGCGGATCACGCCCAGCGCGGCGCGGCGCAGGGCGAAGGGGTCACGGGAGCCGGTGGGCTTTTCGTCGATAGCCCAGAAGCCGGTGAGCAGGTCGAGCTTGTCGGCCAATGCCACGGCGATCGAGACCGGCTCGGTGGGCACGCGGTCGGTGGGGCCGAGCGGCTTGTAGTGATCCTGGATGGCGTTGGCGACGGCGGGCTTTTCGCCCTGCTTGAGCGCGTAGTAGCGGCCCATCACGCCCTGCAGCTCGGGGAACTCGCCGACCATGTTGGTGACGAGGTCTGCCTTGGCGAGCATCGCGGCGCGCTTGGCGTCCTCGACGTTGGCGCCGACCTTGGGCGCGATCTCGGCAGCCAGCTTGACCAGCCGCTCGACGCGCTGGAACTGCGTTCCGAGCCTGGCGTGGAACACCGATTCCTCGAGCTTGGGCAGGCCGTGCTCGAGCGGCAGCTTCAAATCGGTCTCGTAGAAGAACTTGGCATCCGAGAGCCGGGCGCGGATGACGCGCTCGTTGCCGGCAACGATGCTGACGCCATTGTCGATGGCGAGATTGTTGGCCGTCAGGATGAAGCGGTTGGCGAGCTTGCCCTTACTGTCGCGCACGCAGAAGCATTTCTGGTTGGCGCGGATGGTGGCGATGATCACTTCCTCGGGAACCTCGAGAAAGCTCTCGTCGAACGAGCCCATCATCACCACCGGCCATTCGACGAGGCCGGCGACCTCCTCGAGCAGGCCCTCGTCGTGGATGACGCTGAGGCCCTGCGCGAAGGCGAGGTTGTCGGCGTCGGCGCGGATGATGTCCTTGCGGCGGTCCAGGTCGAGCACAACCCTGGCCTTCTCCAGCGCCGCGACGTAATCGTCGAAGCGGCGGACGCGGATCGGCGCGGGGGCGAGGAAACGGTGGCCGTAGGTGGTCTGGCCGCTCTCGATGGTGTTGGCCTTGAACGGGATGACGACGGGCTCGTCGTTGTCGGTGCCGAAGGTCGCGGTGATGGCGCGGATCGGCCGCACCCAGGTGAGGCCGCCATGGCCCCATTGCATCGACTTGGCCCAGGGAAAATTGGCGATGACGCGCGGCAGGATATCGGCCAGGAGCCTGGTGGCCTCGGCGCCCTTCTTTTCGACGATGGCGACGTAGGAGTCGCCCTTTTTGGGGTCGGAGACGATTTTGGCGTCGGCAAGGGAGGCAAGGCCGGCGGCGCGCAGGAAGCCGTCGATCGCGGGCTGCGGCGCGCCGACGCGCGGGCCCTTCTTTTCCTCGCGCAGATCGGGAGAGCGCGCCGGAATGCCCGAAACGGTAAGGGCCAGGCGGCGCGGCGTGGCGAAGGCGCGGGCACCCTCATAGAGCAGGCCGGCCTCGACCAGCGCATCGGTGACGGCCTTCCTGAGGTCGTCGGCGGCGCGGCGCTGGAAGCGCGCGGGAATTTCCTCGGAGAACAGTTCAAGCAGCAGTTCAGGCATGTCGGCGACCGGAGTTCAGGGCCCGGACGAGGTAGCAAGCGAGGCCGCGGTTGTCCATTTGCTTTGCCGATCAGGGTTTTCGGGGCGAGCGAACGCGCCCGGTGGGGCCGGGTGGGAGGCCGTCGCGCCGCATCGGTATGCGGCATGGCGAGGCTCGGCTCCGGGAGCCGGAGATCGGCATCGACGCAGATATCAGGCGCCGCCGCCAGCGGTTTGGAGCCAGGCGGCACCGCAGGCTTTGGCGAGGTCGCGGATCCGGAGGATGTAGCTCTGGCGCTCGGTGACCGAGATGACGCCGCGGGCATCGAGCAGGTTGAAATTGTGGCTGGCCTTGATCACCTGCTCGTAGGCGGGGAGCGCCAGGGTGTGGCGGCCGTCAGGGCCCTGCCCTTTTTCGAGCAGCGCCTTGCACTCGGCCTCGGCGTCGGCGAAGTGGCGGAACAGCATGTCAGTGTCGGCGGCTTCGAAATTGTAGCGCGACTGCTCCTGCTCGTTCTGCAGGAACACATCGCCATAGGTGACCTTGTCGTTGCCCCCGCCGTTGAAATTGAGGTCGTAGACGTTTTCGACGCCCTGCACGTACATGGCGAGGCGCGCGAGGCCGTAGGTGATCTCGCCGGGCACGGGGCTGCATTCGAAGCCGGCGACCTGCTGGAAGTAGGTGAACTGGCTGACCTCCATGCCGTCGCACCAGCATTCCCAACCCAGCCCCCAGGCGCCGAGCGTCGGGCTTTCCCAATCGTCCTCGACGAAGCGGACGTCATGCAGCTTGCTGTCGAGGCCGATCTCGGCCAGCGACTGCAGGTAGAGCTCCTGGATGTTGTCGGGCGACGGCTTCAGGATCACCTGGAACTGGTAGTAGTGCTGCAGGCGGTTGGGGTTTTCGCCGTAGCGGCCGTCCTTGGGACGGCGCGAGGGCTGCACATAGGCGGCGCTCCACGGCTTCGGGCCCAGGGCACGCAGCGTGGTGGCGGGATGGAAGGTGCCGGCGCCCATCTGCATGTCGTAGGGCTGCAGGATGACGCAGCCCTGATTGGCCCAGAAGCGCTGCAGCGTGAGAATCAGACCCTGGAAGGAGTTCCGGGGGTCCATGTTGGCGGGCATATTCGGCATGTTGTGTGTGGTCCGTCGGAATGCGGCCGGACCCTAGTGGGCCGGGGCCCAAGGGTCAATTGCACCAAGGGGCGCATGCGCAAACCAGCGCGGCGGCTAGATCAGGCCCCGGCCGGCGAAGCGGGCGACGGCCTGGGCACGGTTGACGGCGCCTAGCTTGCGGCGGGCATTGTTGAGGTGAAAGCGCACGGTGGGTTCGGAAATGCCGAGGAGAGCCGCGATCTGCCAGTCGGTGCGGCCATCGGCGACGAAGGCGAGGCAGTCCCGCTCGCGCCCGGTCAGGGCCGGCAGGTCGTCGTCGGGCTGGGCGAACTCCATCAGCCGCTCGGTCAAGACCAGGCCGGCCATGTGGATGGCCCGCGCCTCGTCGAGCGCGAAGTCGCGCCGGGCGAAGCCCAGGTGCAGCGAGGCGATGGCACGGTCGCGGCCGTAGGAGGTGGCGCACAGCGCCTCGCCGATGCGGGCCTCGCTCATGGCGTCCCAATAGGGGCCGAAGGCCGGCTCGCCATGCGGCGCGAAATCGGAGAAGCGATAGCGGGTGCGGCTTTCGCGGATGGCGCCGAGCAACGGGTTGCAGGTGAAGCAGATGTAGTTGAAGGCGTCGCTGCCGACCCAGCCGTCGGGGGCGATGCGGGTGACGACGCCGCCGGCGGCGAAGTGCGTCTCGGAGGTCAGCGCCGCACCGGGACGACGATAGAGCCGCGTCTGCAGGTACGTGGCGCCGAGCGGCGACAAGGCATCGAAGAAACGCCGGCTCGCCGCGTCGGGCGTGTCGGCGGCAAGCACGGCTTCGATCTCGGCGAGCGTCTTCGATAGCATGGAGCGGGCGTTCTCCGGCGCGGACGCGAGTGTGACATGGCGACGAGCCGGGCGCAAATGTGGCGGGCACCGACGCCCCGCGCCATCGAGGCTCTCAAGGCCGCCGATGTGCAAAACCGTTCTAACCCTATCGATTCCGCCAGTTGGCCCAGCGGCTTGCGCCGCTTAGATTTTTGCCCAGGCATCCAACGTTGTGCGCGGGGGGAAGATGGGCGATGCGAGGCAGGGGCAGAACGCCCCCGGAACAGCGGCGCGGCGCGTGACGCACTGGTTGGGGCCAAGTGTGCTGGCTATGCTTGCGGCAGTATCGGGCAAGGCGCTGGCGACGGACACGACGCTCTCCAGTCCGACAGCCACGCCGCAGACCATTGCGGCGTCGGGCGACACCTTCACCATCACCGGGACCGGGGCCATCACCGTTTCAGGCGCCAATGCCGTGACGGCCACGAACGGCGCCGCGAGCTTCAACAATGCTGGAACAGTGACGGTGAGTGGCGGCAGCGGGGCGGCCCTCGAGGTCGGCACCAGCGTCAGTCCTGCGGACATTGTCGATGTCACCAATTCGGGGGCGATGTCGTCCGCGAACTTCAACACGGTCTACATCCACGGCAAGCTGACCGGGACGTTCCTCAACACCAGCACCGGCACGATTACCAGCGGCGCCGACGACACGGTGCGCATTCACGGCGCCGCGGTCAGCTTCACCAATGCCGGGACCATCACCAATACGTCGACGTTCCTCGACGACGCGGTGCAGTTCGACAGCACGGTCGTCACCTTCGCCAATACCGGCACGATCGAGGCGACGAGCGGCTGGGGTGTCGTGTTTACCGGCGGCATGTCCAGTGCAACCAATTCCGGCCGGATCATCCAGCATGGGACGGCGACGACCAAGGCCGCGGTCAATCCGCAGGGTGCGGGCGGCGCGTTCACCAACGAGGCGACCGGCTTCATCAGCGGCGCCAACGGGCTGGTCTATGCCTCGTCGGCGACGGTGGCGACGGTGATCAACGCCGGCACGATCGAAGCGACGGTGCCGGGCGCGCTCGCGATCGGCCTGACCAACAACAACGACACCCTGACACTGGTCACGGGATCGACCACAACCGGCCTCGTCGACGGCAAGGGCAGCGGCGACAGCGATACGCTGATCTTCGACGGCGCGACCACCGGCAGCTTCGCCATAAACCAGCTGGTCAACTTCGAGCACATCAGCAAGCAGGGCGCGGGGGCGTGGTCGCTGAGCGGCGACAATGCCGCGAGCATGGATGCGCTGGTGAACACCGGCAGGCTCAGCATCAATGGCTACATGCACAACACGCCGATCACGGTGCTGGGCGCCGGCATCCTGGGCGGCAACGGCACGGTGGGTGCGGTAGACGTGCATGCGGGCGGGCACGTGGCGCCCGGCAATTCGGTGGGCACGCTGCATACCGGCGCCATCGTATTCGCCAACGACAGCGCCTACGACGTCGAGATCGAGGGCGGCGCGGCCGACCGGATCGTGGCGGCGGGCACGGCCTTCATCGGCAGCAACGTGACCCTTAACGTGACCGGGACGGCGACGTCGTGCGGCAATCTCTCGCTGCCAATCCTCACCAGCACGGCGCTGACCGGTACGTTTACGCTCAGCACGCTGCTCAGCAACGTGTCGCTGAGCTACGATGCCACCACCGCCTATCTCGATGTGAGCAACGGCGTCGGCCGGGTGTTCACCGGCTTCACCAACACGCCGAACCAGGCGAGCACGGCAGCGGCGCTCGATGCCATGGGCTGTGCCAACCAGCCGTATTCGGCCGAACTTGCGGTGCTGAGCGATGCCGAGGTGCCAGCGGCCATGGATGCGCTGTCCGGCGCCGGCCAGGCGGGCGTCGCCGGGGCGCTGGTCGAGGCCAGCCAGGCGCTGCCGCAGGCGATCAACCGCCGCATCGAGCAGGCGTTCGCGGCGCTCGACACGCGCGGCGTGGTCAGCGCTTATGGCGAGGGGCCGATGCTGCTCGAGCAGATCGAGGGCGTGACGGTGTGGGGCGCCGGCTACGGCGGACTCGCGGCGCAGGCCGGCAACGGCAATGCCACGGGCTGGCGCAGCGGCGCCAGCGGCTTCGTGCTGGGCGCGGACGGCAAGGTGAACGAGGATGTGCGGCTGGGTGTGCTGGGCAGCATCGGCATCACCGGCATCGGGGCGCAGGCGCTGAGCGGCAGCAGCACGGATGTGAGCGGCGGCCTCTATGGCGGGGCGCGGCTGGGGGTGGTCACGGTGAAGGCGGGGGCGGCCTACACGCGGCACCTGATCCAGACCAGCCGCTCGATCGTGTTCCCGGGCGTCAACGACACCGTCACGGCATCGTATGCGGCGGGGACGGCGCAGGTTTACGCCGAGCTCAGCCGCAACTTCGACATCAACGGCATGACGCTGACGCCATTCGCGCGGGTGAACGCGGTGAACCATGCCACGGACGCCTTCACCGAGACGGGCGGACAAGGGCAGCTGCACACGGCTGCGAGCGTGGTCAATGCGCTGTTCGTGACGCTGGGAGTGGCGGGCGAGGACAGGTTCGTGCTGGGCGACAGGCTGCTGGTGACGGCGCGCGGAAGCCTCGGCTGGCGGCATGCGTTCGGCGGCGGCATCGACATCGCCAACAGCTTTGCCGGGAGCGGACCGTTCAGCCTCAATGGAACGGCAGTCGCCTCGGATGCGGCGATGCTGGAGGCGAGCGGGGTGTTCGACATCAACGAGGGTACTAGCCTGGCGCTGGGCTATAGCGGGCTGCTGGGCAGCGGGCTGGCGTCAGGTGCGGTGACCGCGACGCTGGCCGGGCGCTTCTAGCGCTGCGGGAAGCGGCCGAGAAGACTTGCGGCGGCGCGCGGTGGGACACCGATATCGGCGCACAGGCGCGGGTCGCGGTGCTGGAAGCGCCAACGCAGTTGCATGCGGCGCAGCCGGCGGCGCAACAGGCGGGCATAGGGCGCGATGCGCGCGGCCGGGCGGGGATGGTGAGCCGTTGCGATGGCCGGCGCGGTGAGGATCAGGGTCATGGCGGTCTCCCTCGTGATGGGAGGAGACTAGCCGCGGAGCGGGCGGCGTATCGTCAGCCGAAGCGGCGACAGCGCCATGTCCTCCGAACGGAGGACACGTTTCACACCGGCGCGATGGCGGTGAGCAGGACGCGAACCAGCGCAGGCTGGGTGCGCACGCCGGTCTTGTCGAAGACGCGGTTGAGATGGGTGCGGGCGGTGTTGGCGGTAACCTGCATGCGCTCGGCGATCTCGGCCAGCGTGAGGCCCTCGGCGACGTGCCCGGCGAGGATGCGCTGCGCCGGCGACAGGCCGTAGACGCGGGCAGCCATATCGAGGCGCCGTTCGCTCAAGGCGGGATCGCCGAAGGAGAACAGCACCAGGCCGGCGTCGGCGATCACCCAGTAGATGCCGGTCGGAAGCCCCTCCCCGGCCTCGACCAGGATCGGCAGGGCCCCGTGCGTCGACATGTAGCCGCTGTCCAGAGTCGATGCCCAGGCCACCGCCTCGCGCAGCATGCGGTCGGCGCGGCGATCGCGGAAGCGCAGCGCGCCGTTGCGCACGA
The DNA here is from genome assembly GCA_023390785.1 of Pseudomonadota bacterium. GTDB lineage: Bacteria > Pseudomonadota > Alphaproteobacteria > Rhizobiales > Devosiaceae > Devosia_A. The sequence goes on from JAEWCE010000167.1 coordinate 22,829, forward strand.
TGATGTTGTCGTCAGCCGCCATCGCCTCGGCGGCGGCGTCGCTGCGAAAGACGATCCGGCCGGCAGCGTCGAGATGCACGATGCGGGGACCGCCGGGCACGCCGGTCATCATGCAGAGGAAGGCGATCTTCCACTCGCCGTCGTGCTTTTCGAAGACGCGCGCCTCGCGGACGAGGCCGGTGCCGCCGCCATAGCGCGAGGCGCCCTCGGGATAGAGCTGGTCGAAGGTGGCCCAGGCCATGCCGTCGCCGATCTGCAGCGAGAGATTGAGGAGCTTGGTGTCGTAGGCATAGGCGTCGATCGCGGGAGGCGGATTGCTGCGCAGCCGCCGCGCGATGTCGTCCCAGCCGCGCCGCGCGAACATGCCGCCGGCCTGCCACCAGCCCCAGCGCGCGGTGTAGTCGGCGTGCACGAAGCAGGCCTCCCAGAGGTCGAAATCGTGGGTCCAGATGGCGATGCGATTGCGGTGGATCAGCGCGATGATCGCGTCGCGGTCGGAGTCGTGAGCCGACATCGCCTTTCCCGATGCCCGTGGTCGTTGTCGACGGCCTGTCCAGACATGGCCACCCCCATCCCAGAATTCGAGCCGGCGCTGAGCGCCCGGCAGGTCGCCGCTGTCCCCGCGGCAGGGGACGCGGCTACAGTGGCGCAATGGCAGTGAGCAGGACCCGCACCAGGGCCGATTGGCTCCGCACGCCGACCTTGTCGAAGATACGTTTGAGATGCGTGCGCGCAGTGTTCTGGGTAACGCCCATACGCTCTGCAATCTCGGTCAACGCCAGGCCTTCGACCACCAGCGTGGCCAGGCGTTGCTGCGCCGGCGACAGATCGTACACGGCGGCGGCGAGCGCGAGGCGACCGGCGTCGAGCTGCTGCGCGGCCAGGGTGAACAGGATCATGCCGTCTTCCGAGACGACCCAGTAGATCTTGGTCGGGAGCCCCTCGCCGGCGCCAACGACGATGGGGCGGGCGCCGCGCGCGGCATTGTAGCCGCTGTCGAGCGAACTCGCCCAGGCCAGGGCCTCCCGCAGCTTGCGATCGGCGCCGCGATCGCGAAAGCGGAGCGTGCCGTTGCGGACGACGAGATCATCATCGGCGGGCAAGGCGTCCTGCGCCGCGAGGCTGGCCCACAGGATGTGGCCGGTCGCATCGAGACGGAGCATCGTCGTGCCCTCCTGGCCGCCATTGCCGTCGAGAACCCCGATGAGGGCGATCTTCCAGACGCCGCCGCGCCGCTCGAAGACACGCAATTCATGCGTCACGCCGGGCCCGATATGGTCGGGAATGGTGTAGGCGTCGTAGAGCTGGACAAAGGTCGCCCAGGCGACGTCGCCCCTGATTTCGAGCTGGAGGTTGTCGAGCCTGGTGTCAAAGGCGTTGACGGGGTCGGGCGGGGGGTGGTCGTTGCGGAGGCGCGCCGAGAGATCGCGCCAGCCGCGCCGGGCGACAATGCCGCCGCTACGCCACCATCCCCATCGGGTCAGATAGGGCTCGTGAACCACGCAGTCGTCCCAGAGGTCGAAATCGTTGGTCCAGATGGCGATGCGGTTGCGGTGGATCAGCTCGACAATCGCTGCGCGGTCGGAGTCGTGATCTGGCATCGGCGCCCCCTCGGTCACGCTGAAGATAGCGTGATCGAGGCGCGGCGTCTGTCCCCCGGAGTGAGGACGCCGCTCAAGCGTCTGGCGGGAGGGTGGGGCCGGCGAGAAGACCACCTTCGACCGGCAGGTTGATGCCGGTGATCCAGGAGGCGTCGTGCGAGGCGAGGAAGGCGACGGCGGCAGCGACGTCGGCCGGCTCGCCGACGCGGCCCAGAGGATAGAGGCGGGCGAAGCGCTCGAGGTCGTGCTCGCGGCCGTCCCAGTTGCGGGTGCGGATGGTGCCGGGGGTGACGAGGTTGAAGCGCACACCGCGCGGGCCGTAACGCAAAGCAAGGTTCCTGAGCAGGATTTCGATGCCCGCCTTGGCCGCCGAATAGGGGTAGCCGCCGATGGCGGTGTTGCCGTTGACCGAGCCGATGCCGACGACATTGCTGCCGGCGCCGGCGGCGAGCAGGTGCGGCAGCGCGGCGCGGATGCAGCGGAAGGTGCCGGTGAGGTTGACGTCGAGCTTGTCGGCCCACAGCTCGTCGTCGATCTCGCTGAAGACCGGCTCGTCCCAATCGCCACCGGCCGTGGTGACGAGGATGTCGAGGCGACCGAAATGCGCCGCGGCGGCGGCGATCGAGCCATCGACCGAGGCGCGGCTGGTGACGTCGCAGGTGGTGGCGATGGCGGTGCCGCCGGCGGCCACGATGGTGTCGGCGACCTGCCGGGCGGCGGCTTCGTCGATGTCGGAGACAGCAACCGCCCCGCCCTCCTCTGCCAGCCTGAGGCAGACGGCGCGGCCGATGCCGTGGCCGCCGCCGGTGACGTAGATTGCGCGCCGGTCGAACCGCATGAAATTCTCCTGTGGGGGCGTTGAAGCTAACGCTCGTCGGTGGGCGGGCGGAAGGTGCCGTCCTTGTCGCGCTTGAGGGTGATGACGCCGGGAGCGTCACGCTCCTTGAGGTCGCGCTCGTGGATCTGCTTTTCCTCGACGCGGAACTGTTTGGTCCAGTCGCGCCAGATGCGGCGGATGCCGAAATAGATGGCGCCGAAGACAATGACGATGACGAGGAGGCGGATGAGGAAGCCGGTCATGCGAGGGAGCCTCGCGCCGTGATGTGGGACGGCCCGGTCTGGATTCCCGCCCTCGCGGGAATGAGGTTGGGGGAGGAACCGGGAATGATGATGGGAAGGGGAGCGCGAATACGCGGAGGTGAGGAGGAATGCATGCGGGTCATAGTCCCAGTCTCGTCCAGTGGGCCCGGTCCTCGATGGCGGCAGCGAGGTCGGTGGCGAGCCCGAAGCTGGGCAGCCGGAACAGGCCACGCCGCGGGGCGATGAGTTTGGTGCGGACGTCCTTGCCGAAGCGGGTCACGAGGGTTTCGTGCACATCGCCGAGGGCATCGACGAGGCCGAGGTCGCGGCCACGAACGCCGCTCCAGAACTCGCCGGTGAAGAGCTGCTCGTCGGGCGCCTTGAGCTTGCCGGCGCGGCGCGACTTCACCCAGTCGATGAACACCTGGTGGATGTCGAGCTCCATCTGCTTGATGCGCTCGACGTCCTCGGGCTTTTCGGGAAGGAAGGGATCGAGGGTGGATTTGTTGCGGCCGGCGGTGTGGACGCGGCGCTCGATGCCGAGCTTGGCCAGGGCGCCCGGAAAGCCGAAGCCGGCGAAGATGACGCCGATGGAGCCGACGATCGAGGACGGGTCGGCGATGATCTCGTCGCCAGCGGTGGCGATGAAATAGCCGCCCGAGGCAGCGGCGTCCTCGACGAAGACCAGCACCTGCTTGCCGTTCTCGCGCGCCAGATCGCGGATGCGCTTGGCGATGAGCCGGGACTGCACGGCGGAACCGCCGGGAGAATTGACGACGATGGCGACGGTGCTGCCGGGCATGTCGAAGGCACGCTCGAGCAAGGGCGCCACCGATTCGATGTTGATGCGGCCGGGGCGCTGGTCGGCGGCGATAACGCCGTGCAGGCGAACAAGCGGGATCACCGGCCCGCCGCGGCGGAACGGCCGGGTGATGAACCCAAGAAATCCGGTCGGCTTGGCCATTGTTGCGTCCCAGGAAGTTCGCGGGTGATGTAGAGCCGGCGCGCGCCGATTACCAGAGCAGCCTTGCCTCACCGCGGAAGATGGCCTCGAATTCCGGCCGGAACTGCCGCCCACCGGGGGTGTGCAAGGGACGTGAGGCGAGCAGCGTCAGCGGCGCACGCGAGCCCTTGATGCCACGCACGAGAATGCGGTGGGCCGGCTCGCCCTCGCGCGGGGTGAGCGGCAGCACGGTGACGGCACCGAAGCGGGCGGTGAGGGAGGCGAGCAGCGCGGGGAGGCGCTCGGCGGTGTGGATGGCGATGAATTCGCCGCCGGGTGCCGCGTGCGTGGCGGCAGCCTTCACCCGCAGATCGAGCGCGGCCGGCATCATGTGACGGGCGGCGGCGCCACGGGTGGTGGCACGGGTGCCGCGACCGGGGGCAAAGAAGGGCGGATTGGCGATCACCGAGACATAGGCGTCGGCGGCAAGGCCGGCGGCGGCGCGGGCGCGGCCGGTGGCGGTGACGTCGAGTCCGAGCGCTGTGGCGCGGCCGCTCAAGGCGTTGCCGGCGATGTTGGCCTCGGCCAGCGCCAGCATGGCGGGGTCCGACTCGACGAGGGTGGCGGTGAGCGCCGGGTGGTGCGCCAGCGCCACGAGCGCGGCGGTGCCGGCGCCGGCCCCGAGATCGAGCAGCGATCCGGAGGAATGCCCGACGGCGGCGCCGAGCAGCACCGAATCGAGGCCGGCGCGAAAACCCTGTGCCGGCTGGGCCAGGGTCAGCCGGCCGCCCAGAAAGGCGTCGTGTGTGACGTTGCCGCGTTTTACAATTTCGCCGTCGTGGGCTAGGGACATGGCGGTTTCGGGCCGGTTTTCCGCGCGATCATAGTGTTTTGCGCGCCGGGCTCAACGGGACGGGCGGAGTCGATGGCAGGTTCGGCAGCAGCGGCGAAACAGCAGGATGGCCTCGGCGCGCTGGACCGGCTGCTGGCGGCGACGCAGACCGAGATGGACAAGGTCAACGCGCTGATCCTGAAGCGCGCCGATTCCCATGTGGAAATGGTGCCCGAGCTCGCCCGCTACCTGATCGAGGCTGGCGGCAAACGGCTGCGGCCGATGCTGACGGTGGCGGCGGCGCTGCTGTTCGGCAAGGGCAGCGGGGCACAGACCAATTACGCGGCGGCGGTCGAATTCATGCACAACGCGACGCTGCTGCACGACGACGTGGTGGACGAGAGCGATCTGCGGCGCGGCCGGCCGGCCGCGCGCATCATCTGGGGCAACCAGGCAAGCGTGCTGGTGGGTGACTACCTGCTGGGCCAGGCGTTCCTGATGATGGTCGAGACGGGCAAGCTCGACGCGCTCGAGGTGCTGGCGCGGGCGGCGACGGTGATCGCCGAGGGCGAGGTGTTCCAGCTCTCCAAGGCCGGCGACCTCAGCGCCACGCCGGAAGACTACGACCAGGTGATCCGCGCCAAGACTGCAACGCTGTTCCAGGCGGCGGCGGAAGTGGGCGCCATGGCCGGCGGCGCCGACGAGACGGGGCGCATCGCGCTGCGCGATTACGGCATGGAGCTGGGGCTGGCCTTCCAGCTGGTCGACGACGTGCTGGACTATCGCGGCGAGAGCGGCGCCATGGGCAAGAACACCGGCGACGACCTGCGCGAGGGCAAGATGACGCTGCCCGTGATCCTGACGCTGGCCGACGCCAACCCGGCGGAACGCGAGATCATCACCGCGGCTCTGGGCAAGCCCGATGCCAGCGACGCGGCGCTGAGCCAGGTGGTGGCCATCATGACGCGCCACGACGCGCTGGCGCGCACGGTGGAGGAAGCCAATGGCCATGTGCGCAAGGCGCGCGAGGCGCTGGGGCCGCTGCCGCCGAGCGAGATGAAGACGATCCTCAGCGATATCGCGGAATTCTACGTCAGCCGGGCGTACTAGGCACGCCGTCAGTCCTTGAGGAACAGCTCGACGACGGGCACGACCACGTCCGGGCGCTTCACCGGCAGTTCCAGCGTCAGCGTGGTCTCGCCGACCGGCGGGATGAAGTGCGGATCGTGCTTGGGGCCGACCCACTGCACTTCGCTGGCGTCGTGCAGGAGCTGCGCATAGGCGACGCGCCCGGCAAGGCCGTCGATGTGCAGATGCTGGAACGGCCAGTTGTAGATGTGCAGATAGAGCCGGTTGCCGCGCTGGGTGAAGCGACAGCCATCGGGCGCCGCATATTGCGACCGGCCGGCGCCGTAGATGGCGCGCGCATGCAGCTTCAGCCAGTCGGCATAGGTATCGAGCGCGGACATCGCGCGCGGATCGAAGGTGCCGCGGGCGGTGGGACCGACATTCATCAAAAGATTGCCGCCGAGGGCGACGCTGTCGATGAGGATCTGGATCAGTTGCTGCGGGCTCTTCCAGCTCTCCTCGTCGCGGTAGTAGCCCCATGAGCCCGAGAAGGTGTGGCAGACCTCCCAGGTGGCCTCGCGGCCTTTGTAGAGCGGCGGGGTGCGCGGCGTGTACTGCTCGGGCGTCATCACATCGGGCAGCGCGTCGGTATCGAGGTCGAGGCGGTTGCTGACGATGATACCGGGCTGGAGGCGGCGCACGAGGGTCAGCAGGTCGAGGCTCTGCCAGTCGTCGCGGCCCTTGCCGGGCAGGCCCTTGTAGGTGCGGCCGGGGTAGCTGAAATCGAACCAGATGATGTCGACCTGGCCGAAGCCGGTGAGCAACTCCGTCACCTGCGCGCGCATGTAGGCGGCGTAGCGGGTGATGTCGCGGCCCTGGTTGAGGGCGGCGGCATCGTCGCGATTGCGCAGCGGGTGGTACATATCGATGGGAAAATCGGGATGATGCCAGTCGAGCAGCGAGTAGTAGAAACCGATCCGCAGCCCCTCGGCGCGAAACGCCTCGACGAAGGGCGCGAGCAGGTCGCGGCCATGCGGCGTGTTGGTGGCCTTGTAGTCGGTAGCCTTGCTGTCCCACAGGCAGAAGCCGTCATGGTGCTTGGCGGTCAGCACCACATATTTCATGCCGGCCGCACGGGCGCGGCGGGCCCAGTCGCGCGGATCGTAGAGGTCGGGATCGAAGTGATCGAAATATTTGCGGTAGCCCGCAGCGTCGATCTCCTCGCGGCTCATCAGCCATTCGTGGCGGGCGCCGAGGGCATAGATGCCCCAATGGATGAACATGCCGAAGCGGTCGTGCACGAACCAGCTCTTCTGCTCGGGCGCAAGGAACAGGTCGGTGGCGATCTGGTCGGTCATCGGGAATCCTGAGTAGCCGGGCGGCGCGGCGGCATGGTGCCGATCGGGTGCGGCGAGTCAATCGCGGTGCAGCGAGCAGTGACTCACGCGCCGATCAGGGGGGCGGCGGCGACCCAGTGGGTGGGGTAGCGTGTGCGCAGGTCGTGGGCGGCCTGGTGGGCCTGGGCGCCGGAACCGAAGAGCCCGAAGACGGTCGCGCCGGAGCCGGACATGCGGGCGAGGATGCAGCCGTCGATGGCGGCGAGGCGCGCCCTGATCTCGCCGATGGCGGGAACCAGCGCCACGGCCGCCGGCTCCAGGTCGTTGCGGGTTTCGTCGAGCCACAGCGCCAACTGCGCCGGGCGCAGCAGCGGATCGGGCAACGGCGGCAGCCCGGGATTGTCGCGACGCTCGAGGCGGCGGAACACATCGGCCGTGACCACCGGCACCAACGGATTGACCAGGACGGCGTGGCAGGCCGGAAATGTCCTGAGCGGCAGGACGATCTCGCCGAGGCCGCGCACTTCGGCGGGACGCGAATAAAGGCACATCGGCACGTCGGCGCCGAGCGGCGTTGCGAGGGCGAGGAGGTCGGCGAAGGCGACGCTGCCCTGCCCCATCGCGGCGAACAGGCGCAGCGCCGCCGCCGCGTCGGCCGAGCCGCCGCCGAGGCCGGCAGCGACCGGCAGGTTCTTTCTGAGCGTGAGGGCGACCCCCGAGGGGAGCGCCGCCGGCCAGCGGGCGCGAAAGGCGGCGAGCGCCCGCAGCACGAGGTTGCCTTCGGTGGTGCCGAGCGCCGGGGCGAAGGGGCCGGTGATGGCGAGGCTGTCACGCGCCGCGGGCGCGGCCTCGAGCTCGTCGCAGATGTCGGCGAAGGCCACCAGCATTTCGAGCGCATGGTAGCCATCGGCGCGCCGGCCGGTGACATGCAAAGCCAGATTGAGCTTGGCCGGGGCGGCCTCGACCATGGGTTCGGCCATCGGCCCGGCGGGACTCAGTTGACGGCAGCCGGCGTGGGCCTGGCGTCGTCGGTCACCGGCGCCGAATCCCCGGTGCGGGGCGCCGCGTCGAGCCCGCCCTTGAGCTTGGGGGCGACGCGCGCCTTGACGCTGCCCTCTGTGTCCATCGAGTAGGCAACGTTCCACTGGAACCTGGCCTCGAGCTTGCGCCCGACCTTCCAGTAGGCGTCGCCGAGATGGTCGTTGATCACCGGATCTTCCGGGCGCAGTTCCGCTGCCCGCTCGAGCTGCTCCACGGCCTCTTCGTAGCGCCCCAGCCGGTAATACGCCCATCCCAGGCTGTCGACGATGTAGCCGTCATTCGGCCGCTCGTCGACCGCCTTCCGGATCATCTCGAGCCCCTCTTCGAGATTCACCCCCATGTCGACCCACCAATAGCCGAGGTAGTTGAGCACCTGGGGCTGGTCGGGATTGAGTTCGAGCGCCTGCTTGAGATCCTCCTCGGCCTGCGCCCAGTTCTTGCTTCGCTCGTTTGCCACGCCGCGGAAATAGTAGAGCCGCCAATGGCTGGCATTGGGCTCGGCGATGGTGGCGATGCCGCGCGAATAGATCTCGGCCGCCTCCTTGAAGCGCTCGCGGCCGCGATAGA
>JAEWCE010000168.1 GCA_023390785.1 Pseudomonadota bacterium
CTCGGCCATGCCGACATCTCCACCACGCAGATCTACACGCACGTGCTGGACGAAAAGCTGCGGACTCTGGTGGAACAGCATCACCCACTGGCGGAAAAGGGGTAGGCGTCAGCCCCGCCGCCACACCGTCAGCGTCACGCCCGGATCCAGCTCCTGTGTCTCCGCCACGCGCAGTCCCGCGCCGGCCAGCACGTCCCAGGGCAGGCCGCCGGAAAAGCACGGCACGCCATCAGGGATGGTGACGCCCGCCACGGTGACCAGATCGAAGCGGGTGAAGCCGGGCAGGAACAGGTCGAACACGCGCTGACCGCCGGTGACGGCCACCACGCCGTCGGCGATGCCGAGGCCGGTGAGCACGCGCCTCAATCCGATGCCGCCAGGGTTCCACAGCATGGTATTGTCGTCGCCCGGCGCGCGTTCGAGCCAGGCGACGCGGCTCGTCACCACCAGCCGCTTGCGGCCGGGGTTGGGGTGCGCCTCGTGGCCGAGGCGGCCGAGCACCACCAGCACCGATCGGTCGAGTGCCGCCTGGAAGCGGCGCCAGTCGGCGTCGTTGCGCAGCGCCGCGGGCATCCTGTGGTCGCGGTCGGCGATCATGCCGTCGGCGGAAACGATGGCATGTCCGACAATCTCGAGTGCCATCCCTGGTCTCCGTTCAGTGGGCATTCACGCGGCGCAGGCGAGAGCAGTAGAGTGGCGGCAAATTGCATGCAATTGTTCTGCGAATTGCCACAAAGACTTCGTTACGTCCTGCCAAGGTCCGCCGCAGAGCGACTCCACACGATCAAAGGGAATGCCATCGTGCTCAACATCTCGAAAGCGGCGCTGTTCGCCGCGGTGATCAGCCTGTCGGCCGCGCCGGCGGTGTTCGCCCAGGACGCCAGCTCGTCCTCCGCCGAGGCCTCGGCGCCGGCCGCGTCGCAACCGAGCTTCAGCACCAGCCTCACCATCCCGACGGTGACGGCCGTCGATTCCAGCATGGACGAGGGCACGCTGCGCCAGGTGTTGAGCGGCAATGTCGCCGCGCACGCTTCCGAGCTCGCGGCGCTCTCGGCCACCAGTATCACCGTTCCCGAAATCACGCTGACCATCACCACCAGCGACAATGGCGGCGCGCCGCAGGTCAACGTCGCCACCTACAAGGATCTGGTGCTGAACAACGTCAAGAACGGCGTCGCCGAAAGCGCCAGCGTCGGCTCGGCGGTGAGCAAGGGCCCCGAAGGCACCTTCACCTTCGGCAGGATGTCGACCGGCCTGCTCGATATCGGCGGCATCATGGCCCTCTATGCCATGGTGCCCGGAAGCGGCACCGAGGCGCCGCTGAAGCCAATCTACCGCAACTTCACCTGGGATGGCGCGAAGTTCGAGACCGATGAGGTGAGCTGCGACATCGGCAAGATCGCGACCGACGAGTTCGACGCGCGCCCTCTCAAGGTATCGTTCCAGGAACTGACCGACGCTGCCAACCAGCTCGAGGCAGCCAAGGACGGGCCGCCGCCGGCGGCGGCCATGGGCAGGGTTGTAAGCTTCCTTACCGACATCTTCCAGGCCTTCAAGTCGACGCCGACCTCGATCGGCGCGATCGACTGCTCGGGCCAGGGCAAGGACGGCAAGCCCTTCACGCTGGCGCTGGGCGGTGTGCAGATCGACGGCTTTTCGCCCGGCAGCTACCCGGCGCTCACGATCAATGACCTCAAGATCGGCGCCAGCGACGGTTCGGTGGGACTCAAATCGGCGACCTTCAAGTCGATCGATTTCAGCCAGCCGCTCGCCGCGCTCAAGGCGGCAAACGGCGTCGATCCCGAGTGGTTCGACAAGAACTGGCGCCAGATCATTCCGGCATGGGGCGGCATGGCACTCAGTGGCCTCGCCATCGACGTGCCCGATCCGGAGCAGGCGGGCGCCCGCGTGCAGCTCAATGTCGCCGATTTCGACCTGACGCTCAGCGACTATTTGAACGGCATTCCAACCAAGGTCAGCAGCTCGGCGCATGGCGTCGACATGCCGCTGCCGCCCGACAGCGAGGACGACACGGCCAAGATGCTCAAGGCCATCGGCATCACCAAGATCAACGCCAATTACGAGTTCAGCGCGAGCTGGGACAAGGCCGGCCAGGCAATCAGGATCGACAACATCTCGGTTTCGGGCGCCGACCTGGGCAGCTTCGCGCTGGCCGCGGTGGTGGGCAACGCCACCGAGCAATTGTTCGCCGTCGATCCGGACCTGCAGCAGGCCGCCTCGATGGGGGTGACCGTCAAGTCGATCACCCTCACCATCCGCGACGATGGCCTCGGCGACAAGCTGGTGCCGCTGCTGGCGGCCGAGCAGAACGCCGACCCGGCGACCTTCCGCACGCAGATGGCGGGCGTCGCCGAAGGTGCAGCCCTGCAGATGCTGGGCAGCACCGATCAGGCGCGCGCGCTGGGCGCCGCGGTCGGCGACTTCATGTCGGGCAAGACCAAGTCGGTGCGCATCGACATCACCGCCAAGGACCCCAACGGTATCAGCGTGCCGCAATTGATGCAGGCCAGCGACGATCCGACGGTGCTGGCCAGCGCGGTCGACATCACCGGCAGTTCGCCGAACTAGGGTCGGCTTGACTCAAGCAGTCCCGCTCGCCACTTTCCGGCCATGATGCGCGGCGACATCGCGCAGCAGTTTCAACGGCCAGGCGGGCGGGAATGCAGTCCTATCTCGATTTCGAAAAACCGGTCGCCGACCTCGAAGGCAAGATAGCAGAGCTGAAATCGCTGTCGGGCGCCGAAAAGGCGGTGTCGATCGACGACGAGGTGGCGGCGCTCACCGTTCGCGCCGACCAGGCGCTGGTCGATATCTACAAGCGGCTGACGCCCTGGCAGAAGACACAGGTCGCCCGGCATCCGCAGCGGCCGCATTTTTCCGACTACATCAGGGGCCTGATCACCGAATGGACGCCGCTCGCCGGCGACCGGAAATATGCCGAGGACGCGGCGGTGCAGGCCGGCTTCGGGCGCTTCAACGGCACCCCCATCGCCATCATCGGCCAGGAAAAGGGCTCGACCACCGAGACCCGGCTCAAGCATAATTTCGGCATGGCCCGCCCCGAGGGCTACCGCAAGGCCGTGCGCATCATGGACATGGCCGACCGCTTCGGCATCCCGGTGGTGTCGTTCGTCGATACCGCCGGCGCCTATCCGGGCATCGGCGCTGAGGAGCGCGGGCAGGCCGAGGCCATCGCCCGGTGCACCGAAAAGTGCCTCGAGCTCGGGGTGCCCAACCTCGCCATCATCATCGGCGAAGGCGGCTCGGGGGGCGCCATCGCCATCGCCACGGCCAACCGCGTGCTGATGCTCGAAAACTCGATCTATGCCGTCGCCTCGCCCGAGGCCTCGGCCTCGATCCTGTGGAAGGACGCGGCGCGCGCCATGGACGCCGCCAACAACATGAAGATCACGGCGCAGGATTTGCTCGGCTTCGGCGTCATCGACGGCATCATCCCCGAGCCGGCCGGCGGCGCGCATCGCCATCCGCAGACGGTGATGGCCAATACCGCTGAAGCGATCGGCGCCTTCCTGCGCGACTTCCCCGGCACCCACGGCCCGCTGCAGGTGCGCGAGCTGCGCCGCGAAAAGTTCATGGCCATCGGCACGGCGCTGAACTGACGAAATATCGGTGCCGCAAGCGGGAGAGGATCGCCGACCGTTCGTCTCCTTACCCCCGCAGCACCTTCATTGCGGCTTCGTGCAGCTCCGGCGTTGCGGCGGCGACGCAGTTGCCGCCGGCTTCGGCGGGGGCTCCGTCCCAGGTGGTGACGACGCCGCCGGCATTTTCGATGATCGGGATCAGCGGCGCGATGTCGACATTCTTGAGCATCGACTCGGCGACGATGTCGATGTGGCCGGCCGCCAGCAGGCAATAGCCGTAGCAGTCGAGGCCCCAGCGGGTCTGCAGCGTCGCCTGCCGCAGCCGGGCGATGCTGGCGGTGGTGCCGGCGAGCTCGAAGATGTCCGGCGAAGTGGCAGTGACCTTGGCGCGGCCGAGCTCGGTGACGCCGGAGGTGCGCAGGGTCCGGGTCTCGCCCTGCCGCCGATAGACCGCCGTTCCAGGCAGGCCGAGATAGGTTTCGCCCGTGAACGGTTGCGCCATCATCCCGGCCACGGCGCGGCCGCGGTGCATGAGGCCGATCAGCGTGCCCCATACCGGCACGCCCGAGATGAAGGCGCGGGTGCCGTCGATCGGATCGACGATCCAGTCATAGGCACCGGCCGAAGCCTTGGGGTCCCACTCCTCGCCGATGATGCCGTGGTCAGGAAAGCGGGCGGCGAGCACGGCGCGAATGGCGATCTCGGCCTCGCGGTCGGCCGCGGTTACCGGATCGAAGCCGGTTTCCCACTTGTTTTCCACCGCCAGCGGCGTGCGGAAGCCGGCCAGCGTGCGCTCGGCGGCGGCGTCGGCGGCCGCGAGCAGGGTCGCCTCCACAAGGGCAGGGTCGAGGCCGGCAAGGCCATCGGGGGTCATGAAGGGCTCCGGAGAAGATTGTCGTTCTGGTGCAGGGCCATAGCAGGCAAGGCCCGCCGCGATATCGTCATTTTTGCCGAGGGGAGGTGATTCATTTATGCAACAGGCGCAGCGGCGCCGCTGTTGAAGAGCGTGCTGTTGCTTGTCTCGTGCGGCAAATCAGTTCACCCCGAAGATGCATGATGGATGGGCGGTTCGCGGCGCTGCCGCGACTATCGGCAGTGCGAGCCGCCGTCGTTTCCTCCCTTGACTGGGGCCGCCGCTTAGCTCGCGCGGCCCCTTCTCTTTGTGGGGTCGCTCACTCGGCGGCCTTGGCCGGCTGGTGCAGCGGCGCGGTCAGCAGGCTGGTGTCGTAGCCGATCAGCGCCATGGTCAGCCGGTCGAGCAATTGCCGGATGGCATTGAAGCCCTCGTTCCGCTCCAGCGTCACTTCGTTCATGTAGAGATGGCGCGAGATTTCGACCTGCAGCGCGTGGATGCCATGCTGCGGCCGGCCATAGGTGCGGGCGATGAAGCCGCCGGCATAGGGGCGGTTGCGGGCGACGCGCAGGCCGGCGCCGGCGAACACCATTTCGCACAGATCGATGAGGCCGGTGCCGCAGGTGGTGCCGTAGCGGTCGCCGAGCACGATGTCGGGGGCGAGCCGCTCGCCCGAGCGGGCAATGCGCGGCATCGAGTGGCAGTCGATCAGCACCGCCACGCCGAACGCGGCGACGGCGTCCGACAGCAGGCGCTGCAGCGTCGCGTGGTAGGGCAGATAGATGCCCTCGATGCGCATGCGCGCATCCTCGAGCGTCAGCAGCTCGCGATAGATCGGCTTGTTCTCGGCCACGACCCTGGCGATGGTGCCGAGCCCGGCCGCGACCCGCGGGCTGGTGGTATTGAACCGGTCCGACAGCGGATCGGCGAACATCTGCGGGTCGAGCTCCCACGGCTCGCGGTTGACGTCGAGATAGGCCCGCGGGAAATGCGCGCGTAGCAGCGGCGTGCCCAAATGCGGCGCCCGGGCGAACAATTCGTCGACATAGGCGTCTTCGGACTGGCGGATCGACAGATGGTCGAGCCGGGTCATCTTGAGGAAACGTTCGGGGTATTCGCGTCCGGAATGGGCCGAGTTGAACACGATCGGTGCAGTCAGCCGGCGGGGTCGGATGGTTTCGAAGGCCGGTTTTTCCCAGTAGTCGGACCGCAAATCACACTCCAGCGGGCTTTGTGGCGATTATCCTGCATCCCGGTCCCGGCTTTGTCCAGCAGCCGGAAAGCCGCGATAAGGCCGGTTGCGATTCGGCAAAACTCGATTAAACATCGCCGTGCCCGGGCAGCGGGCGAGTTGCGGGGAGTTCTGAGAGCGATGAAGCGGATTCTTCTGGCCGAAGACGACAACGACATGCGCCAGTTCCTGACGCGTGCGCTCAAGTCCGCCGGCTACGAGGTGGTGTCGTTCGACAACGGCAAATCCGCTTACGAGCGGCTGCGCGAGGAGCCGTTTTCGCTGCTGCTCAGCGATATCGTGATGCCCGAGATGGACGGCATTGAGCTCGCGCGCCGCGCCACCGAGCTCGATCCCGACCTCAAGGTGATGTTCATCACCGGCTTTGCCGCGGTGGCGCTCAACCCCGACAGCGAGGCGCCCAAGGATGCCTCGGTGCTCAGCAAGCCCTTCCACCTCAAGGATCTGGTCAACGAGGTCGAGCGCCTGCTCGCCGCCTGACCGGGCGATCACACATGCACCTCGTCCTCGTCGGCGCGCTTGCGCCGGCGCGACACGGTCCAGCCGATGGCGGCATAGAACACCAGCACCAGGACGACCACCAGCCAGCCGGGGATCGGGCCGAGCGCGGCATTGGCGACGACCGTCTGCCACGAAACTGCGGTGTCGGCCGCGGCGTCGGCGTTCTGCAGCTTGGGCGAGCCGATCTTCAGCAGCCAGCCGAGCAGCAGGATCAGGAACATCCACGCATAATTGCGGCGCAGGCGGCGGGTGATGGCGACGTCGAGGCCGAGGCGGAAATGCGGGTGCCGCAGGTCGTCGGCCAGCGCCTTCAGCCAGGGCTCGTCGCCCAGCTCGGCGCCGGCGAACATCTGGCCAAAATAGTGCCGCTCGAACTGGCGCACGCGCATGCGATAGACGTCGTAGAAGCGATAACGCCGGGCTTCGACATAGAGCAGCAGCGCCACCAGCAGCATGGCGAACAGCAGCACGCCGTGATGCGCCGTCGGCGTCGACAGCGACACCGACAGCAGCGCCGCGACTACGGTGATGGCCCAGTTGCTGGTGCGGTCCAGCCGGTCGCGCCAGCCCGACATGCGCGCCATCTCGGCGCGATAATAGTGAACGAGCGCGGTGGTCGTCTCCGCCGGCGAGGCGGGGAGGCGGGCGAGGGTGGTTTCGGGCAGGCTCTCGGCCTTGGCGTCCATGGCAAAGAGAGGCACTGCCCGGGCAAAAGGTTCCCGTCCGGCACAAATCTTTAGGTTGCCCCGGGCGGAACCAGATGAGCAACTGCGTGCTTGAGTGCTCCTGCGAGTGGCAGTTGATGGGGCAGGCTTGACGTCACGGTGGATCATTGCAGCAGGCGCGGGCGCCGGCCTCGTGCTGCTCGCCATCGCGCCGGCGCAGGCGGCGCAGGCGGCGGCCGAGCGCCCGTCCGAGGTGCTGCTACTGGCCCAGGTGGTGGTGCTGGTGCTGTTCGGCCGCATCCTCGGCGAACTGATGTTCCGCCTCGGCCAGCCCTCCATCATCGGGCAGATCCTCGCCGGCATCATTCTGGGGCCAACGGTGCTCGGCTCGCTGTGGCCGGTGGCCGGAAACCTCCTCTTCCCCCCGTCCGGCGAGCAGGCGGCGATGCTCGACGGCATCGCCCAACTCGGCATCCTCTTCCTCCTGCTGCTGGCCGGCATGGAGACCGATCTCGGCCTCGCCTACCGGCTGCGCCGGCAGGCCGTCGCCGTGTCGCTGAGCGGAATCGCAGTGCCGTTCGCCTGCGGCTTCGCGCTCGGCATGCTGGTGCCCGACTGGGTGCTGCCCGAGGCCGACAAGCGGCTGGTGGCGGCGCTGTTCTTCGGCACGGCGCTGTCCATCTCATCGCTCAAGATCGTCGCCACGGTGGTGCGCTAGATGAACTTCATGCGCCGCAATGTCGGCCAGCTCATCGTTGCCTCGGCCGTCATCGACGACACCGCCGGCTGGGTGATCATCGCCATTACGCTTGGCATCGCCACCACCGGCTCGGTGGCGCTGGGGCCGCTGGCAGTGACCGTCATCGGCACCGCGCTGTTCCTCGCCCTCGCCTTCACCGTCGGCCGCCGCGCCGTCTTCCAGGTGATCCGCTGGACCAACGACAACCTCCACTCCGACCTGCCGGTCACCACTGCCATCCTCGGCATCATGGGGGTGCTGGCGCTGATCACCGCCGGCATCGGCGTGCAGACGGTGCTGGGCGCGTTCGTCGCCGGCCTCCTCATCGGCCAGTCACCAATCCTCACGCGTCAGATCGACGAGCAGTTGCGCGGCCTCACCACGGCGCTGTTCATGCCGGTATTCTTCGGGCTCACGGGGCTGCATGCCGATCTGCGCGTGCTGCTCGAGCCGACCACGGCGCTGCTCGCGCTCGGGCTCATTCTTATTGCCAGCATAGGCAAGTTCGGCGGCGCCTTCCTGGGCGCCAAGCTCAACGGGATGAGCCTCCCGGAGGCGCTGGCGCTCGGCTTCGGCATGAACGCGCGCGGCTCGACCGAGGTGATCGTCGCCTCGATCGGCCTCAGCGTCGGCGTGCTCGACCAGAGGCTGTTCTCGGTGATCGTCACCATGGCCATCGTCACCACGCTGATCATGCCGCCGACCCTGCGCTGGGCGCTCAGCCGGCTGCCGCTCAAGGAAGAGGAAAAGGAGCGGCTGGAGCGCGAGGAGTTCGAGGAGGAAAGCCGCGTGGCGCAGCTTGAACGCATCCTTCTGGTTGCCGATCAATCGCCCAACGGCAAGCTCGCCTCGACCCTTGCCGGGCATCTGGGCGGCCTGCGCAACATGCCGGTGACGGTGCTGGTGCCGCGCGATCCCGCGACGGCGGGCGAGGAGACCGACGACAAGGCGGCAGCCCAGTCCGACGCCGAACAGGTCAAGACCGCGTCCGAAGGCGGTATCGCCAAGGCCCAGGAGGACGACGAGACGCGCGAGAACAGCCTGCACGTCGAGGCGCGGACCACCGTCGACGATCTCGGCACCGCGATCGGTGCCGAGCTCGACAAGGGCCATGACCTGATGTTTCTCGGCCTCCATCCGGTAGCGGCGGAGGCGGGCGGCTACGAGGGGCGCATCAAGACGGCGCTCGACGCCTTCCGCCAGACCACCGCCATCGCCAGCGCACGCGGACATCTGTCGCGCGTGCCCGACGCAACGCTGCGCATCCTGGTGCCGGTGGGCGGCGACAACCGCTCGATGCGGGCGCTCGAACTCGGCGTCCTGATCGCCAAGGCGAGCAACGGCCGGGTCGCCGCCATCTCGGTGCCGCAGGAGGACGAAGGCCGCCCGCGCACCGAAGCGCAGATCGAGGCGTTGTTCGATCATGTACGCGAGATCGGCCGGCACTACGAGGTCGAGGTGCGCACCATCCGCGCCGGCGGCAATCGCGAGCTCGGCATCCTGACGCAGGCGCGGCGCGGCCGCTACAATCTGCTGCTGGTGGGCGTCGGCCGCCGCGCCGGCGACCGGCTGTCGCTGGGCACGCTGGCCGACACGCTGCTCGACACCGCCGACCGCTCGCTGCTGTTCTTCGTTACCGACTAGCGGCCCGATGCGCGCGGCGGCGGGCGGTGATTGACGCTTGACCCCGCGACGGCTTTTATGGTCTATCCGCGCCGCGACGGCCCCGACCGTCGCCTCTGAGAGATGGGTGTATAGCTCAGCGGGAGAGCACTACCTTGACATGGTA
>JAEWCE010000174.1 GCA_023390785.1 Pseudomonadota bacterium
CGCCTGCGCCGCGACCTCGTCCGGCAAGTGCGCATCAAGATCGAGGATGCCTACGAGCAGGGCTATGACGATGCCCGGCAGGGCCGCCCGCAACGCACCGCAGAGGCCGGCATTGCCTCGGGTTTCGGCCCGCGGCGCTGAAAACTTATCCACGCTGTTTGCGGCGGGTGTAGATTGGCCGCATCCGCCCCCCTCCGGACGGAGTGCCGATAGCGAACGGCATGGGGGCGGATCGGCAGGCACGGGGCATTTCGCGGCCCCGTGGGGATCTGCGGCGGCAGGGCCCGGCAAGGCCGGTGCCGATCGCCCGTCCGGAAATCCTGCCGCCCGCGAGGCGCGTTGCGCCTCATTGTCATCCTCGGGGGCGTTGCGCGCCTCGCGGGGCTCCGTCTCCCCATGCGGGGAGGCGAAAAGGGGAGGGCAGGTCTGGCCGCCCGCGCCCCGGAGGCAACGCCCCCGGCGCCTGTGCTCGCCCTCTTCTGACCGCCCGCCATGGACCTCCGCGGCCCCCGCGTGTGTTACAACACCGGAGCGCAACTCACGGAGGCTTTCATGCAGATCGGTATCATCGGACTTGGGCGCATGGGGGCCAACATCGCGCGGCGGCTGCTCCAGGGTGGGCACCAGCCAGTCGTCTACGACATCAATGCGGAGACCCGCGCCGCGCTCGGCAGCGAGGGCGCCACGCCCGCTGAATCACTCGAGGCGCTGGTCGGCGCGCTCGCCGCACCCCGCGCGCTGTGGGTCATGCTGCCGGCCGGCAAGATCACCGAAGGCACCATCGCCCATCTCGCCTCGATCCTCAGCGCCGGCGACACCATCATCGACGGCGGCAATACCTACTACAAGGACGATGTCCGCCGTGCCGCCGAGCTCGAAAAATCCGGCATCCACTACGTCGATGTCGGCACCTCCGGCGGCGTCTGGGGCCTCACCCGCGGCTATTGCATGATGATCGGCGGTCCCGACGCCGAAGTCCGCCGCCTCGATCCGATCTTCAAGACGCTGGCACCCGGCGCCGGCGACATTCCCCGCACCCCCGATCGCGACAGTCACGATCCGCGCGCCGAGCTCGGTTACATTCACGCCGGTCCCGCCGGCGCCGGCCACTTCGTCAAGATGGTGCACAACGGCATCGAATACGGCATGATGCAGGCCTACGGCGAAGGCTTCGACATCCTCAAGGGCAAGAACGCCGATCTGTTGCCGCCCGGCGAGCGCTACGATCTGAAGCTCGCCGACATCGCCGAAGTGTGGCGGCGCGGCTCGGTGGTCTCCTCCTGGCTGCTCGATCTGGCCGCCGAGGCGCTGGCCAGGGACCCGGCGCTCGACACCTTTTCGGGCTATGTCGAAGATTCCGGCGAGGGCCGCTGGACCGTCGAGGCCGCCATCGAGGAGGCGATCCCCGCCGACGTGCTTACTGCCTCGCTCTACACCCGCTTCCGCTCGCGCCAGTCGCACAATTTCGCCGAAAAGCTGCTGAGCGCCATGCGCTTTGGCTTCGGCGGCCACGTCGAGAAGAAATAGCCGCCCACCAGAACGCTATTCGCTCATCGCCGTGCACAGCGTGCTCATGTCCTTGAGCTCGGTGGCGGTGGCGTTCCACAAATCGTGCGCCGCCGTCATGTCGAGCGCGCAGCGGCAATAGGCGGTGCAGAATTGCGGGCCGCCCGACCCCTCGGCCTTGCCCTTGCCGGCGAGGCAGCTCGCGGTGCAGCTCTGCGTGAAGCTTTCGAGCTTCGCCTGCTCCGCCGACTGCCGCCAATTGGCAATCGGCGTCACGATGCCGAACAGGATGGGCTGGTGCGCGAGATAGACGACGAGGCTCCATCGCCCCGCCAACGCCAGCATCCGCACCGCCCGATTGCCGCTCGACCAGCCGAAGGCCGGCGCATCGCGCCAGACTCGCATGCCGAGCATGCCGATCAGCATCACTCCCAGCCACGGGAACACCGGCACCAGATCGGCCGTTTCCGGTGTCACCTTGAAGAACCCGATCCAGTTCAGCCAGCGCGGGTCGAACGCATCGGAGGAATAGATCGCCGGAAGGCCCAGCGCCGCGGCGGCCACCATTGCGACCACCCACTGCGGCGCCCGCACCAGCGGCAGGCAAAGCAGCGAGCCCAGCGCGATCATGTGCAGCACGCCGAAATAGGCCAGATCGTCGCCGAACAGGAACCAGGTTCCAGCACTCACGGCCAAGGCTGCCGCTATCAGCACCGCCTCGCGCCGCCAGAATGCTCGCCAGGCGATGCCCGCGCCATGCCGCAGGGTCAGCCCGGCACCGGCAAGCAGCAGGAACGCCGTGAGGATCGAGCGCTGCGCCGTGATCCACACCGGATCGATGCCGATGCCGACATTGATCAAGCCGTAGTAGTTGAGGTCCCAGCACAGATGGTAGGCCGCCATCACCAGGAGCGCGAGCCCGCGATAGACATCGACCGCCTGCAGCCGCCCCCGCGCCACCAACTCAGCCGCGCCCGCGATAGGACGCCACGCCCTGGTCGGGCAGCCAGATGCCGGCGGGCGGCGCCCCGGTTTGCCAGAAGACGTCGATGGGAATGCCGCCGCGCGGATACCAGTAGCCGCCAATCCTGAGCCAGCGTGGCTCGAGCGCCTCCACCAGCCGCTTGCCGATCATCACGGTCGTCGCCTCATGGAACGCCCCGTGGTTGCGGAACGAGAACATGAACAGCTTGAGCGATTTGCTCTCGATCATCCACTGGTCGGGCACATAGTCGATGACCAGGTGCGCGAAATCGGGCTGCCCGGTGATCGGGCAGAGCGCGGTGAACTCCGGCACCGTGAAGCGGATCACATAGCTGGTGTCGGCATGCGCATTTGGCACGCGGTCCAGCTTGGCGGTCGCGGGATCAGTCGGGATTTCGGCGGGGCGGCCGAGCACCATCGTATCGGACATCGAAGGCTCCTTGCCGGCAGCAGACCGGCGGTTGGGTGCGCCGCGCGCTCGGCAAATTGCTCATCCGGTTTCCCCGGCTGAGCGCGCGACCTCATACAAGAGGCGCCGCCGGCAGCAGACCGGCGTGCGTCCCCTCCATGCCGGAAAATCCAGGCCCGAGGAAGGCCCGTCCGCCACACATTGCGTCAATTGCCGCGGGAACTCCGCCCGGGCTCATGAGTTGGCTCCCGCGAGGTCGGAACAAGAGCACACGAAAGGACTTATCCCATGCGCAAACTCCTTCTGGCCGGCGTCGCCGTCTTGAGTCTGGGCGCCGCCACCCTTCCAGCCGCCTATGCGGCCAGCACCCTCGGCGCAGCAGCCGGAGCGACCACCGGATCAACCCTCGGCTTCATCTTCGGCGGCCCGGTCGGCGCCATTGTCGGCGGCTTCTCCGGTGCCATCGTCGGCAGCACCGTCCCCGATGCGTCGGTGACCTTCGCCGGCACCCATCCGGTCGAGCAGGTCTATCTCAAGGACCACGTCAAGGTCGGCTATAAGGTCGGCAGCACGGTCAAGCTCTATCCGATCGACGGTGACGACACGCACGCCTATTTCTATGCCAACAACCGGGTGTGGATCGTGGACCGCGACAGCGGCAAGATCGTCGCGTCGCCGGGCTTCGTCGTTTCCGACCGGGCGGTGGCCTACGTCAAGGCGCATCCCACCACCTCGATTACCTTCTCAGGTAACATCGAGCCGGGCGTGCACCTGAAGAGCGGCGTCAAGATCACCGCCGTTCCCGACGCCGACGGCTTCGGCTACGTCTATCTTAACGATCGCCCGGCGCTGGTCGACACCGGCAGCCGCACCGTGGTCTGGGTCGAATAGCGCCCGCCGCAATGATCGGCTAGACTAACAAGAGCCGGCTCCTGATGGGGCCGGCTCTTGCACATCGATCGAGAGGACGCCGCCTTGCCCACTCCCTGGCTCCGCCGCGACTGGATCGCGCCCGGCATGACGCTCATCGAGCAGGGCGGAAAGACCGGCCAGCTCTATGTCCTCAAGGAGGGCCAACTCGAGGTGTTGCGCGACGGCAGGCACGTCTCCACCATCAGGACACCCGGCGCTGTCGTCGGCGAAATGAGCGTGCTGCTCGACATGCCGCAGAGCGCCACTGTGCGGGCCGTCACCGAGGTCGACTATTTCGTCATCGACAACGCCATCGACGTCCTGAACCGGCACCCCGACTGGTTGCTGCAGATCGCCCGCCTTCTGGCGCAGCGGGTCAACGCCACCACGGCGCTGCTCACTCGCGACAAATCCGAGGAGCCCGCGCTGGTCCTGCCGCAGAACTTCATGTCGAGCTGGGGCGACCCCGCCGTATGACCGCCAAACCGGTCCTGCGCATAACCTACTGCACCCAGTGCAACTGGCTGCTGCGCGCCGCCTGGATGGCGCAGGAGGCCCTCTCGACCTTTTCACTGGAACTGGGCGAGGTGACGCTGGTCCCCGGCACCGGTGGCATCTTCGAGATCCACCTCGATGGCGAACTCGTCTGGGAGCGCAAGCGCGACGGCGGCTTTCCTGATATCCGACAGCTCAAGCAAATGCTGCGCGACCGCATCGATCCCGGCCGCGACCTCGGCCATATCGACCGTGCCGCCGGCAGCGCGCCACTCTCCGAGTGACGCCCCGAACGGCGCGGCGCGGGCAGTCGACGGGGTTGAGCGGGCCCCCTGCGCTGCTCTAGTGTCGGTGCCAAGCCCGCACCGGGGACGATGTGCGGGCACACATCAGGGAGAATGCGCCTCATGAGACCCGCTTTGACCGCGCTCGCCGCGACGTTGTTCGTCGCCGCAGCCATCGGCTCCGCCGCTGCCGCCGAGCTGCCCGATCTCAAGGGCCGCACCATCCAGGCGGTCACCGAGAACGCCTACACCCCGCTCAACTTCGCCGACCCGGCGACCGGCAAGGGTATCGGCTGGGAGTACGACGCCGTCGACGAGATCGGTAAGCGCCTCAACGCCAAGATCAACTGGAACGTCATGTCGTGGGACACCATGATCCAGGCCGTGCATGACGGCCAGTTCGACATTGGCATGGATGGCATCTCCATCACCGATGAACGCAAGACGCAGGTCGACTTCTCCGATCCCTACATGGACAACAAGGAATACATGCTGGTCCGCCAGGGCGAAGACCGCATCAAGCAACCGGGCGATCTTGTCACCAACACCGACCTGCTGATCGGTGCCCAGTCGGGCACCTCCGGTTTCTATGCCGCCGAAGGGCTGCTCAACCCCGACCTCAAGGATGGCGACACACCGGACGACAGCCGCATCAAGCTGTTCGATACCTTCGGGGCCTCGGTACAGGCGCTCAAGGCCGGCGACGTCGATATGGTGCTGATGGATCAGGCCTCGATCAACGGCTACATCGCCGCCGATCCGGGCGTGTTCAAGACCGTCGGCGATCCCATCGGCTCGGACCAGTTCGGCTTCATCTTCAAGCCGGGCTCCGATCTGGTGGCGCCGGTCAACGCGGCGCTGGCGGCGATGAAGGCCGACGGCACGCTCGACGCCCTGAACCGCAAATGGTTCTACGAGTATAGCGCCGCCAGATAGCGGGGCACGCCTCGCCTCGCCGCGAATGTCATCCCCGCGCATGCGCGGGACCCAACTTTCCGAGGGCCGCATGATGGCCCCCAAACTCGGTGTCATCCCCGCGTAAGCGGGGACCCAACGCACCGCTGGCGCAAGGGGATGTGGGTCCCCGCTTTCGCGGGGATGACATTTGGGAAAAACTGCATTGTGCTTGCGGCTCCTGCGCCCCCCATGACGTTGCGCTCTGGCGCATGCCAACCGCTGATGCGGGGACCCGGGGGTGGGGGCCAAGCCCACCAGACAAGCATCCATAATCACAGCAGTGCACATGCAAGATCGTCGCCGCCGGCGCCTCGCCGATTTCCCCTACTGGCTGCTTGCCATAGTGCTGCTCGGCGTCGTTGCGCTATGGGCCATCGTTTCCGACGGCGACTATAGCCGCATCTTCCGGGCCCTGTCGGGTGGTGTCGTCACCACCATCTGGGTGACGCTGGTCGCCTTCGCCCTCGCCATCGTGCTCGGCATGCTGGTGGCGCTGATGCGAACCTCCGGCCGGCCACTGCTGGTGCAGCTCGCCACGTTCTACACCGAGCTGGTGCGCGGCATCCCGATCCTGGTGTTTCTGTTCTACATCGCCTTCGTCGGCGCGCCCGCGACCATTGCCGCCGCCAACTGGCTCACCGCCCCGTTGCAGCAGCTCGGCTGGATGCCGCTGCTCACTGTGCGCAATTTCGACCTCACCTGGCGGGCCATCGTGGCCTTGATGATCTGCTATTCGGCTTTCCTGGCCGAAGTGTTCCGCGCCGGCATCGAGGCAGTGCCCGAGGGTCAACTGGAGGCCGCGCGCGCCATGGGCCTGAGCCGCGGCCAGATTTTCAGGAAGATCGTCGCCCCACAGGCGTTTCGCATCATCCTGCCGCCGCTCGGCAACGACTTCGTCTCGATGATCAAGGATTCCGCGCTCGTCTCTTCGCTCGGGGTCCAGGACATCACCCAGCTCGGCAAGGTCTATTCTGCCGCTACCTTCAAGTTTTTCGAAACCTACAACATCGTCGCCTTCCTTTATCTGACCATGACCATCTCGCTGTCGCTGATGGTCCGCTACATCGAGCACCGTATGAAGCGCTGACGGCACAAAGCCGCAGTCGGCGTTCCTCTCCCGCAACGCGGGGGAGGGGGGACCATGCGCAAGCGTGGTGGAGGGGGTGCCCCCACCCACCAAGATCAGTGCGCACCCGGGCTCGCACAAGCGTCCCACCACCACAGGGTGTCATCCCCGCGCAAGCGGGGA
>JAEWCE010000192.1 GCA_023390785.1 Pseudomonadota bacterium
CAGAACTGGAAGCCGCCGCCGAGGCCATGGACCTGCTCGCCCTTGCCGTTCCGGTAGCCTTGCGACACACGTTTGATACGTTCGGCTGTCACATCTCGAGCGATGGACCCGTCCGTTTCCACGAGAATGAAACGTCGCGCTCCTCCATCCTCCGCATTCTGCTTCAACACCGCGTGTGCCGTTGTGCCGCTACCAGCGAATGAGTCCATCACAATGGAGTTCTTGTCCGCGATCATGTTCATGATGTAGCGAACGAGGCTCTTCGGCTTTGGGTATTCGAATACGGTCCGGCCAAAAATATCCAGCAATTCTGCGGTTGCGTCTTCGTTGGTGATCTCATCGACAGATGAGTCAATCAGGTTCGAGGGGACGCTCCCCGCATACTCCCTCTTGTCGTACGCAGGTGAAAGGTTGTTGGTTGGAATGCTGATCGTGATATTCGGATCTTTGAAGGCCGCATCAAGAACGGCTTGGGACCACTTGAATTTCGCACGCAGCCTGAATTCGCCGACAAAATGCCCGTCGCGAACCTCCACGTCGTCGAGAAGCTCCACCGTGTACTTCTTCGTTTGCTGCAGCCGGGCCTTCTGAATTCCATTCGGCAGCTTCGTTGCCACTTTCCCGGCTGGAAACCTCAGAATCCCGAGCGCATTCGGCTGGTTGAGCAATCCGTTCGAAGATGACGATTCCGATCGTAAACCGAGCAGCCTGCCGATCTTCTTTGCATTTCCATATGCGACCACGTACTCGATTTTCTTTTTTGTCGTGCTTGAGAGATTTGACGGAGTCTCCGTCTTCACCCTGGAAAATATGTCGATGAAATTCCGGGCTCCGAAAATTTCATCCATTATGATTTTTAGGTTTGCGACTTCGTTGTCGTCGATGGAGACGAAGATCGCGCCGTCATCGCGCAGGAACTGCTTCAGCAGCATCAGGCGCGGATACATCATGCAGAGCCAGCGGTCGTGGCGATCGAGCGTCTCGCCTTCCTTGCCCACGACCTCCCCCAGCCAGCGGCGGATTTCCGGGCTGTTGACGTTGTCGTTGTATTTCCAGCCTTCGTTGCCTGTGTTGTACGGGGGGTCGATGTAGATGCACTTGACCTGGCCCGCATAGCGCGGCAGCAGCGCCTTCAGCGCGAGCAGGTTGTCGCCCTGCACGATCAGGTTGCCCGTGTCTTCGCCGCAGGAGAGCGCGGGAACCGGCTCCAGGAGGCGATACGGCACATCGTGGTGGTGCCGGACCACCGCGTCCTTGCCGATCCAGGTCAGTGCCGGCATCGGCGTCTGCCCGTCGCGCACGCGGCAACGCGGGGAAGGCAGGCCCCTGCCCGGCGCGTGGCCGGACCAATGCGGGGCGATGCGTCCAGCGCGGGCAGGGGCATGCACGTATCGGGTTAGGAAATAACCCGATAAGTTAATCATACCTAACGCAATACGTTAATAGGCCGGCGCCGGCCTCCGTAATTTCCGGCTCCATGAACGATGAGCGCCAGGCCTTTTCCCGACGTCTTGCCGACGCCATGCGCAGGACCGGTTACGAGCCGCGGCCCAACGTCCTGATGAAGGTCTTCAACAGCCGCTACCCCGGCACTTCGGTGCGGGAGATGACTGCCTCTCGCTGGCTGGGCGGCAAGGCGATCCCAAACCAGGACAAGCTGCAGGTGCTGGCCGACCTGTTCGGCATCGAGCCGCAGGAGCTGAGGTTCGGCAAGTCGGCGAAGGGCCGGGTGGCCGAAGCACGTGGCGCGTGGCCGCCCGGCGTCGGCAGCCGCGAGCGGCAAGTCATCAGCGCGTTTCTTGCATTGCCAGCGAAGCGGCGTGATCTGGTCGGCGAACTGGTGGACGTGCTGTCGGAGACGAAAGCGTCCCCGTAGGCGTCAGTCCTCGCCGATGTCCTCGTTCCACACGTCCGGATGCGCGGCGATGTAGCCGCCGAGCAGGTCGATGCATTCCTGGCTGTGCAGGTCGACCACCTCGACGCCGTTCTCGCGCAGCCAGTCGATGCCGCCGCGGAACGTCTCGGACTCGCCGACGACGACGGTGCCGATGTTGAACTGGCGCACCAGGCCGCTGCAGTACCAGCAGGGGGCGAGCGTGGTGACCATGATCGTGTCGCGATAGCGGCGCTGGCGGCCGGCCTTGCGGAAGTCGTCGGTCTCGCCGTGCACGGAGGGGGCGCCTTCCTGCACGCGGCGGTTGTGCCCGCAGCCGAGGAGGCGCCCGTCCTGGTGGTACAGCGCCGCGCCGATGGGGATGCCGCCCTCGGCCAGGCCCTTGCGGGCCTCGGCGATGGCGGTGTCGAGCAGGGCGCGGTAGTCGGGCGTGGCGATCATGCGGGGCTCTCCTGGGCGGCGGGCGGCCCTTCGCGGGCGCCAGCCGAACGATAGGCGATAATCGCCGCCATGAGCGACCCCACGCGCCCGGCCGGGCAGCCCGGCACCACCCACTTCGGCTTCCGCGAAGTGCCGGTGGCCGAGAAGAAGAAGCTGGTCGGCGAGGTGTTCTCCTCGGTCGCCGGCAAGTACGACCTGATGAACGACGCGATGTCGCTCGGCATCCACCGGCTGTGGAAGCGCTACTT
>JAEWCE010000242.1 GCA_023390785.1 Pseudomonadota bacterium
ACTCCGGTGGGCCCAAAGGATTCCTGGCCCAGTCGTGCCGGCGGATCAACTCGCCCATTTCGCCGCCGCCGGCGAGGAAACCGCGTGCGGCGTGAGCCATCAGACCGGCCTCACCACCTCCAATCAAGTCGTCCATGATCTAGTGGCCCCCGAGCTCGCTCTGCCGCTCAAGAGCCGCCGTCAGTGCTTGGGAGAGGTCGTTCAGCTGAAACGGCTTGGCCACGATTGGTCGCGATCGGAACTGTTCCGGCAGTACCGATTGCCCATAGCCGCTGGCAAAGGCGAAGGGGATTTTCCGTGCCGAGAGAACCTCGGCGATTGGAAAGACAGGTTTACCGCCCAGATTTACGTCGAGCAGCGCACACTCGTATCCATTCTCCTGCGCTCTCGCCATGGCGTCGTCGACGTTGCTGGCACTGGCGGCCACTCGGCATCCGAGGTCTTGCAGCATGTCTTCGACCGTCATCGCCAACAGGCTCTCGTCTTCGACGAGAAGGACGCGTACCCCCTGGAGTCCCACTCCGCTCTCCATTCCTGTCGCCGACCAAGCCGGCCCGCAAGCGAACGAGGCGACATCAGGTTTGGTTCCGACGCTATGCAAGAATCTGGCTCGATCGCACCAAGCGCCTGTGAGATGGCGGAGCGGTCCTCGCTGGGTCCTCAGGCGCCGGACAAATGCTCCTCGACTGCATCGATGGTCTCTTCTGGCAACTCGATATCGGCGCCTGACTCGTTTGCCAGGTTGATCATCCACGTTTTGATTGGTGGGAAGCTGAACATGGCATTGCGCAGGAACAGCGTCGTCACGCTGCCGGGCGCGAGAAAGTTGCCGCTCGTTTCGCCGTTCTTCGAGCATGCCGCCGCATAGGGTTCGACCCGTGCCTGGTAGCGTGCAAATGCGCCTGAATAATCCTTCGGCGTCCTCCCGAGCTCGACGGCGAGAATGTAGGCGCCGACGATCGCGGTGCCGGTGCCCATGCCGCCGATGGATGTTCCGCCAGCCGCATCGCCGACCAGCGCCACCCGGCTAATCGACCATTGTGGCACCGTGGCCCGCGAGATGGTGTTGATAAAGACATCATCGGTCTCGTCGAGCGAGCGCAGCAGTTCCGGTACGCGCCACTTCATATCGCCGAAGACGCGACGAAGCGTGTCCTTGTGCCGGCTGATGTCGCGGCGCGGATAGGTCAATTCGGGTGATTTGAACATCGCCATGACTCCCGCAGGCGAGCCATCGCGGCCGGCGGGGGTGACCCCGATCATCCGACCCGGGGCGTTGCAGAGGACCGACTCGTCCAACGGAGCTTCGTGCCCGGGGATATCCCAACTGGCAATGTAGTAACCCAGGAAGCGCTCGAATGGTTGGTCGCCAAACGCGAGACGCCGGACGTTCGAGTGAATGCCGTCGCACCCAAAAACGAAATCGAAGGTTTCGGTGGCGCCGCTCTCGAACGTGACCGTCACCTCGTCCGGTGACTGATGCAGCGCCCTGATCGATTCCGAAAACCGATACGCTACCCGGCCGGTGGTCTGCGCGACGATCGTCCGTGAGATATCGGCCCGCCGGACCTCCAGTTCGCCGCCGGCAAACTCGGTCGGCAGGAACATCTTCGTCCGTCCCTTCTGATCGATGAACCGCATTGCCCCACCGCCCGTCTCCAGTTCCCGCAGCCGCGGCAGAACGTTCCCCATCTTCTCGAGGACGCCGAAATGCGCTGCCCCACGGAAATCGACGGCATAGCCGCCTTCGCGAAGGGCCGGAGCGCGCTCGATCACGACCACCTCATATCCGGCCCGTCCGAGCCAGAAGGCCAACGCCGGACCGGCGATGCTTGCACCGGAGATCAACACACGCTCAGCCACATCACTCTCCTCTTTAACTGTGTCTTGCGGATACAGTTATATTGTGTACGCTAGACACAGATAAGACGCAAGGGGGAAGATCGTGGACGAGGGCCCAACAGAGTTCGACGCGATGACCCAGATGCTCTGGTCGCCGCCCAGACTGCGGACCCGTGGCCCGAAGCCTGCCCACAGCGCTGAGGCTGTGGTCGCGGCGGGGATCAAGATTGCCGATGCCGAGGGGCTCGCTGCGGTCACCATGCAGCGCGTAGGCCAACAGCTCGGCCTCACGAAAATGGCGCTCTATCGATACGTGCCGAGCCGGAAAGCCTTGGTGGCAGCTATGACGGACCGAGCCTTTGGACTGCCACCGACGATCGACGTCCAGTCGGGTTGGAGGCACGGGCTTTGGCTTTGGGCCATGGCTGCCTACAACATCTACCTGACACATCCATGGACGCTCGAGGCAACGTTGGGTCCGCGCGTCATCGGTCCCGTCGAGGCGGCATGGACCGAGGCTGGCCTGACAGTCCTGGCAAGTACTCCGCTAAGCGGCGCCGAACGGCTCGATGTGCTGGTCGTCACGATTGGGCATGCTCGAGCCATAGCCGAGCAATTTGTGGGGAGCGAAGGCGGCGCGGCGAGCGGAGCTAGCGCTGAGTTGCATTTCATCGAGGGGGTGAAACGCAACGTGGGGCGCTACCCTGAAATCGCTCGGGCCACCGCAGAGGTCGAGTCGAAGGGCGGCGCCGGCAACGGGCTGGAGTTCGGGCTCAATTGCATTTTCGACGGCGTTGCCCTTCGCATCGAGCGGCAGTCTCCTTAATGCAAGTCGCGACGAGTATGCGCGGCCCGGCTTTTGGGGCGGCGAATGCGGCACTTGAAAAGCGTACCGGAGATCCTGGCTGGGGCGCTAGGATTCGAACCTAGGAATGGCGGTACCAAAAACCGCTGCCTTACCACTTGGCGACGCCCCAACGGC
Organism: Pseudomonadota bacterium; assembly: GCA_023390785.1. Lineage (GTDB taxonomy): Bacteria > Pseudomonadota > Alphaproteobacteria > Rhizobiales > Devosiaceae > Devosia_A. The sequence goes on from JAEWCE010000242.1 coordinate 2,825, forward strand.
GCGGTTCCTACACGCTAAAGCGTGGTGGCGCAACGCGGTGACGCTCGGCTTGAAACGGCGCTTGAAACGGGCGGGAGGCGCCGTTATAACGCCGGCCATTCCGGTGGGCGAGACGCTTGGCCGGACCTTTTCGGAGTATAGCGCAGCCTGGTAGCGCACCTGCTTCGGGAGCAGGGGGTCGCGTGTTCGAATCACGCTACTCCGACCAACAAAAAGGCCGGTCCTCGTGACCGGCCTTTCCCTTTTTGGTGTCGGCCCGGTCAGGGGCGCTTGCGGAACGCGGCCCAAGCGGCCGAAATGGTGACGGCAGCCAGCCCCATCTTCAGGATGTCCCAAACGACGAACGGTTTGATTGCGCCATCGAAGGCGCCACCCAGGACATCGCCGATGCCGACGCCCTTGAGGTTGGCGAGCACCGTTACCAGCCATCCATAACCCACGGCGAAGCTGACCGCGTCGCCCAGCAGCATCGCCGCGAACAGCGGCAGCATGCGGCGCGACAGGC
>JAEWCE010000258.1 GCA_023390785.1 Pseudomonadota bacterium
CATCACGACGATGAGCGTCGCCACCCCGAGCGCGACGCCGATCAGCGTCAGCGCCGAGATTACCGAAATGAAGGTATCGCGGCGGCGCGACCGCAGATAGCGCCCCGCCAGCATCCACTCGAAGCGCGAGAACGGGCCGGCGGTCTGTTGCGTGGGCGCGGCCGCGGCGTCGGTCAAACCGTGTTCCGCCTTTCCGGCTCGACCAGCGCCTTGAGCCGGGCGACGGCGGCGTCGATCGGCAGCGTCTCGCGTTCGCCTGTCTTGCGATGCTTGATCTCGGCCTTGCCTTCCTTGAGCCCGCGCGGCCCGAGGATCAGCTGGTACGGAATGCCGATCAGGTCGGCGGTGGCGAACTTGGCGCCGGCCGGCTGGTCGCGGTCGTCGTAGAGCGTGTCGAGGCCGGCATCCTGCAGCGCGTCGTAAAGCTTGTCGCAGGCGAAATCGGTGTCGTGGTCGCCGGCCTTGAGGTTGATCAGTTCGACCTCGAACGGCGCCACCGAGACCGGCCAGATGATGCCGTTGTCGTCATGGCTCGCCTCGATGATCGCCGGCACCAGGCGGGTCGGACCGATGCCGTAGCTGCCCATGTGCACGGTGACCTCCTTGCCGTCGGCGCCGGTGACGGTCGCCTTCATCGGTTCGGAGTATTTGGTGCCGAAGTAGAAAATGTGGCCGACTTCGATCCCGCGCGCCCTGAGCTGCTTGTCGGCGGCAACCTTGGCCTTGAACTCGGCCTCGTCGACCATTTCGTCGGTCGCCGCATAGAGCGACGTCCAGTCCTTGAAGATCGGCGTCAAATCGGAGCGGAAGTCGATGTCGATCGGCGGGATCGGCTTGTGCACGAGATCGGCATCGAGGAACACGCCGCTCTCGCCGGTCTCGGCCAGCACGTGGAACTCGTAGCTCATGTCGCCGCCGATCGGTCCGGAATCGGCGCGCATCGGGATGCCGACCAGCCCCATGCGATGGAAGGTTCGCAGATACGCCACGAACATGCGGTAGAAGGCCTGCTGCGCGCCGGCGAAATCGAGATCGAAGGAATAGGCATCCTTCATCAGGAACTCGCGGCTGCGCATGGTGCCGAAGCGTGGCCGCACCTCGTCGCGGAACTTCCACTGCACGTGGTAGAGGTTGAGCGGCAAATCCTTGTACGAGTGCACGAACGTGCGGAAGATGTCGGTGATCATCTCCTCGTTGGTCGGCCCGTACAGCATTTCGCGCTTGTGCCGGTCCTTGAGACGCAGCATCTCGTCGCCATAGGCGTCGTAGCGGCCGGACTCGCGCCAGAGGTCGGCCGATTGCAGCGTCGGCATCTTGAGCTCGATGGCGCCGGAGCGGTTTTGCTCCTCCTCGACGATGCGGACCACCTTCTCCAGTACCTTGTATCCGAGCGGCAGCCAGGAGTAGGAGCCGGCGGCCTGCTGCTTGATCATCCCGGCACGCAGCATCAGCTTGTGCGACACGATCTCGGCCTCCTTCGGGGATTCCTTCAGGACGGGCAGGAAGTAGCGGCTGAGACGCATGGAAACCCCTAAAAAGCCGGTCGACTCGCGGGCATTTGGGTGCCCCAGTCAGACCGCATCGGTCAAGCCGTGTCCACCCCGCTGCCGCCCGCAAAATCGTCGCAGAATCTAGGTGACAGCACGTATCTGCCTTGTTAGGGTCTTGCGCAATAAATTACAGGCGGCCTCGAAGTCGCCGGACGTCGACAACGTCAAGGGAGGAGCGCTGGCCGCCGCTTTATCGCGTGCCTAAGACCAGCGTATTGTCGTCAAACTATTCACGGCAGGGCTTCGCGCCCTGCTTTTCTTTTGGGCAATAGTCAGGCGGCCTCGTCGCGCGGTTCGACGAGGGTCGGCACGTTGCTGACGTCGATTTCACGCTCGGCGTGCCAGACGTCGTATCTGAGTTGCAGATTGGCCCAGAGTTGGGGACCATTGCCCAAAAGCTTGCCCAGCCTCAGGGCCGTAGCCGCCGTCACGGGCTTCTTCTCGTTGAGAATGTCGTAGAGATGCTGCCGGGAAATGCCGAGTAGCCCCGCGATCTCCTTCCGACTTCGTCCAAGCGCCGGCAATACATCCTCACGCAGCAGTTCACCCGGATGCATCGGGGGACGGTTAGGATCTCGGGTAGCCGGATATTCCATTGTTACCTCAGTGGTATTGCTCGAGGTCGAGCCTGTACACGTCACCATCCTCGAACTCGAATGTCAGGCACCACGGTCCATTGACGTGAATGGAGTAGCGCGTCGGCTCGAATCCATGCAGCGCGTGGAAATCGAAGCCCGGAACCCGCAGCACGTCCAGCGACCCTGCGTCGCGCAGCGCCAGCAATCGCCGCATGATCCTCGCTTGCAACCGCGCGTCGATATGGCTGCTGCGGTTGGTGGACCACAGTTCCGCCAGGCCCTTGCTGCGAAAACTGCGGATCACAAGGCAAGTGTAAGCAATCCGCTGACAAACGTCAACGATCCGCTGACACTCTATCGCCAGTATTCCTGCAGCCAGTCGGCGCTGACGGCCCAGAGCAGCAGGGCCGTGACGGGGATCGAGAGGAGCGTCGTCCACAGTACGCGCCACAACCACATCGGCCGCACCGGCGCGCCGGGATCGGAGCCGGGCACGATCTGGCCGGCATCGACCTGATTGTGCACGCCGAAGGGCAGCACCAGGAACAGGCAGACCCACCAGACGACGAAATAGATGGCAACGAAGGTGGCTGGAGCGATCATCGCGCGAGCCTATACCCGGTGCACGAACACCGTCACATTGGGCTTTTTGCCCCACCACGCATTGACCTCGCCGCGCACCGCGCGCTGCAGCGCGGAATCGACCACGTCGGGGTCGGCGCGGCGCTTGGGCGGGATCGACTTCAGCGCCCCGTTGATGGTGTTGCGCACCAGCCGGGTCAGCGACTCGTCGTCGTCCTCGACCTCGGGCAGCCCTTCGATGGAAAAATCGGGACCGGAGACGATGCCGCCACGGCTGTCCACCACCACGCTCACCACGATGTGGCCACCAAAGCTCAGCCGGCGGCGGCCCTTCACGCCCGACTCCTCGGGCGTGCACAGCACGTTGCCGTCGAGATAGAGCTCACCGGTACGCACCTCGCCGGGGAACTGCGTGACCTCGGGGAAAAGGCGGATCATGTCGCCGTTGCGGGCGTGGACGACATTGGGGATGCCGTGCTGCCGGCCCAGCGCGGCATGCGCCTCGAGATGGGCCGCTTCGCCGTGCACCGGCACCAGCGTCACCGGCTTCACCCAGTCGTACAGGCGCTTCAACTCCTCGCGGCGCGGGTGGCCGGTAGTGTGTACCAGCCCGTCGCGCTGGGTGATGACGTCGATGCCGCGGTCGATGAACAGGTTCTGGATGTCGATGACTTCGCGCTCGTTGCCGGGAATGGCCCAGGACGAGAAGATCACCCGGTCGCCGGCATTGAGGTCGATCGCCGGGTGCTCGCCGCGGGCGATGCGGGCAATGGCGGCGCGGGCCTCGCCCTGGCTGCCGGTGCACAAGACCACGATCTTGTCGCGCGGCAGCGTCTTGAACGCATCCTGATCGAGGAACGGCGGCAACCCCTCCATCATCCCCAATTCGCGCGCGATGGTCGTGATCCGGTGCAGCGCCCGGCCCGACATCACCACCTGGCGGCCGGCCTGTTGCGCCGCGCGGGCGATGGAGATGACACGGCCCACATTGGAGGCGAAGGTGGTCAGCGCCACCCGGTGCGGGGCCTCGGCGATAAGCGCGGCGAGCGTTGCCGCCACCTCGTCCTCGCTCGGGCTCTCGCCGTCCTTGAGGGCATTGGTGCTGTCGCACACGAGGGCGATCGGGATGCCCTCGGCGCCGAGCGCCCGGAAGCGGGCCTCGTCGGTCGGCGGCGCGGCGATGGGGCGCGGATCGAGCTTCCAGTCCCCGGTGTGGATCACACGGCCGATCGGGGTGGTGATGGCCAGCGCGCAGCTCTCCGGGATCGAGTGCGCCACGTTGATCGCCTCGATGGTGAACGGGCCGACGGTGAAAGGCTTACCCACCTGCATCGGCCGCACCGTCACGTCATCGACGATGTTGTCGGCGGCGCGCTTGGCGCTCAGCATCGCGGCGGTAAAGGCAGTGGCATAAACCGGCCGGTCGAACGCCGGCCAGAGGTCGAGCACGGCGCCGTAATGGTCCTCGTGACTGTGCGTCAGGATCAGCGCCAGCACGTCGTCGGCATTGTCCTCGAGGAAGCTGGGGTCGGCCATGATCAGCTCGATGCCGGGCTGCGCCGGGCCGGCGAAGGTGACGCCGCAATCGACCACGATCCACTTGCGGGCATTGGCTGGGCCGAAGCCGTAGGCGGCCATGTTCATGCCGATCTCGCCGACACCGCCGAGCGGCACGAACACCAGTTCATCGGGACGGGGTGTCGGCATCAGGCCCTCACAGTAGCGGTCACGCCGAAATGCACGTCGCCGGCCGAAATGGCGATGCGCGAATTGTCGTTGGCCCGAACGATCAGCCGGCCGCTCTCGTCGATGGTCTCGAAGATGCCGCGGACCACGTCGGCGTCCCGCTTGACCGCAACTTCGGCGCCGATGCCGGCGGCGGCGGTGCGCCATTCGGCCAGCACCGCGCCGACATTGCGACCGCCGTTCCACAATTCGTACGCGGCGACCCACTCGTCGGCCAAGGCGGCAAACACGCTCTCGGCTTTCGTCGCCAGGCCGAGAGCGGCAAGGCTGGTGGCCGGATAAGGCAACCCTTCGGGTGCATATGCGACATTCACCCCGAAGCCGATCACCACGGCCAGAGATCCATCCGGTCGCTTGTGCGCCTCGAGCAGGATGCCGGCGAGCTTGGCGCCATCCGCCAGCACGTCGTTGGGCCATTTGAGCGCAAGGCGATGCCCTGCCCCGTCGGCGCCATCGATGCCCTGCCGCACGGTCCCCGCCGGCAGCGCCGCCTTCAGCGCGCGATTGAGCGCAATCCCCGCTACGAACCCCAGTGTCGCGGCGGTCGCCGCATCGCAGCCCGGAACGAGCAGCAGGCTCGCCG
>JAEWCE010000287.1 GCA_023390785.1 Pseudomonadota bacterium
GTAGCCGGTCATGCCGAACGGCGACGCCATGGTATCCGCCGCGCCGGCGGCAGGCGTGGATTTCGCAGTTGGGCCGTAGCTGCTGACCAATGTCGTCGACATTACGTCGCCGGTAGCGCCCTGGGCATCGGCGATGCCGTTGCGCACGCCGTGCACCAGGTCCTCAATCGGCTGCGCCGCATTGCGAATCGCCGTGTCGTCCATGATGGCGACCTGCTTGCCGCTTTGCGCGAAAAGCCCCGGCCCGCTCACCAGCGTCGGATCGGCGCCGGTGTAGCCCACGAGGATATTGCCGCGATACCCGGAGAAATCGAAGGTGTTGGTGCCACCGCCAAAGGCGATGTCGCCGATGAACTTGCCGCCAGTCTGCAGGATCAGATTGTCCGGCGAGGTGGCGCCGAAATCCACAGCGATACCGGCCGAACCGGAGATGAGGCCGGAGTTGACGACCGTCGGATCCGGGATGGAAGAGCTGTCGACGAATGCGATACCCGGTCCGTTGGTGCCGACGATGCTCCCGGAGTTGACGATCGTGGTGTCGTTCTGCACGTCGACGACAACACCGATGCCGCCCTTGATGGTGCCGCTGTTGGTCAGCATGCCGCCATTGAAGAACAGGCCGATCGACGGGACGCTGCCCAGATCAAAGAAAGAACGGTCCAGAACCGACAGATCACTGGTCGCGATCGTGCCCGTATTGACGATGGTCGTCGGGCCGTCGTTGTCGATCCAGACGGCGATGTGACGGCCGGTGATCGTGCCAGTATTGGTCACGCTTGTGACCGGCACAGCGCTCAGCGCGTTGGACTCTGGATCATAGCCAAAACTACCGGTCCGGGCGCCGATAACCAGGCCCGGCGCGTTGCGACCGGAGATCAGGCCATTGTTGACGACTGTGACACCAGTTGCATCTTCCGGGTCACCCACGAGCGCAACGCCGAAGCCATCGCCAGTGATCGAGCCGCCGGCAGCGTTCGTGAACAGGTCGATCCAGCCGTCGGAATAAACGCCAGCGCGATATCCGCTGATTGCGCCGGTGTTGGTGAAATCGTGGGCGAGAGTCTTACTGGAGAAATAAACGCCGTCACTGTTGTTGCTGTTGATCCTGCCGGCGTTGAAAAACGACCCGATCGTCGCTCCACTGCTGTAACTATTATAGAACTCGACGCCGTCGCTATATTGCCCGTTGATGACGCCAGACGCCTCGTTGCGGAAGCTGGTGACGTTCCCGTAGATGTCGAAACCGCCATACGCGCCCCAGACGTTGCCGCTGTTGGTGATCGTGCCGTTGTTTCCATTGCTACCATGGTAGTAGCCGATCTCTACCGCAGTGTCGTCGTAAGATGAAATATTGCCGGAGTTGATGAAGCTGTCGACGTGATCGCCAATCCTGACGCCTTCGTAGTAGTGCCCGGTAATGCTGCCGCTGTTGAGGAAGCTGGCAATGCCCCCTTCAAACCAGACGCCCTGGTAGTACCCCGTGATCTCGCCGGAATTGACGAAGGTCGTGACATCGCTACGGCCATAAACACCGCGGCCATCGAACGATTGAATGCGGCCGGTGTTGGTGAATGCCGAGACCATGCCCTCGAAATGCACGCCGTCGTAATATCCGAGGATGGTGCCATTGTTGATGAACGTATCGGCGGCGCCGTTGATGTACACGGCCGCCCCGTTCTCGCTCTCGATATGGCCATTGTTGGTGAGCGCGCCAGTCAGCGAATTGATGCCGATACCAGCCCCGTAGGAGCGGCTGACGATCGCGGCGCCACTGGCATTGTTGATGAACGTTACGACGTCGCCGTAAAGAGCGGTCCCCGATGATTCATCGATCATGCTGTTATTGGTGTACCCGAAGCCGCTGTTGATGCCCTGGCCCGAGGTCTGCGGCGAATTATTGGTAATGTCTTGCGCCAGCGCGGGCGAGACAACGGCGAGGCCAAGCAGAGCGGCTGGCGTCAGGATATTGTAAGTCGCCAAGAGCCGAAACGTACGGATCGTCATAGCCGAACCCCCAAAGGTCACCCGGCACGGGCCGGGACTCAATACGCCTTAGGAGGAAGTACTCACAATGGTCACATTTGATGTGATTCTTCTTTTTCCAGTGGTGTTGCAAAACTACAAGGTTAATATTTCGTTACGACTGCAATAGATAGTCCCGCAGCATGTTGCGGCGCACCTTGCGGTTTTCGTTTCTTGGAATTTCGCGTAGCTGTATGACTCTATTGGGCATTTTGTCTGCGCCCAACTGTGCTTTCAGTCCCTGAACCAGGCTGTTCAAGTCGATCGGCTGGCTGGCAACTATTGCGACCCAGATTTCATCTATGCCGGTGGGCTGTGGGATCGCCACCGCCGCCACGTCGTCGATGCGGGCGTCGGTACGAAATACCGCCTCTATGGCTTCCGGCGCGACGATCGCGCCGCCGCGGTTGATCACGTCCCCGGTTCTGCCGACAATGGTCACCCTGCCGTCGGCCGACAGCCGGCCCAGATCGCCGGGTACGAACCACCCCGCCGCATCGGCAACGCCGGTCACAGTTCCCGCCTCGTCCGCGTAGAACGCCGTCCCATTCGGCCGGATGCGAATATTGCCGACTGTCTCGTATGGCAACGGTCCGCCTGCCTCGTCGACGATCTCCACGCCGACGCCGGGGACGACGTAGCCAACCTCCCCTTCGGCGATGCGCAGGCCGTTGGCCTGGCCGATCGCCACAACGTTGACCTCGGTCGAACCGTAAATCACGGTGTATTCCGCCGGCAGAACCACCCGCGCCCTCTGCATCAGATCAGCCGGAATGCGCGCGCCCATCAGGCGGACCAGCCGTACAGACATCAGCGGCGCCTTGCCCTCCAGGCTGGGAAGCATCGCCTGCAGAAGGCCGACCGAGGCGGTCAGGGTCCCCACACGGAACAGCCGCATCACATCGGCGGCCGCCTGCGGCGTATCCGCAAGACACAGCAGTCCTCCCGACGCCAGCGCCCTCAATAGTCCGAGATAACCCGAGATCGTGGGTAAGCCCATGAGATTGAGTGTCACTCGGTCCTGGATGGTAACCGCCCTCGCCCACCGCTCCACCAGTTCCGCGCTCAGGGCCACACACCGCGGATGACCCGTGGTGCCGGATGAGTACAGGTAGCGGGCAGTCTTGGCCGGCTCGCAGCCCGGCAGGGCAAGCAGCCTCGCATAATCGACCGGCTGGCGCGGGTCGACCTGCAGCCAGTCCGCCCCCGCTACAACCGCGCACTCGATGGCCTGCGCGCCTTCGTCCACGATCACACAGCGCGGCGGCGGCCCGGGAAACGGTGGCCTTGCGCCGCGTGGCACCGACGCCGACGGCAGTCCCAGCAGGGCGCAGGCCACGGTCAGGTAAACCTGCAGAAACGGATGCGTGACCTGCAGCAGCACGAGGTCGCCACGTTGCAGGGACAGCGCCTGAAGCCGATCGACGGCCGCGGCGACCGACATCGCCAATACCCGATAGCTGACCGCGCCGCCGACAGACGCCAGCGCTGGTTCGTCTTCGCGTTCTCGCGCCCGGAACATTATCTGCTTGATCAGTAGCATCGCTTTCCCCGGCTGTTCTTTGCAGCCACAGTAGAGGGCAAGCATTCATGCATTTTGCCGATCTGGCGGCTAGAGCCCGCGCTCACCCCAGCAGCGGGGAGCCGCCCACCCATAGCAGCGAGAACACAACGCCCAGCGCCGCCCCCGCGATCGCCGAGATCCAGAACCGCCAGCGGCCGCCTCCCAGGATGTCCGCGGCGGCGATCGTCACCGGGGCCAGGCCGATGGTGTAGCGGAGGATCGACTGCATGCCGGTCATCAGCGCGAGGATCAGCGACAGGGCGACGAACAGCCCCATGCCCACGCGCCGGCGCAGCACGAGATACACCGCGGCACCCAGCCCGAGCAGGGCAAAAATCGCCATGGTCAGCCGATAGCCGACATGGTGGCCCTCCTGCTCCCTGAGCAGCAGGCCATCGATGATGTTGGCCAGGGGGTTCGTCAGCCCGCGTCCCAGGCCGTCTGCACATGCAAGAAGGCCATCCCGTCGCCGATATGCACGTGCAGATACAGCATGTACGCCAGCAGCCCCAGCGGCGCCGCGGCAAGGCTCGCCAGCGCGGCGCCGGTTGCCCCTGTCGCCCGCCAGCCGCCCTGCTCCGTCCGCTCGAGCGTGGCCAGCAGCGCAACGGCGATCGGCACGGCGATGAACACCCCCGTCACCCGTGTCGCCGTCAGCAGCACCGCGGCAGGCGCGACCAGTCCATAGCGCTGCAGCCTGAGGCCAGTGAACACGGCGATCGACAGCAGGAAGAACAGCGGCTCGCTCATGCCCAGGCCATAGGCATAGGCAAATGGACCGATGAGAACGAAGATGCAGAACAGCCGATAATCCCGCCCGCCCTCGAACAGCGGCCGGGCCAGCAGGCAGGCGGCGGCAATCGCCGTCTCGCCGATCACCAGGCCGCACAACTGCAATGGCCAGCCGCTGATCGCGTGCAGTCCCGCCAGCAACAGCGGCGTCAGCGGGAAGTAGGCCCAGTTGGCCGTGCCGTCCGGCCGCCGCACCAGATCGTAGCCCTGCGCGGCAAGCTGCGCGTACCAGTTGCAATCCCAGTTACACAGGGCCGCCAGATAGCGGTTCGGGTCGGCATCGCCATTGACGAGCGCGAAGGCGAGATAGCGCGTCAGCGCGCCGGCCACAGCGAGCGCCACGACGAGCCCCACAGTCTTCCAGTCCACCGTCCGTCCGACCGAGGCCGGGGCGAGCGCCTCGGTCATCGTGGCACCTCGGCCACCAGCTGCCGGTAGAGCGCCATGTACGCTTCCCCCATCGCCGCGGCGGTGAAGTGCTGCTCATATCGCTGCCGGGCGCGCGCGGCCATGGCGAAGCGCATGCCGGTGTCGGCGGCCAGCCTTTGCATCGCCTCGGCGAGGGCGCCGGCATCATTGGGGGCGATGACGAGGCCGGTGTCGCCGTCGAGATTGACGTGGCTGGTGCCGGTTCCCATCTCGCACGAAATCATGGCGCGCCCGGCCCGCGCCGCTTCCAGCAATGCGACGCCGAACGCCTCGGAGCGCAGATGCGAGGGGAACACGAAGGTGCCGCACAGCTGCAGCAGCGCCCATTTGTCCTCGTCGCTGACCGGCCCCAGATAGGTGACATTGGGCAGGTTGGCCGCACGGATCAGCGCCTCGTCCTCGCCCTTGCCGGCAATGACGACGGGAAGCCCGGTCGCCTTCGCCGCCTCCACCAGCACCGGCAATCCTTTGTAGTAGCGCAGCGCGCCGACGAAGAGGAAGAACCCCTCCCCCAGCTGCTCGCGATACCGGGCCAGCCGCTCCGGGTCGACCGGCGGCCGTTCGCTGAGGCCGATGGGGATCACCGACAGCTTTGTAGAATAGCGCTTCAGCACGTCGCTGCTCTGCACATAGTTTGGCGACGTCGCGACGATCCGGTCCACCGAGCCGAGGAAGCGGTGCATCAGCGGCCGATACAGGCGCAGCAGGGTCTTCTGCCGCACGATGTCGGAATGATAGGTGACGATCGTGGGCCTGTGGGGCGGCGTCAGCACCTCTAGCAAATCCATCATCGGCCACGGGAAGTGATAGTGCACGATGTCGGCCGTCGCGGCCCGCCGCCGGAACTCACGGAACAGCGCCAGCGACAGGCCGGTCGAGGCGACATAGAGATCCTGCCGCGCCCGCACCGACAGATGATGCGCCACCGGCGCCTCCGCAGGGTCGGCATCGCGGCTCACCGACAGGACTTCGGTCTCGACCCCGAATCCGCGCGTGGTCTCGGCAATTTCCCAGATGACCCGCTCGATGCCGGTGAAGGAGTCCGGCAGATAGGTCTTGAAGACGTGGAGAATTTTCATGCGATGTCTTCGCAGGCCGCGGGGATTTCTTTATGCCCATCGACAACGTGTCTGCCAAGCGCACGGACAAATGGGAGCCAGACAGCAACTGCCGACGCCTTCGCATACCAGGCCCGACGGAGCCCGCGCCCTGGTCCTGCTCGCCACCTACAATGGCGGTCGGTACCTGGAGGAGCAGCTCGCCTCGATCGCGGCGCAGTCGGTCGCGCAGGTCGACATGCTGGTCAGCGACGACGGATCGTCCGACGACACGCTGGCGCGGCTCGAGGCGTGGCGTGCGACGTGGACGCGCGGCACCTTCACCGTCGTGTCCGGGCCCAGGCAGGGCTTTGCCGAGAACTTCCGCAGCCTCATCCTGCGGGCGGCTCCGCCGCGGTCGAGCTTCGTCGCCTTCAGCGACCAGGACGACGTATGGGACGCCGACAAGCTGGCCGCCGCCGTTGCGGTGCTTGCGGCCCAGCCGGCGGACCGGCCGGCGCTCTATGGCAGCCGGTCGCGCCTGATCGACGAGGAGGGGCAACCGTTCGGGCAGTCGCCGCTGTTCCCCCACCCGCCGGCGTTCCGCAACGCCATCGTGCAGAGCCTCGCGGGCGGCAACACCATGGTCTTCAACGGCGCCGGCTTCGCCCTGCTGCGGGAATCGGCCCGGCGCACCGGCTTTCTGATGCACGATTGGTGGAGCTATCTCATCGTTTCGGGCGCCGGCGGCGTCGTCCATTACGACCGCACGCCGCACATCGGCTACCGGCAGCACCGCGGCAACGCCATCGGCGGCGGCATCGGCCTCTTCGCCCGGCCGAAGCGGATGATGGAGCTGCTGGCCGGCAAATTCTCGCGCTGGAGCGACGAAAACATCGCCTCGCTCCAGGCCTGCCGCGACCTGCTCAGCGCCGATTCGCGTCAGGTGCTGGCGCAGTTCGAGCAATTGCGCGCAGCGCACGCCCTTGCCGTGCCCGGCAAATTGTTGCACTCAGGCATCTATCGACAGACCGTGAAAGGCAATGTCGCGCTGGGGCTTGCGGCGCTGCTGCATCGCCTTTAGCCAGAACCGGTCGAATAGTGTGGCGATCGTGTCGCGTTTGTTGCGGATATTTTGCACATGACAATTCTGGTGACCGGCGGCTGCGGATTCATTGGGTCCAACTTCATCCTCGACTGGATGGCGGCGACCAGCGAGCCCGTGGTCAATCTCGACAAGCTGACCTATGCCGGCAACCCGGCGAACCTCGCGCCGCTCGCCGGCACCAACCGCTACAGCTTCGTGCACGCCGGCATCGAGGATTACGACACCGTCGCCGCCCTGCTGCGCCAGTACGACATCCGCGCCGTGGTGAACTTCGCCGCCGAGAGCCATGTCGATCGCTCCATCCACGGGCCCGAGGCCTTCATCCAGACCAACGTCGTGGGCACGCTCAGGCTGCTCGAGGCGGTGCGCGGCCACTGGTCGAGCCTCCCGCCCGACGCCCGCGCCGGCTTCCGCTTCCTCCACGTCTCGACCGACGAGGTCTACGGCACGCTCGGGCCGGACGATCCGCCGTTCACCGAGGCGACGCCGTTCCAGCCCAACAGCCCCTACGCCGCCAGCAAGGCGAGCTCGGACCACCTGGTGCGCGCCTGGCACGAGACCTACGGCCTGCCCACCCTCACCACCAACTGCTCGAACAATTACGGGCCGCTGCACTTCCCCGAAAAGCTGATCCCGCTGATCATCCACAACGCGCTCGGCGGCAGGGACCTGCCGATCTACGGCGACGGCCGGCAGGTGCGCGACTGGCTCTATGTCGGCGACCATTGCAGCGCCATCCGCCGCGTGCTCGAGGCGGGCGCGCCCGGCGCCACCTACAACATCGGCGGCAACAACGAGATGCCCAACATCGAGGTGGTGCGCGCCATCTGCGCCCTGCTCGATCGGGAACGGCCGCGGGCCGACGGCGTTAGCTACGCCAGCCAGATCGCCTTCGTGAAGGACCGCCCGGGCCATGACCGCCGCTATGCGATCGACGCCTCCCGCATCCGCCGCGAGCTCGGCTGGAGCCCGGCCGAGACGTTCGAGACCGGCATCGCCAAAACCGTGCGCTGGTACCTCGACAACCCCGGCTGGGTCGCCAGCGTGACCTCGGGCGCCTATCGCGACTGGATCGCCACGCACTACGCGGCCGCCCCGGCCGAGGCCGGCGCATGAGCCGCAAGGGCATCATCCTCGCCGGCGGCGCCGGCACGCGCCTCCACCCGGCGACGCTGGTGGTGAGCAAGCAGCTCCTGCCCGTCTACGACAAGCCGATGATCTACTACCCCCTCTGCACGCTGATGCAGGGCGGCATCCGCGACATCCTGATCATCTCCACCCCCGACGACACGCCGCGCTTCCGCCAGCTCCTCGGCGACGGCAGCCAGTGGGGGATCAGCCTCAGCTATGCCGTGCAGCCCAGCCCCGACGGCCTGGCGCAGGCGTTCGTGATCGGCGCCGGCTTCATCGGCGGCGATCCCAGCGCGCTGATCCTGGGCGACAACATCTTTTACGGCCACTCGATCACCGAGCTCCTCGCCCGCGCCGATGCCCGCGCCGCCGGCGCCACGGTGTTCGCCTATCACGTCAACGACCCGGAGCGGTACGGCGTGGCCGAGTTCGACGCCGACGGCACGGTGGTCGGCCTCGAGGAAAAGCCGGCCGCGCCCAAATCCAGCTACGCCGTCACCGGGCTCTACTACTATGACAGCGACGTGGTCGAGCTGGCGCGGTCGCTCAAACCCTCGCCGCGCGGCGAGCTCGAGATCACCGACCTCAACCGGCTCTACCTCAAGCGCGGCACGCTGAAGGTCGAGCTGATGGGCCGCGGCTACGCCTGGCTCGACACCGGCACGCACGACTCCCTTCTGGAGGCGAGTCAGTTTATTGCGACGCTGGAGCACCGCCAGGGCTTCAAGGTCGCCTGCCCCGAAGAGGTGGCCTGGCGCATGGGCTGGGTGAGCGACGAGGACTTGCTCAAGCTGGCAGCGCGTTACGGTGCCAGCTCCTATCGCAGCTATCTTTTTGGGGATTATCCCCTTGAGGCAAGTAGCGGTGGATAGCCCACCATAGGTTGGGACTTCGACTCGCGGAATTGACGCGGATTCTATATCCCTGTTGCCCGATGCATCCGTTTGAAGTCATTGCGCAGGCCGATAAGGCTATTCAGCATTTCCCGGGCTGGTCGAAGCCCGATGATGAAGATGATTGGAGCTACTTCCTTGCCCCAATCGCTATTGGCGACATCGTTGAGGCCGGTCTTTTCTTGAAGGGCGGCGCGTTCGTCCACGTGCCCGACAGGAACGTGTCGCTTGAGGTGATCCTGCTAACTCATGGTGGAGCGCGCACCACGAAGATCATGCGGAAGGGGTTAAATATCGATGCAAACCCGGAAGCTATAAGCGCATTCCAAAAAGAGCGACCAGATGACATCAGCGTACATCTGGCAATTGCTCCTTCTTCGGGTACCGTAGACTTGGCGTTTTTTGGAGCACATGCCTCCAGCAATACAACATCAGATACATTTGCGAAAGAAATTGAGCGCGGACAGGGAGTTGTCATAGAGAGAAGCATTTCGGTTCGATCAATGCCGACAAATAAAGTTCTTTCTGAATATCTTCCAGCGGGCCAAATTATTGATTTTTGGAACATTGGTATTGAGGGCCTTGATTTGGTTGCCCTTCAAACAAATGATTGGCACAACGTTCGCCCTAGGGTTATTGCGGTAGAGGATTTTGATTTCGTTATCGATGGCCCGCCGTCGGCCATACATCAACTGTTATCTAAAGTTGGCTATGATGGAATTTCCCGCTATCAGTATACGACCTTCTATGTTGATCCCGCTCAAGAAGCAGGACTAAGAGGATTACCTAGGCATATCTAGCTGGGACCTTACCTGTAGATATTGTCAGCTTTTTCAAGCAACATTGGAAAAAGAGGAGTCAGTGAGCGCCTGCCCATGATCCATCTGCACCGTCCGGTTGCAGAACTGCTTGATCAGCGCATCCGAGTGGCTGGCCAGCAGCACGATCGATGACCGCGCGAACAGCCCCTCGATGCGTTTCTGTGCCTTCTCCTGGAAGGCGGCGTCGCCGGCGCCGATGCCTTCGTCGATGAGCAGGATATCGTGCTGCAGCGCGGTCGAGATGGCGAAGGTCAGGCGGGCCTGCATGCCGGCCGAATAGATCTTCATCGGCAGCTGCAGGAAATCGCCGAGGTCGGTGAAGTCGGCGATGTCGGGGATCTGCGCTTCGATCTCGCGCCTGCTCATGCCCAGGATGTAGCCGCGCAAATAGATGTTCTCGATGCCGGTCGCCTCGGGGTCCATGCCGGCCGACGGGTCCAGCAGCGTCCCCACCCTGCCCTCGATGCGCACGCTGCCCGACACCGGCTTGTAGATGCCGGCCAGCACGCGCAGCAGCGTGGTCTTGCCCGAGCCGTTGTGGCCGACGAGGCCGATGCGGTCGCCGTCCCTGATCTCGAGGTTCAGCTTGTCGATGGCGCGCACGGCGACGATGTCGCGGGCGCCGGCCATGACGCGGCCGCCGGTGGCCTGCGCCAGCACGGTGTTCTTCAGCGAACGGGCGTTGGCGCCGAAGATGGCGAATTCGACCGACAGATCCTTGATCGAGATATGGGCCATCCGGTCACACCCAATAGGCGATGCGGGCATAGGCCCGGCGGTAGAGATAGGCGGTGCCGGCAAGGCCCACCGCGGCGAGGCCGAGCGCGAACAGCCAGCTGTGCGGGGCGATGTCCTGGCCGAGCAGCGGCGCGCGGGTGAGCTCGAGGATGTGGTAGAGCGGGTTCCATTCGATGAAGGCGGGGCGGCTGCTGAGCGTCGCCGGCGACCAGAACACCGGGGTCACGAAGAAGATCACCTGCACCACGTTGGTGATCACCTGCGGGATGTCGCGGAAGCGGGTCGAGAGGATGCCTGCGGCCAGCCCCATCCAGGCGGCGTTGACGATGAACAGCGCGAAGCCTGGGATGAACAGCAGGAACTGCCAGTCGGGCACGATGCGGAACCACACCAGGACGACCAGGTAGATCGCCATGTTGAAGCCCCAGATGATGACGTTACGCGCGATCATGCGATAGAAGTGCACGGAGACCGGCAGCGGCACGTTCTTGATGTAGGACTCGTTGCCGATGAAAACGGCGGTGCCTTCGTTGATGCAACTGGTCAAAAGTCCCCAGTTTATAAGGCCTACAGCGATATAGGGCAGCGTGCTGCTCACGTCCTGGTGGAACAGCGTCGAAAACACCAGCCCCAGCGCGCCCACCATGATGCCCATGGACAGAGTCAGCCAGAACGGCCCCAGGACCGACCGCCTAAACCGTTGGCGGATCTCATGAAACGCAAACCGCGTCCACACCGGATACTTGCGAAACCCCTCCACCAGGTCCGCAATCGCCTCGTCCGCCAGATGATCCGCAGTGATGATCTTCACCGGAACGGCGGCGGTTCCAGCCCGGACATCGCGCGCCAGCGACCCTTGCGGCGCATGCACGTTTTCGGCCAAGTGAGTGTTCTCCGGTGTGCGCCGCGCGGTCTCCGCCGGGCCGCTGCTTACGCTGGCGCCCGCCCTTTACCGCGGCGCCTCTCAAATCTCAACCTCCCCGCGCCCGCTATCCCTCCGGCAGGCACAGCCGGCGGATGAGGCCCATCTGCTGGCGCACCAGCACGCGGCGCTGGTCGCGGTCGTACTGGCTCCAGGTGTCCAGGACGTAGCGGTCGCAGACCTCGACCAGCGCCATCACCGATTGCACCAGCAGCGCATCCGGCAGGTCGGTGCGAACCACGCCCAGGCTCATGCCGTGCTGCAGCACCTCGGCCACCCAGTGCTCGACCATCGCCATGGCGCCGGTGGTCTTTCCAGAGCGGATTTCCTGTCCCCGTAAGCCATGGAAAAGCTGTCCGAGGCGCACATACCAGGCGTTCTTCTCCGAAAATTCGACGCCCTTGACGAACAGGCGCTCGATTTCGGGCCAGAAGCTTGCCGCCGTCAGCGTGCGGTAATCGAAGCCGCCGATCTCGCGGACGAAGTGGGAAAACACTGATTCCACAAGGCGTTGGAACAGGTCCCTCTTGTCCTCGAAGTAGTAGTAGAGCGAGCTCTTGCCGAAGCCGGCGCGGCCGATGATGCGGTTGAGCGAGGCGCCCTCATAGCCGTGCGCGGCGAACTCCTCGGCCGCGCTCTGGAACAGCTTCTCGCGCCGCTCCGGGTCCATCCGCTCGAGTCGTTGTGTGCTCATGCACGCCTCTTGCCTGAGCTGCGGCGAGGGCGCAATGTACCATCAGTACACACGTCGGTCCATAAGGAGAGCAGCATGTCTCAGCGGGTTTTGATTTCGGGCGCCGGGATCGCCGGGTGCTGTCTCGCCTGGTGGCTGGAGCGCTACGGCTACGCCGTCACCCTGGTCGAGCAGGCCGCCGCGCCGCGCGAGGGCGGCTACGTCATCGATTTCTGGGGCCTGGGCTTCGACGTCGCCGAGCGCATGGGCCTGCTCGAGAGCCTCCGCCGGCGCGATCTCGACATCCACGAATTTCTCGTCGTCGACGCCGCCGGCCGCAAGGTCACCGGCATCAACCAAAAAATTCTCCAAAGCCTGACGCGGGGTCGGCTGATGAGCCTGCAGCGCTCTGCCGTCGCGCTGGGGCTTTACGAGATGATCCGGGAGCGGACGGACATCCGGTTCGGCGACAGCATTGCCGGCCTTGAGGCAGGCCCGGCGGGCGTCGACGTGCAGTTCCGCAGCGGCCGGGCCGAGACATACGATCTGGTCTTCGGCGCCGACGGCCTGCACTCGGCCGTCCGGCGACTGGTCTTTGGCGATGAACAGCGTTTCGAGCGCTTCCTTGGCTACTACGTGACCGCGTTCAGCGCGCCCGGCTACCCCCATCGCGATCCCCACCGCTACATCACCTATGCCAGGCCGGGGCGGCAGATCTGGCGGGTCACCCTCAACGAAGACGTGTGTGTTTTCCTGCTGCTCATTGCCGAAGCCGATGCGGCCGCCTTCCCGGTTCACGATGCCGCCGCACAGAAGCAGGTCCTGGCGGGCCTATTTGCCGACGCCGGCTGGGAGGCTCGGGAGGTGCTCGCGGCGCTGCAAACCGCCGACGACCTTTATTTCGACCGCGTGAGCCAGATCGAGGTGCCCAACTGGACAAAGGGTAGGGTGGCGCTGCTCGGCGATGCCTGCGCCTGTC
>JAEWCE010000002.1 GCA_023390785.1 Pseudomonadota bacterium
CGGCAACGCTGCAGCCAGCGGCTTCATCCAGCGATTCTTGCGGTCGTCGGCCACAGGATCGTCATACACGGCAGCGTTCAGCGGAATGCCGCCATTGTTGAGGTTGGCGAGCTGGGCGTCCTTGGTCTGGAACCACTTGAAGAACTCGACCGCGGCGCGCTTGCGATCGTCGGGCACGTTGTGGGCAACGCTGCCGAGCCAGTGGCCCAGAGCCGGACCGGGCGGCAGGCCGGGCGCGTGCGGCGTCGGGGCGTATTCGATCTTGTCGACCACGATGGACTGGTTCGGATCGTCCATCGTCGAGTAGGCGGCGATCACAAGGCTCGCGTGGGCACAATGGCCAGTGACGAGGGCCTGGATGATCTGGGCCTGATCCTGGGAGGCGGTCTTTGGATGCCCGGCCTCTTTGGCAAGCCGCAGGTAGTAGTCCAGCGCCTCCTTGCCCTTGTCGTTGTTGAGCACGATGGTGAAGTCGCCGGCCGCCTGATCCTTGTAAAGGGCGCCGCCCATGCCAAACAGGTAGGGCCAGAAGTCGTAGGATACTGTATTGGCCCCACGTGCGCCGCGCTGGATGATGCCATACATATCCGGCGGATTGTGCAGCGCCTTGGCGTTGGCGAGGAGATCATCGAACGTCTCAACGACCTTGAGGCCCTTCTCCTCGTACAAGTCTCCCCGGTAGAACAGCATCGGGATGTTGGGCTGAATCGGCATGGCCATCAGCTTGCCGGAGGGCGTCATCGTTTTGCTGTCCGGGTCGAAGTAGATGGTATCGCCGAGCGTGAAGATCTTCGGATCGAGCCTGAAGCTGGGATCAATGTCGGTGATCGCGGTGGTGAAGCCGCCGAAATACATCTCGGCGAACCATCCCGAATTGAGGATCAGGATGTCATAATCGCCGGTCTGTGCTCGGAGCGAGTTGCGCTGCTTCTCGAGCATCCCGCCGAAGGGGACAACCTCGAGGTTTACCTTGTTGCCGCTTTCCTTCTGGTACTGCTCCACAGTCGCCTGGAAGCTCGCCAGCCACGGCGACTGATTGATGACGATGTTGATCGGCGGCATCGACTGCGCCAGGGTAAAGGTCGTCCTTCCCGCCAGCGTCAGGGCTCCAAGGCCGGCAATCGCCTGCCGGCGCGTCAGCGTAAATCGATCCATGCTCTCCTCCCCTCGACCGTTTTCGGTCGGGAAAGCGTTGCATGTCTCTGTTATTCAAATCCAATAGCTAAGCATGCGACTGCCATAGACAATAGCTATGTCAATTGCGCGACTCTCGCTGACTGAGCCGCCGCAGGTCGTCGATGAGCATCTGGGCGGCCGGAGACAGCCATCCATGCCGACGGGTGATGATTCCGGCGGAACGTCGCGCCCTGAGCTGTGGAATCGCGAGCGTGACGGTGCCCGCCGCCTCCGGAAGATCGGCCGTCGAAGACACCGAAAACGTCAGCGCGTCCGAGCTGAGCACCAACTGCAGGAGAAAGGCGAGGGATTCGGTCTCGGAAACGATACTCGGGGGCCGGAAATCCGCTGCGACGAAGAGGGCGTTGAGCCGTTGCTGGGCGCGTGTGGTCGCTGGCGGCATGACCCAGGGATAGGCCAGCAAATCGCTCATCGAGGGTGTGGCGGCCGAGACAAGGGGATGGCCCTGCCGGCAGAACACCGTGAGCTCATCGGACGTCAGCGCCAGCAGATCGAGGTCCGTTGCACTTTCTGCAGGGGGAAGCTCGGCGACCACGAAATCGAGTTCGCCCGCGCGAAGCGCCTTGAGCAGCACGTCATCAAACCCACCGACCACGCTTAGTCGCATGGTGGGGTTGTTCCGAAGCGCCATGCCGGCAGCCTGCGGCAGGAGCCGACGGAGCCACGACGGGCCGGCGCCCACGAACACCGAACCGGCCGCCGGCTGACCCACCAGGGATTGCAACTCCCGTGCCGCGTCGAGCATCTGCACCCCGACCCGCTCGGCGTGCCGCTGCAGGGCACAACCGGGCGCCGTCAGGACGACCCCTCGAGGCAGGCGCTCGAAGAGTTTGACCCCGAGTTCGCGCTCAATCGCCCTGATGCTCTTGGTCAGCGACGGCTGTGCCACGCCCAGATGGGCGGAAGCGGCGGTGAAGCTTCCATACCGGGCAACGGCCAGGAACTGATCGAGCTGCCGCAAATTCATCGCCACCTCGCTTCGCGAGCCGACCGGCAATCCAATGCCGATCGTCCTGCCGATCATTGGCGCGAGCCGGATGAGCCGAGTCAAGCAGCCCCGAAAGGCTGGGGCGGACGATCAGGCGCCGGACCTGAGCCGGCGCCTCGACCGGCGGGCGGGCCCGGTGCGCTTCGACGCGGTGCTTCCGCGCCGTTTGATCGAGAAGCCGACATCGATGCTGGTTTGCAGCGACCGACGACCGGTGCCGCGGATGATCTCGATGATGGCCTCGGCGGCCCAGGTGCCCATCTTGCGCCGTTCGGTCGACACCGAGCTCAGCGGCGGTACCGATGCGACGGCGTAGTCCAGATCGTTGAAACCCATGATGGCGACGTCGTCAGGCACACGGATGCCACGGCGCTGGCACTCGAACAGCGTTCCAAGCGCCAGGTCGTCGTTGCAGGTGAATACAGCCGTGACGTCCGGGGCGTTCTCGATCACGGCGGAAAACAGCTCCGCCCCCATGGCGACATCGGAGGGACGCGGCGAGGCTCCGACGAGGCCGGCGGTGGGCAATCCGTATTCGTCCATCTGCTGCTGGTAACCGGCGTGGCGACGGCGGGCCCGGGGATCGGCGCGCGCCGTCAGATGGGCGATCTTGCGATGGCCCAACTCATACAGATAGCGCACCGCCGCGGCGCCGGCGGCACGATGGTCGAGACCGATGTTGAGGTCGATGGGGTCATCGGTGACATCCATGGTCTGCACCACCGGCACTCCGGCATTGCGCAGCAGCTCGCGCGAGCGTTCGGTCTGATCCGTGCCGGCGACGATCATTGCCTCGGGGTGGTAGCCCAGGAGCGCCGCGATCGCTTTTTCCTCTTCGATCTCGGAGTAACGCACATTGAGCACGAGCACCTCGAACCCGGCCGGGTTGAGGACATCCTGGATGGCGCCAAGGTAGTCATCGAACACGCCGTTGGTCAGCGACGGCACGATGACACCCACGATGTGGGTACGGGTCGAGGCGAGCGCACTCGCGAGGTTGTTGGGAATGTAGTTGAGCGAGCGCACGGCCTCGTCGATACGCCGGCGCAGATCCTCGGAGACCATCTCGGGATGACGGATGGCGCGAGACACCGTCACCGGGCTTACACCCGCGCGGCGGGCGACATCGGACAAGGTCGCTCGACGCCTGGCGCTCACGTTTCCGCCCGGATGGTTCGCCCGCCTCATAGTCGATCCCCCGCCACATCACAGTATTGATAGCGCTTCCGTTGTCGATTGACAGCGCTTTCATTTGACCATAGCGTCCGCGCCGGGGAGTGAGAAAGCCCGGCATACTGCATGCCTTGGGCCGCGAAAAAATGTGCGCGGCTCTGACGGCGAAGCTTTGGCCGATCCTCCGCCAATGAGTGAATTCGGGAAACCCGAGGGAGGATTATCTTGAAGTCGACTCTGCTTTTGAATCTCGCAGCCGGCGCCGCGGCCAGCGTGCTCATGGCCTTCGCCGTTGCGCCGGCGATGGCCGCCGGCCCCGCCATTGTCTCCGGCCCGGCGGCCGACGCACAATGCTATGTGCCGTGGGCGGCCGATACCAAGTTCGTGCAGTATCCGGCCAAGACGGGGCCGTTCCGTATCGCGCTCGCCAACGGCTACATCGCCAATACCTGGCGCATCCAGATGATCCAGACGGCCAAGGCCTATGCGGCACAGCCGGACGTCGCCAAGGACATCAAGGAGTTCAAGGTCGTCTCGACCGGCGAGGACGTCGCCGCGCAGATCTCGGCGATCAACAACTTCATCGATTCGGGCTATGACGCGATCGTCACCGATGCGCAGAACCCCGAGGCCTTTGCGCAAGTGATCAAGCGCGCCAAGGACAAGGGCGTGGTGCTGGTGGCGTTCGACAACATCCTCAACACGACCGACGACATCAACGTCAACGTCGACCAGGAAGGCCTCGGCGAACTCTGGGGCAAGTGGCTGGTCGACCACATCCCGAACGGTGGCAAGGTGCTCGAAGTGCGCGGCGTGGCCGGCACCTCGGTGGACACTGACCGCCACAACGGCATTCACAAGGTCCTCGATGCTTCAGGCAAGCAGTGGAACGTGGTCGAGGTCGTGGGCAAGTGGGATGACGGCACGGCGCAGAAGGCGACCGCCGACGCGATTGCGGTCCAGGGTCACTTCGACGGCATCACCGCGCAGGGCGGCGACACCGGCGTCGTGCAGGCGATGATGGATGCCAAGCATCCATGGGTGCCATTCGCCGGCGAGACCGAGAACGGCTTCCGCAAGGCCTGCGGCGCACATGCCAAGGACGGCCTCGTCTGCACCTCGGCGGGCACCGGCCCGGCGCAGGTGGCGGTGGCCATCAAGACGGCAATCGATGCACTCGAGGGCAAGGTCATCCCGCAGTCGGTGAAGCTGCCGCTGGCGGTGGTCTCCGACCCCGATTTCAAGGACGGGGAAAACTTCTACGCAGACCAGTCGGACAACTTCTTCGTCGGTAACGCCTTCCCCACCTGCGGCATCAACTTCACCGCCCAGGAAATCATGGGGCAGAACAAGACCGATCAATAATCCGGCTCTACAATCGTGGCCGCAGGGGATAGCCTCCCCTGCGGCAGACCTCGCGCGGGAACGACTGCATGCCGACGACCGAACCGCTCTTCCGCATGGAAGGGATTTCCAAGCGCTATGGCGGCGTCAGGGCGCTCGAAAACGCTGAACTCAGCGTCGAAGCCGGCAAGGTTCACGCCATCCTGGGCGAGAACGGCGCCGGCAAGTCGACCCTCATCAAGATCATGAGCGGCGTGGTGGCCCCCGACCAGGGGCGCATGCTTCTCGATGGACGAGAGGTCAGCTTCCGCGATCCCGCGGCCGCCAATGCCGCGGGAATCGTCTGTATCTTCCAGGAGCTGTCGCTGATCCCCGAGCTCAGCGTGGCCGACAACGTCATTGCATCAAACCCGCCCAAGCGCTTTGGCATGATCGATCGGCGAGCGCAGCGCAAGCTCGCCGAGGATGCGCTTCGGCGCGCCGGTGGCGGTGACATCCATCCATCGACGCTGGTGCGTGACCTGCCGCTCAGCCGCCGTCAGATCGTCGAGATCGCCAAGGCGCTGGCGCGCAACCCGCGCATCCTGATCCTGGACGAGGCGACGTCGGCGCTGACCGCGAGTGACGTGAAGACCGTGTTCGGCGTCCTGAGGCGGCTGCGCGAGGAGGGCATTGCGCTGCTCTACATCTCGCATCGCATGCACGAGATCGCCGAGCTTGCCGACACCTGTACCGTGTTCCGGAACGGCCACAACGTCGAGACCTACGTGGCCGGCAGCAAGAGCGACGAGCAGGTGGTCGAGCTCATGATCGGGCGCGAATACCACAACGTCTTTCCGCCCAAGCCGACGCCGAAAAGCGATACGGTCAAGCCGGTGCTCGAAGTCGACAACCTGGCCTGGGCGCCGCGGCTGAACGGGGTCTCGTTCACGGTGAAACCCGGCGAAGTGGTAGGGCTCGGCGGTCTTGACGGCCAGGGTCAGCGCGAATTGCTGCTCGCCTTGTTCGGGGTGCTGCGCGGCACCTCGGGCCAGGTCAAGGTGGGTGGCACGCCGGTCGCGCTCAACTCGCCGCGGCAGGCACGGGCCGACCGCATCGGCATGGCGCTGATTCCCGAGGACCGCAAGACCGAAGGGCTGATGCTGCCGATGTCGGTCCGCGACAATCTGAGCTTTGCGGCAATGTCGATGTTCTCGCGCGGCGGCATCATCGACCGCGGCGCCGAGCGAAGCGCCATCGATGAGATGATCCGCCTCCTCGCCATCAAGACCGACGGCATTGCGGTTCCGGCGGGCTCTCTGTCGGGTGGCAACCAGCAGAAACTCGTGATCGCAAAATGGCTGATGCGGCGACCGCGGATCATCCTGCTCAATGATCCCACGCGCGGCATCGACGTGGGGACCAAGCAGGAGATCTATCAACTCCTCAGGCGACTCGCCGACGACGGCGCCGCCATCATTCTCTATTCGACCGACTATGACGAGCTGATCGGCTGCTGCGACAAGGTGCTGGTGATGTATGACGGCGCCGTGCGGCGCACCCTCGTTGGCGAGGACATCACTGAGCGCGCGTTGATCGCCAGCGCCCTTTCCATCGATACGGGATCTGTGGGAGCGGCGACGTTGACGCCGGCGACGGCATGAGCGAGTTCCGGTTCTGGTTTGCAGGCCAGCGCGGGACGCTGCTGGCGCTCGCCATCTTCCTCGTCATGTTCTCGATCTATGTCGCCAACCATCCCGCGATCGCCAACGGCGGTTTCACCGTCGAAACGGTGGGCGACGTGGTACAGACGGCAGCCAACAAGGGCGTGCTGCTGGCGCTGGTAGCCATGGCGCAGACGTTCGTGGTGCTGACCGCCGGCATCGATCTTTCAGTCGGCATGGTCTTCATCCTGGGCAATTGCCTGGCCTCCTATGTCGTCGCGGGGTCGATGCCGATGGCGCTGCTGGGGGTCGCAGGGGTTGTTGCCGTGGGCGCGGTGTGCGGCGCCATCAACGGCCTGATCGTGATCTTCGGGCGACTGCAGCCGATCGTCGTCACCATTGCCACGGGGGCGGTGTTCTTTGGCCTTGCGCTGTGGATGCGACCGTTCCCGGGCACCGCCGGGGATTTCAATTCCGACCTTGCCGATTTGCTGACCGGAAAGGTCTTCGACATCATCCCGGCAAGCCTCGTGCTGCTGGCGGCGCTGGTCGTGGTCATCTGGATCCCCTGGCGGCGCTCGGAGATCGGCCGGGCAACGTACGCGGCCGGGTCGTCCGAAGTCGCGGCCTACATGTCGGGCATGCCGATCCGCCGGGCGAAATTTCTCGCCTATGTGCTCTCGGGCGTATTCGCCGCCATGGGCGGGGTCTTCCTCACCTTCTTTACCTATTCCGGCGAAGCCTCGGCCTCGAATGGCGGTACCTATACGCTGTTCTCGATTGCTGCCGTGGTCCTGGGCGGTGTCTCGCTGTTCGGCGGACGCGGCAGCGCGGTGGGCGCGATCTTCGGAGCGCTCGCCTTTCGCGCCATCGGCGACCTGCTGTTCGTGTTCAACCTCGATCCGCTGTGGCAGCCATTGTTCCAGGGGGTAGTGCTGCTCGTCGCCGTGTCGGTCGGCTCGGCACGATTGTTCCAGGTGCGAAACCGGCTCGAACTGTTCAACTGAGGCGACCATGACCGACACTGTCTCGACCGCTCCGCTCAAGACGCGCTCCTGGCGCGACCAGCTCAACATGCCGGTGGTGACAGCCTTCGGCTGCATCATCGTGCTGCTGCTGCTTGGTAGCCTTTACTCTCCCAATTTCCTGTCGCCGGAATACCTGCTGCAGCAGCTCAAGGTCGGCTCGTTCCTCGGCATCATCGCCACGGGCATGATGCTGGTGGTGCTCCTGGGCCAGATCGACCTCAGCGTCCCGTGGACGCTGACACTGGGTGCCATGATGGCGTGCGCAGCGGTGAGCTACGGGCCGGCGGGACAGATCCTCGCCATTCCGTTCGGCGTCCTCTGCGGACTCGGCATCGGGCTCGTCAACGGCTTCGCCGTGGCCTACCTGCGTATCCCCTCGATGATCATTACGCTGGCGGTCAATGCCGTGGCGCAGGGATTGATGGTCGCCTACACCGGCGGGTTCGCGCCACAGGACTCCGCCTCGCCCGCGATGCGGTTCCTCGCGGCGCAATCGACCTTCGGCATTCCCAACGCCGTCCTGGTGTGGATCGTGGTCGGTGCGCTTGCCGTGTTCGTGCTGTCGCGCACCACGTTCGGGCGATCGGTCTACGGCATCGGCAACCGCGAGGCGGCGGCCTATCTCAGCGGTGTGCCGACGCAACGCGTGGTGATGATTGCGTTTTCGCTTTGCGGCGGCCTCGCAGCCCTGGGCGGCGTGCTGCTTGCCGGCTATGGCGGGAAGGCAGCGCAGGCGATGGGCGACGCCTATTTGCTGCCCGCCATCGCCGCCGTGGTGCTTGGGGGGACCTCCATCCTGGGCGGCCGGGGCTCGTATCTCGGGACCATTGCGGGCGTGATCCTGATCACGTTGCTGCAATCGATCCTCAGCGTCATGCAGATGGCCGAGTTCGGTCGTCAGATCATCTACGGCGCCATCATCGTGCTCATGCTGCTGCTCTATGGCCGTGACAAGGGGATGCGGTAACACCCGGCCGCACGATCTGGCCAGGTAGGCGCCATTCACGCAGATTGTCTGAGCCGTCACCCACCGCGCCGCGGGCGGCGCAAGGAATTCGACCATAGGGACCACATCCTCAATCTGACCCAGCGGCCCGCCACGTTGTGCTGAATGGTTCGTGTGACGGACGTGGAGCGGCCGGCAAGGCGGAGACGATCACGCCTCGACACGGATGATCGTCTTGCCCGTGCGGCGGCTGGTCGGGTTGAACGCGGCGACGGCATTTTCGAGCGTGTCGAGGTGGCCGATGTTCGCCCGCAGTCGCCCGTCCCGGACACGCTGTACGATCTCGGTCAGCTGAGTGGGACTGGCTTCGACCACGAAGTCGATCGCGAGCCCATCCTTGGGCCGGGCTTCGGCCGGCCCAACCACGGAGACGAGCGTACCGCCGGCGCGGACGAGCCCGGCTGATCGCCGGCCGATGTCGCCACCGATGACATCGAACACCAGGTCGACGCCGCCGATGTCCTCGAGGACGTCGTTGTCGAGGTCGATGAATTCCTGCGCGCCGAAGCCGAGTGCCTTCTGACGGTCGGCCGCCCGCCCTGTGCCGATCAGATAGGCGCCCGCCTCGCGCGCGAGCTGTGCAACGGCGGATCCGACTGCACCCGCCGCGCCGTGCACGAGAACGCTCTGGCCGGCTCGCAGGTGGCCATGGTCGAAAAGACCTTGCCATGCAGTCAGTCCCGAAATCGGCAAGCTGGCGGCGACCCCGAAATCGACGTCGCCGGGCAGTGGCGCGAGGTTGCGCGCTTCGATGGCGACACACTCCGCCAGGGTGCCGTCGCGATACCAATCGGTGAGGCCGACCACCCGCTGTCCCACCGACAGCCCCGTCGTACCGTAGCCGAGCGAGATGACGACACCGGCGAGCTCGTGCCCGGGGATCGTCGGCGTGCGGTCACGACCGACCCGATCGGCCCAGGTCGACGGCCAGGTGAGTTCTGTCGGCACGAATCCGGATGCGTAAATCCGCACGACGACATCGTTGATCGCCGCCTTTGGCTCTGGCCGGTCCGCCAGGCTCATCCCGGCAGTCCCGGCGGTCTTGTCGGTCACCACGATCGCACGCATTGAAACGGACTCCTCGAAAGCTTCGCCAGTGCGCGTCCTACAGAGCGAACGAGCGCTGGTCACCCCCAATGCACATCACAATCGTGGGCGGCTCTGCTTCGTCGGCATGGCGACGGTGTGAGCCCGTTTCGCCGATCCGTGGTTGTGACGCAGGGGACCGGGATCGTGCGCCGAGGTTGGAGATGCGTTGCCGCCAGGTGTCCCGCTGGGGATCGTCAATATCCGGGAAGGGGTCCGCGCCTTCGACCGCGGCTACAATGAATTGGCCATTGCCTACCGGCTGCCCCTGGGGCGGAAATTGCGCCTCATCTATGCCCCGCAGCTCGTGCCATTCCTGCTTGCGGCCACGCGTACTGGCCTTGCGCTGATCTGGAAGATCGTTCTGACCTTTGAGGTCCTGGGACGCGATGGTGGCGTCGGCTTTCGCATCGCGGCGTTATCAGCGCGTTTGAGCACAGATAACGAGATGGCGGCCCGCTCCCGTACAAGGCATGAGATTGCCCGCAGGCCGCCTGCCGCCGTCGGCCGTCTTGGGCGGGATGGCCCCTGACAAAGCGCGCGAAAGTGGTATGATGACTTGCGGGAGGCACAAAATGCGACGCAGGGTCATTGCACATCGCGGCCATACGGTGGGGGCGCCGGAACAGACGCTGCTGGCGTACAGACTGGCCATCGAACTCGGCGCCGAAATGATCGAGGCCGATCTGCGCTTCAGCCGCGATGGCGTCGGGGTGATGCTGCACGACGCCCGGCTGGACCGGACCACCGATGGCCATGGTCTGGTCAGCGACATGGACTGGGCCGACATCGCCCGGCTCGATGCGGGGAGTTGGTTCAGCCGCGAGACCGCGCGGCAGCGCGTGCCACGCCTCGAGGAACTGTTCGATCTGGCGCAGGCGGCCGGCACGGCGCTCTGCATCGAGGCCAAGGGCGACAGGCACGACGAAAACAGGCACGCGGCGGTGACCGCGGCGCAAGAGATTGCGCGCCGGGGGCGGCTGGAACTGGATGTGGTGGCCTCGTTCGACCATCGGGCACTGGCAGAGGCGGCCGCGGCGGTGCCCGGCCTGCGCACCGCACCGGACCGGCTGCCGGAGCGCGGGCCGTCGACGGCGAGCGCGCTGATCGCACAGGCGCGGGCAGCGCGAGCCGCAATCATCCAGCATCATTTCGCCGACCTCGAGGCGCGTGTCGTGGCCGAGGTGCAAGCCGCCGGGATCGAAGTGTGGGCGTGGCCCCCGGCAACTCCGGCGGAGGCGCAATTTGCGTTCGACAGCGGCGCCATCGGGCTGATGGGCGACGACGTCGCAGCCATCGCCAGCGTCGTCGGCGCCAGTGTCGATTGACAGTCGGGGCCAGCTTCGCTAGGTCATAAGTCGTCATACCTTTGGTAAAGCCATGAACAGCGTGGAAGACCTCGAGGCCAGGCTGTCGCGCCCGTCGGCAGCGCTGGGCGCCGATCTGGCGGCGCTCGACGGCGATATCCTGGTGCTCGGCGCCGGTGGAAAGCTCGGGCCGAGCCTCGTGCGCCTTGCCCTGCGCGCGGTGGAGGGGCGCAAAGCCGTGATCGCGGTCTCACGCTTCAGCACCGCCACGCACGCCGACGCCCTGCGCGCGGCAGGGGCCAAGATCATCAGCGCGGACATCACCGACGACGCTGCGCTCGCGGCCCTGCCAGAGGTGGCCAACGTCATCTTTCTTGTCGGCTCGAAATTCGGCTCGACGGGGCGTGAAGCCGAGACCTGGTACACAAACACCTATCTGCCAGGCCGGGTCGCCGAGCGCTTCAAGGCGTCGCGCATCGTCGCGCTGTCGACCGGCAACGTCTATCCCTTCACTCCTGTCGGCAGCGGTGGCCCCGTCGAAGGCGCGGCACCGGGACCGGTCGGCGAGTATGCAATGAGCTGCCTGGGGCGCGAGCGCATCTTTGCGCGCTTCGCCGCGAAACATCAGACGAATCTGGCGCTGATCCGCCTCAACTACGCTGTCGAAATGCGTTATGGCGTACTGGTCGACATCGGACGGAACGTGCTGTCCGGCCAGCCGGTCGACGTCACCATGTCAGCCGTGAACGTGATCTGGCAGGGTTATGCGAACGAGGTCATCCTGCGGTCGCTGCGCCACGCGACGCCGGCGCCGTTCATCCTGAACCTCGCGGGACCCGAGACCTTGTCGGTGCGGCAGCTTGCGGCGGCTTTCGGCGCCCGGTTCGGTGTCGAGCCGCGGCTTTCCGGGACCGAGGCGCCGGCGGCTCTGCTCTCCAACTCCGCCAAGTGCATGCAGCTCTTCGGCTATCCCGATGTCGCGCCCGCCCAGCTGATCGAATGGACGGCCAACTGGCTCAAGGCGGGCTTGCCGCTCCTCAACAAACCCACGGGTTTCCAGCAGCGCGACGGAAAATTCTGATGACGCCAGCCGAGCTCTTCGCAAGAGGCTGCGCCATTCCCGCACATCCGCTGGCGCTCACGGTCGGACGCAAGCTCGATGAGCGCCGGCAGCTCGCGGTTGGCCGTTACTACGCCGCTGCGGGCGCCGGCGGCATGGCCGTGGGCGTGCACACGACGCAGTTCGCCATCCACGACAACGGCATGTTCAAGCCCGTGCTCGAGATCGCAATGCAGGCGGCGCGCGAGGCGGACCGGCCACTAACGATGATTGCGGGCGTGCAGGGCGAGATCGCGCAGGCGGTGCGCGAGGCGCGACTGGCCAAGGATCTCGGGTATCACCTGGTGCTGTTGCGCCCGGGCGTCGGTAGCGACAGCGAGATGATCGCGCGGGCGAAGGCCGTGGGTGAAGTCCTGCCGGTCGTTGGCTTCTACCTGCAGCCAGCGGTGGGCGGGCGGGTGCTGTCGCGCGACTACTGGCGGCGTTTTGCCGAACTGGACTGCGTTGCCGGCATCAAGGTCGCGCCCTTCGATCGCTATCGTACCCTGGATGTGCTGCATGGCGTTGCGGCGTCGGGCCGCGCCGAAGCCGTCGCCCTCTACACCGGGAACGACAATACCATCGTCGGCGACCTGGTCACACCCTACACGCTGGCCTCGCCGGGCGGCGCGGTGACGCTGCGCTTTGTCGGCGGGCTGCTCGGGCAATTCGCGGTATGGACAAAAACTGCGGCGGACCTGGTCGAGGCGGCGCATCAAGCAACAGCGGGCGATGCGGCCGCGCTCCACAGGCTGCTGCAGCTCGACGCACCGCTCACCGACGCCAACGCCGCACTGTTCGATGTGGCGCACAATTTCGCCGGCTGCATCGCCGGCATCAACGAGGTTCTGGTCCGGCAGGGGCTGCTCGGCGGCCGCTGGTGCCTCGATCCACACGAGGATCTTTCCCCCGGGCAGGCCGACGAGATCAGCCGCGTCATCCGTGACTATCCGCAACTTATCGACGACGCCTTCATCGCCGAGCACCGCGACCGCTGGCTGCGATGATCGGTGACCTCACCAGGGCCGAGTGGCGCGAGGAAAGAACGCCCAGCGGACGGCGGCTGAGTCGGCTGACCGACGGCGGCTCGAACTCGTATCCGCTCTACTATTTCGTGCGATCGGAAACGCCGGACCGCCGCTATTTCGTGTTTCACAGCGAACGTAGCGGAAAGGTGCAGCTCTACCGCCTCGACCTCGGTACCGGAGAGATTGGCCAGCTTACGGATGGGCACACCACCGATTCCGGCTGGGCCATCTGGTGCGAATGGCATCTCGACGGCATCTACAACCACCTGTCGGCGATCCACCCGACGACCGGTGAAGTCTTCTACTTTCAGGACGACGAAATCCGGGCCACCGATGTTGCAAGCTTCGCCAACCGCAGCGTTGCGAAACTGCCGGCCGGCCGCATGCCGATCGGGCAGGCGGCGTTCAGCCCCAATGGCCGCTGGTTCGGCTATATCCATGCCGACGAGTCAGGATATCGCGCGCTGCTCACTGAGCGCGAGCGCGAAACGAACGCCGGCCGCTTCGACTGGGACCGCGATCATCACGACCGTTTTCGCAATGCCATCGGCTCCACGCTGGCGCTGGTCGACACGGTAAGCGGGGAAACACGCACCGTGGTTTCGGCGGATTATCATTTCCACCACGTGCTGTTCATCGACAACGAGACCATCCTCGTCAACCATCCGCGAGGTGTCGCCGGCATGTGGAGCGTCCGGCTCGACGGCAGCGACATCCGACACCTGCGGCCCGCGGGGGCGCCGGGCGCCCATGGCGCGGCGATCAACCACCAGGTGGTGACGGCGCGCGGGATCGCCTACGAGGCGGTTGGTCCGGGAAGCAACCGTATGCGGCAGACCTGGTTCGGGCTCTACCATCCGCAGAACGATCGGTGGGAGGAAGCGCTGCTGCCGATCAAGGGCTACGCGCATGTCGGCTACGATCCTGCCGGTCTCTTCGGGTTTGTGGAGAATGCCGGCGCGCACCACGAGATCGTGCTGGTGAGGCCGGCGACCGAGGTGGGTGGTCCGTTGCGAGTCGAAGCACTCCATGCCCTCCGCAGTCCCGATCACAACGACCAGAGGCACCACGCACATCCGGCATTGTCTTCGGACCGACGCACGCTTTTTTTCACGGACTGGTCGCCGCAGCGCTTTGCGCAAATCTGCGCACTGGACGTGGCCGATCTCGTCGATATGGCCGAGCCCGCGATCTAGGAACGGGGTGCGAGCAGCGTGTCGATCGCTTCCATTAGCCTCAGTGGCGCGATCAGCTCGTCGCGCGTCATGGGTGCAACGCCCGTACGCAGCATCGCTGCAAATCGATCGACCACCGGCAGCATGTAGTCGTCGCCAAGCATGATCGGCTGGCGAAAATGCACGCCCTTCGCCGCAACCTCGACGCCGAAGTCGGAGTGCCCGGAGGGACCGAGTGGCCGGAAGCTCAACGTCGCCTCATTGCCGGCGATGCGACAGGCAATAACGGGCGGGTCTTCGTTGCGGAGGCTTACCTCGCGGAATTGCGGCCCGAGCAGTTCCTGCACGAGTTCGATCGTGTGAATGGCGTAGAAAATTGCGCCGCCGTAAGCGCTTTCGGGATACCACGTGCCCCAGGCATGCAGCTCGATGCTGCCGTCCATGCCGGCAAGGCGCGCCCGAATGCGCCGGGTCTCCGCCTGCCAGCGCAACGCGCTGCCCGAGAGCAGCGGAACACCCGACTGCTCGGCCGCGGCGACCATCGCTTCGGCATCTCGCCGCGAATTGGCCAGGGGCTTGTCGACGAACACGGGCCGCCCCGCCTTCAGGCAGGCGATCGCCGCGTCGCGATGCAGGGCGCCGTCCCGGTGTCCGACGATGACCGCGTCGACGTTTTCGATCAATGATCCCAAAGTCGGGTAGGGGACCAGACTTCCATCAACCCGCTGCAACCCGGCCAGCCGTGCGTCGTCGGTGCCATACAATGCGGTTATGCGCATCTGTGCGTGCCGCGCTTCGATGTTGATGTGGCGCAGGAAATCTTCCGCGTGGCTGCTGTCGAGGCCGACAAGGCCGATCCTGTGACTCATGGGGTGCCGGTATTCACTTGACGCTGGTGGGGGTCCCTGACAGGATAGTCATAAGTCATCATATGTTCTTATGACAACCGCTAGCGTGCCGCATCGGCACATCGTGCGTGCAATCAACTGGGGAAGAACGCTCATGAGACTCTCGCTTCGCATTGCCCTGCTTTCATCGGCCGCGTTGGCGCTCGTTGCCGCCGGCGCGGCCACACCCGTCATCGCCGCGGACAAGACGCAGGTGACGCTGCTCACCATCGGCTACCCCGACAAGGACACGGTCGATGCCAATACCGGCGCGACCTCGCCCGGCATCGACAAGCTCGAGGCCGCCTTCGAGAAGGCCAATCCGGACATCGACCTGGTCATAACCAACATCGCCTGGGGCGACGGGGCCACCGGTTACACGCCCAAGACCGAGGCGATGGTGCAGGCCAACCAGTCGTGCCTCTACGAAATGCCCGGCGCGGCGAGCTTCGCCAAGCGCGGGCTCTTGCAGAACCTCGACGAACTGATCGCCAAGGACAAGGATTTCAAGAATGTCTGGGGCAAGCAGCTCGAGACCGACAAGGTGTGGGGCCCCGACGGACAGCACCTCTATTACATTCCGGACAATACCGGCGAGCGCGTCATCAACTGGGACGCCAAGATCTTCGAAGACTACGGGGTCGAGCCGCTGAGCAAGAACCCGACGCTCGATGAGATCGCCGAAAAAGCCAAGAAGATGACCGGTACCGATCCCAAGACAGGGGCGCAGACCTACGGCTACTGGTATCAGGGCAAGTACACCGTCTGGCAGTTCCTCTCGATCGCGCATGCGTTGGGCGCGAACTGGGGGTCGATCGACAAGACCGGCAAGATGACCATCAACTGGAACACGCCCGAATATCTCAAGGCCATGCAATGGCTGGTCGACATGGCGAAATACGCCCCGCGTGGGGCGCTCGCCAGCGATTCGATGCCCGACGGCTTCCTGAGCGACGATAATGTGGTGGCCATCATCCCCGAGGGCGAGCAGGGCTATTTCATCCAGCCGCTGATCGCCAATCCGGACCTGCAGAAGCGCTTCCGCTCCTCGTTCAATCTGCGGGGCAGCGACGGCGTGGGCGGCGTTGCGACGATCACGCCGCTGGCCATGGCTGCCAGCTGCCAGAACAAGGATGCGGCCTGGACTGCGCTAAAATGGCTAGCCGGGGCACCGGAGGCAGAAGCGTATTACTTCCAGTCGTCCGGGCGACTGCCGAGCGCCTCGACCGGCGCCGAGGCGGTGCCGGCGATCGCCAAATTCCCCGATGCCGAGGTGGTGCTGACGCAGCCGCAGTTTGCCGAGGCGCCCTATCCGTGGGCCGCCGACCAGCCGCGGTTCTCGCTGCAGAATGCCATCGAGGCGGCCATTGCGGGAACGGCGACGCCAGCAGATGCTCTTGCGCAGGCGCAAAAGGAGACGGAAGACTGGCTTGCCAAGCAGCCCGGTTGAGAACCCATGACGCCAGGGTCATTGCCGCACGCCAGTGACTCCGGCGTTATCGCACGCCTCCGGCGCGCCATTAGGGGGGCGGTGGTCTGGTACGGCTTCGTGCTGCCGCCGCTGTTCCTGATCCTCATCTTCATCGGCTATCCAACCGCCATCGCCTTCCAGCAAAGCGTGTTTACAGCTGTCCCCGGCGGCGGGCAGAAGTTCGCCGGCACCTATCATTTCGAGCGGCTGCTGACCGACGCGGTGTTCTGGGGCGCGCTCGGCAACACCATCCTGTTGGGCGTCGCCTTCCTCGTCATCATCATTCCGCTGGCGACGATCCTGGCCTCGATGCTCAATCGCGTGCGGCGCGGTGCAACACCGCTCAAGGTGATCTACTTCCTGCCGCAGCTCACCTCGTCGGTGGCGATTGCAATTCTGTTCCATTACGTGTTCCAGCCCGACTGGGGGCTGCTCAACGGTACGCTCAGGATTTTCGGCGTCGACCCGCTGCCCTTGTGGCTGGCCGAGCCGCGCTACACTCTGACCGGGTCGCGCGCCGCGGCGACCATCCTCGCCGTGTGGGCGGGGCTCGGGTACTTCATCATCGTGGTGCTTGCCGGCCTGCAGTCGATCCCCAACGACCTCTATGATGCGGCGG
>JAEWCE010000123.1 GCA_023390785.1 Pseudomonadota bacterium
ATCTGGTGGAGGAGCTGCGCCAAGCCGCCGCACGCGAAGGCACCGCCCAGAAGGTGATCGTGCTGAAGGCCCTGCGGCAGGCCGGCTTCCGGATCGACGACATCGACCTGCAGGACCTGCGGCGGCGCTGAGCCCGCCCCAAGAAGCGCACAAGCGCGGCCGAAGGGACGGTTTGACTCTCCTTAAGGAGCCGTCTATGCCCTACCCGCGCTCTGCCCCTGCTCCAAACCGATTGCAGACCACCAGCGACGACGAGAGATGAAGGCAAACATCACCCAGGCGGCCCCGGCGCCGTCCTCCTCGGCAGCCTTGCCCCTTCAGGCCTCGCCCCGTCCGGTGTCGCCCGTCCCAGTCTTGCTGCCCCCAGCCCCTGCGCCGGCACCAGCCCAGGCCGCCTCCCACGGCCTCAGCATCGACATGCTGGAACGCATGCTGGAGCAGCAGCCCAACGACGCCAACGTGTGGAGCGCGCTGGGCGCCCTGCTGCGGCAGGCCGGCAAGCCGGAGGCGGCGATTGCCTGCCAGCGGCGCGCACTGGAGATCGACCAGCGTCATGTCGGGGCCTGGACCAATCTGGGCAACGTGCTGGGCGACGTGGAACGCTATGACGAGGCCATCGCCGCGCAGGAGCATGCGGTGGTGCTGTCGGGCGGCAACGCCAGCCTGCTGTCCAACCTGGTGGTGGCTCTGCGCCACGGCTGCCGGTTCGACCGCGCCCTGGAGATCCTGGACGTCGCCCTGCGCGCGCGGCCCGGCGAGGCGAGCCTGCTGTGGGACCGCGCCCTGACCCTGCTGCAGGTCGGCCGCTATGCCGAAGGCTTCCGCGACTACGACTCCCGCCTGTCGCTGCCCAGCTATCAGAACCGCATCGCAGACGGTGCGATGTGGGATGGCGGGCCGCTGAATGGCAAGACCATCCTGCTGACCACCGAACAGGGCTTCGGCGACGTGCTGCTGACCGCGCGTTATGTGCCGCTGGTCAAGGCGCGCGGCGGCCGGGTCCTGCTGGAGTGCCATCCGGAGCTGCAGCGCCTGCTGTCCGGTCTGGAGGGCATCGACGGCTTCGTGCGCGCCGGCACCGCCTATCCGGCCTACGACGTCCATTGCCCGCTGATGAGCCTGCCGCACCGGCTGGGCACGACCATCGAGACGGTGCCGCCGCCCACCCGCCTGATCGTTCCAGCCGAAGCACGCGAGAAGGCCGCCCGGCTGGTCCCCGGTCCGGACGGCACGATCAAGGTCGGCATCATCTGGTCCGGCCGCGTCACCTTCAAGGACAACGCGCGTCGCGCCACCACGCTTAGCCGCTTCCTGCGCTTCCTCGACGTGCCGAAGGTTCGGCTCTACAGCATCCAGAAGGGGCCGCCGGAGGCTGAGCTGGAAACGCTGGGCACCTCGACCCTGATCACGCCGCTGGGGCCGCACTTCACCGATTTCGCCGACACCGCGGCGGTGCTGGAACGGCTCGATCTGGTGATCATGACCGACAGCTCGGTGGCGCATCTGGCCGGCTCTCTCGGCCGTCCGGTGTGGAACCTGCTGCAGTTCATGCCCTACTGGGTCTATGGCGACGGCAAGGGTGACATCACCCCCTGGTATCCGTCGATGCGCCTGTTCCGCCAGAGCACGCCCGGCGACTGGGACAGCGTGTTCGCCGCTGCCGAACAGGCCCTGCGTCAGGTGGTGGCGCTCAGGAGCTGAGAACGGACGCCAGTCTGGTCTCAAGGTCCTGTCATGCGCTCACCGGCCATGGGGGCGGGTGGATGGTCCTTGCTCACCGCGTCAGATGACATCTCGTCCATGCCTGACGCCTCGCCCTCATGGCACCCCTCCCATGGACCGCAACGCCTTGGCCACCTCGGCCAGCACACCGGTCCAAACCCCGGGAATGGCTTAGCGGAACAGCCGCAAATTCGGGCACCAGGGGGGTGCTGGCCCGGTCACCCCCCAGAACCACGCCGGCACAAACGGCAGCAGCACCCAACCCGGAACCCCCAGCCCGCCGGCAATATGCGCTGTGGTGTTGTCGATGGTGATGACCAGATCCATGGCGGCCACCAGGGCCACAAAGCCGTGGAGGTCGCTGGAGGGATCGATGCTCGTCTCATGGAAAAAGACCGGCAAAGCACCGCTCCTGGTCGTCGATGCCATATTGGATGAGGCGTCCTCCGGCCGTCGCCAGCCGCGGGGCGAGAGCCGTTACGAGCTGCTCAAGCCCAAGCGAACGACTTTCACTGGCGACCGAGCGCCAGGAAAGGCCGACGCACAGCCGGACATCGCCGTGGCGGGCGCGCAAGGCGGCAACCCTGTGCGGATCGGCGACCAGATAAGGCCGCTGACGGCCGAAATCCTCCGGCCTGCGCCGCAGATGGCGCGACAGGTCACTGATCGGAACTTGCGCCACGCTGTCTCTCACCAGCGCAGGCGCCGCCATGGCAGACGGGCTGTCCGCCCTCGCCACCTGACTGTGCTATCGAAATCCGGCCCACCGTGCTGATGAAATTTGGCCCCCTGCCCCGATCGTGCACCGTTCCTTTCCAGCGACAGCTGGAGGGGCGACATGGACAGGAGACGGAAGGTGGAGCTCTTCGAACAGCTACGGCGTGAATACGAGTTTGGCGTCGGTACGGTCAAAGGCGTGGCCCGGAAATTCGGCGTCCACCGACGTATGGTGAGACAGGCTCTGGCGAGCGCGATCCCGCCGGAGCGCACCTATAAGGAACGCGTCAAGCCGGTGCTGGGGCCGGTCGCCACGTTCATCGACAGCATCCTGGAGGCTGATCGCCGCGCCCCGCGCAAGCAGCGTCACACGGCACGTCGGATCTGGAAACGGATCCGCCAGGAGATGCCGGAGGTGGCCGCTGCGGAGAGCACGGTGCGCAACTACGTGCACGAACGCAAACGCGCGTTGGGTCTGATCAGTCGGGAGACCTTCGTGCCGCAGTCCTATGATTGGGGACAGGAGGGCCAGGTAGACTGGTATGAGGCCTACGCTGATCTCGACGGCGAGCGCCTCAAACTGCAGGTCTTCTGCATGCGGGCGATGGCCAGCGGTGGCGCCTTTCACCGCGCCTACCGACATGCCACCCAGCAGGCCTTCCTGGAGGCACACGAGCATGCCTTCCATTACTTCGGCGGGGTGTTCAGAGTGCTGCGCTACGACAATCTCGGCAGCGCGGTGCGCAAGGTGCTGCGCGGGCGGCTGCGTGAGGAGACGGAGAGGTTCATCGCCTTCCGCTCACATTGGCGCTTCGAAGCGCAGTTCTGCATGCCGCAAGCCGGGCACGAGAAAGGCGGGGTTGAGGGCGAGAACGGACAGTTTCGGCGCAATCATTGGGTTCCGGTGCCGTGCGCCGGCGATCTCGCCGTGCTCAACGAGGTGCTGCTGCTGGGCTGTCGAGAGGATGAGCGGCGCGTCATTGACGGCCGCCAGCACAGCGTCGGAGAGGCGATGGCTATCGAACGCGAGCGCTTGATCAACTTGCCCGAGAATGGCTTTGATCTCGCCGACATCAGCTTCCCACGGGTCGACAGCGCCGGCTGCGTGCTGGTCAAGACCAACGCTTATTCGGTCCCGGTACGCGTCGGCACGCGTGTGCACGCCAAGCTTTATCCGGCACATCTGGAGGTCTGGCACGAGGGGCGGATGGTTGCCCGCCATGAGCGTTGCTACAGACGGCGCCAGCAGATCCTCGATCTTGAACATTACCTGGAGGTGTTGGAGCACAAACCCGGGGCCTTGGCCGGTTCCAAGCCGCTGGAGCAATGGCGTCAGCGTGGCCGCTGGCCGGCTGCTTATGACGCCTACTGGCAGCGCCTGATCGAACGCCATGGCCGTCAGCACGGCACCCGCGCCATGGTAGCGGTGCTGGGGTTCGGTAAGATATTCGGTTATGAGCGCTTGCAGGAGGCG
This sequence comes from Pseudomonadota bacterium, assembly GCA_023390785.1. Taxonomy (GTDB): domain Bacteria; phylum Pseudomonadota; class Alphaproteobacteria; order Rhizobiales; family Devosiaceae; genus Devosia_A. The sequence continues at coordinate 3,914 of JAEWCE010000123.1, forward strand.
GTGGCCGCGGCTCTACAGATGGGCTGCTCGGATGCCGAGGCTGTCCGCTATCTGCTGACCGCCGACCAATTGCAGCGTCCACCCTTGGACAGCGTTGAGGTTGGGGCACTCGCCCGGTTCGACCGGCCGGCGCCCTCGCTGGACAGCTATGATCAGCTGCTAAGCTAAGAGGTCGCGCCATGAACCGGACCACAGCCACCTTGGCGGCCAGCACCACGCTGATCGAGCAGTCCATTCGCCAGTATTGCCGGCTTCTGAAGATGCCCACGCTGGCGGCACAGTTTGACCGTCTGGCGCAGACAGCGCTGCGCGAGGGGCACAGCCACGTCCAATACGTAGAGGCATTGCTGGCGGTGGAGGTCGAGGAGCGCGAGCGCAAGGCGGTGCTGCGCCGCATCCAGGAGGCCCGCCTGCCACGCGTGAAGACCCTGGAGGAGTTCGAGTTCAGCCAATCGCCACTGCAGGCCAGCCGTCTGGCCGATTTGGCGGGTGGCGGCTACATCGAGCGTGCTGAGCCGATCGTGCTGATCGGAGAAGCGGGTACCGGCAAGACGCATGTCGCAATCAGCCTGTGCGTGGCCGCCTGCCGACAACGGCGGCGGGTACGCTTCACGACGGCAGCGGCGCTGATCAATGAGCTGGTCGAAGCGCGGGCGGAGAACCAGTTGAGCCGCGCTCTAGGGCGCTGGGAGCGGGTGGAGGTGGTGTGCATCGACGAGTTGGGCTACGTGCCGCTCGCCGATGTCGGGGCCGAACTGATGTTTCAAGTTATCGCTGACCGAGCGGAGAAGGCGGCGCTGATCGTGACGACGAACCTGCCGTTTTCCGAATGGGGCCAAGTGTTCCCCAATCCTCGGCTGTGCAAGGCGGTGCTCGACCGTGTCACCGATCGCGCGCACATCCTCGAAAGCGGCGACACGTCCTATCGCTTCCGCCGCACCTTGGCCAAACGCGGGCAGAAACATGAATGAAATCTTGCGATCGACGCTCGCCCCGGCGGGTCCACAGGCAAGGCGGGGGCCGCCACCCAGCGCAATTAAAACGCGGCGGCGGCCCCCGTTGCCTATGGACTGCCGGGACGAGCTGCTGCGCACAGCCAAGAGGTCGGTTATCGGCTATTCAGCTGCCAACCCATGGAAGGTGGGCCAGATTTCATCAGCAAAGTGGGCCATGGTTCGTTGACACAGCCAGCACCGGCGCATGGGCGCCAATCAGCAGATGCGCTGGTCGCCGCGTGGTGCTCACCAAATGCTAAAGGTCCGCTC
>JAEWCE010000127.1 GCA_023390785.1 Pseudomonadota bacterium
TTCGGCTTCTGGGACTGGGTGGGCGGGCGCTATTCGGTGTGGTCGGCGATCGGCCTGCCGGTCGCTATTGCGGTCGGCTTCGACAATTTCGCGGCGTTCCTCAAAGGCGCCTACGAAATGGACCAGCATTTCCTCAAGACCCGGCTCGACCGCAATCTGCCGGTGATCATGGGCATGCTGGGGGTCTGGTACCGGAACGCCTGGGGCTTTGCGACGCACGCGGTGCTGCCCTACGACCAGCGCCTCAGCCGGTTCACCGCCTACCTGCAGCAGCAGGACATGGAGAGCAACGGCAAGTCCGTGACGGTGGAGGGCAAGGCCTTCGACTACCAAAGCGGCCCCGTCGTATGGGGCGAACCGGGCACGGTGGGCCAACACTCGTTCTACCAGCTCATCCACCAGGGGACGTCGGTGATTCCGTGCGACTTCCTGATCGCGGCCAATCCGCACGAGCACATGCCGCCGCACCACGACAAGCTGGTGGCCAATGTGCTGGCGCAGTCGGAAGCGCTGATGCTGGGCAAGACCAAGGACGAGGTGGTGGCGGAACTCAAGGCGCAGGGCCTCGACAAGGCGCAGATCAAGGCCTTGACGCCGCACAAGGTGTTTCCTGGCAACCGGCCGAGCAACACGTTGATGTATCCCAAGCTGACGCCGGAGACGCTCGGCAGCCTCGTGGCGCTCTACGAGCACAAGGTGTTCGTGCAGGGCGTGGTGTGGGACGTAGACTCGTTCGACCAATGGGGCGTGGAACTCGGCAAGCAGCTGGCGAAGGCGCTGCTGCCCAAGGTGCAGGGTACGGCCAGGAACGAGGGCAATGACGCTTCGACCAAGGGCCTGCTCAAGCACTACCACAGCCTCAAGGTCTCCGAGTGACCGTCACCGGCGAGGACGATCTCGAGCGGCTCAAGGCCGTGGGCCATGTCTGCGCGCTGGCGCGTGATGCGATGGCGGCAGCCCTGCGGCCTGGGATCACCACCGCCGAGCTCGACGCCATCGGGGCTGGCATCCTCGCGGCGCATGGCGCGCGCTCCGCGCCGCAACTCGCTTATGACTTTCCCGGCGTCACCTGCATTTCGGTGAACGAAGAGATTGCGCACGGCATCCCAGGCGCGCGCACCATCGCTGCCGGTGATCTGGTCAATATCGATGTCTCGGCGGAACTCGACGGGGTCTATGCCGACACCGGCGCCTCCCATGTGGTGCCAAGTGCCGATCCGAAGCTGGTGGCGCTCTGCCGCGACGGCAAGCGGGCGATGTGGGAAGGCATTCGTGCCGTGCGCACCGGTGCGGGGCTTGCCGACATCGGCATGGCGATCGGCGCGTTTGCGCGCAAGCACCGCTACACGCTGATCGAGAACCTCGCGAGCCATGGCGTCGGCAACACGCTGCATGACGAGCCCCGGGAAATCTCGACATGGCCGGATCGCTCCGAGCGCCGCACCATCATCGAGGGGCTGGTGTTAACCGTCGAGCCGTTCCTGTCGCTGGGCGGCAAGGCGGCCACGGAACGCGGCGACGATGCGTGGACGCTGGTGGCGGAGCCGTCCGCGCCCTGCGTGCAATACGAACACACGGTCGTGGCGACACGCCGTGGTGCCATCGTGGTCACGCTGAACTGAGGGGATGCGAGCGCGGGCGGGACATGGACTCGTCTGCCGTTTCGTTGGCTGGCGCGAGAAACCGGAAAAATCGCGCCATTTCCCTTGCCGCCGCGTCCGGTTGACGCGCGCCGCATCCGGGAGCGTAACGAGATCAACAGCTTCGGGTTGCAGCCTTATGCGGTTGACTCAAGTGGGGACACCAGTATGTTCCGCCGCACTTCGGGCGTGCGAGTTTTCGCCCAAGGGGCCGGTAGCTCAGGGGTAGAGCATTCGACTTTTAATCGAATGGTCGCGGGTTCGATTCCCGCCCGGCCTACCATTTCATGGCGCGATCAGTTGAGGAGCGGCAGCGGGTCGCCGATGAAGGGGACGCTCTGGCAGGCGATCCCGACCTTGGCCATGCGGCCGCACAGGTCGCGGGCGGCTGCCTCGCTGGAGATCGGACCGGCGACCAGCCGGCGGCCGCTGCCGCCCTCGACATGGCCGAGGAGCGGGCCGAGCCCGACCAGCAGCGTGCCGACCTTGCCGTTCATCCCCTGCCAGGCGAATTCGGCCTCGTCGGCATCGATCGGCGGGCCCAGGGCGATGCCGAACGATCCCGGATCGGGCATGATTTCGGTTGCGAGGGGCTTCGGCATCGACTGGTCTTGGGCGGCAGGCACCAGGGCTCCGGCGAGCGGGGTGGTGGTGTAGGTCACCGAACCGCCGTCGGCGGGCAAGGTTTTGGGCACGGCGCCGGTCGAGGCGGTGACCAGGGTGCGGTCGACGTCCTGCGGATTGTTGAGAGATTCCAGGATTTTGGGAACGGTCTGCTCGAGCGCGCCGAGACGGCGGGTGAGATCGTTGCTCGACATCTCCGCCAGCACGTGCCGCTGCACGAGCACTGCATTCTCCTGCTTGAGCCGGGTGGTCTCGCTGGTGAGCGAGACGATCTCGCCGCGCAACTGGTTGAGGGTGGCGCCGTCGAGGCGGGACGCGTGCAGGCCGCCCAGCACGCCGTCAGGGATCAGGGCCGAGAGATTGGCCCCGAGCACGGCAACGGCCCAGACGACGAGCGCGAAAACACCCCAGAAGGTCACGTCCCGGGATCGGAACTGATCGCTCGCCTTGGCCAAATGCAAAATCCCGCGAAACCGCCCGAATCGCGGCCCCCTCAGCTACTTTACCATCGTGGCGCCGTAATGGTTTCCCAACCCGGCGTTGCTATACAATCGGGGCAACTCTGATGTGGAAACGGGACGCGCATGGCTGATCTGGTGTCGATCATTCTGGCGGCGGGCGAGGGTACCCGCATGCGATCGGCCATGCCGAAGGTGCTGCACCCGGTGGGCGGTTTGCCGATCGTCGGGCATGTGGTCCGTGCCGCTGCGGGCGCCGGCGCCGGCCGCATCGCGGTGGTGACCGGCCCCGGACACGAGGCGGTGCGCGACGCGGTGCGGCGCCTCCATCCCGACGCCAGCTTCTTCGAGCAGACCGAGCGCAAGGGCACCGGGCACGCAGCATCGATGGCGGCGCCGGCCTATGCCGACGCCGAGGGCTATGTGGCGGTGGTCTACGCCGACCATCCGCTGCTGAGCGCCAAGAATTTCCGTGGCGTGCTGGACCGGCTCGACGCCGGCTGGGACGCGGCGATCCTCGGCTTCGAGCCCGAGGATACGCTGACCTATGGCCGCCTCATCACCGAGGGCGAGCGGCTGCTCGCCATTCGCGAGCACAAGGACGCGACCGAAGCGGAGCGGGCGATCGGGCTGTGCAATGCGTGCGTGCTGGCGTTCCGCGCGCCGGTGTTCCGGGCGCTGATCGACAAGCTCAAGCCCAACAACGCGGCGGGCGAATACTACCTCACCGACCTCGTCGAACTCGCCAATGCCGCCGGGCACCGGGTGACCTATGCGGTGGCACCGGAGCGCGACGTGATGGGCGTCAACGACCGGGCGCAGCTCGCCAAGGCCGAGCTGCAGTTCCAGGAGCTCAGGCGCGACGATTTCATGAAGGCCGGGGTGACGCTCAAGGACCCGGCGAGCGTCTATTTCTCCTACGATACCGAGATCGGCCGCGACGTGACGATCTTCCCCAATGTGGTGTTCGGTCCGGGCGTGAAGATCGCCGACAACGTCGAGATCCGGGCATTCTGCGACATCGAGGACGTGACCATCGGGCAGGGAGCGACGATCGGCCCGTTCGCCCGCATCCGTGGCGGGGCGGAGCTCGGGGCCGACGTGCACCTGGGCAATTTCGTCGAGGTCAAGAAGAGCCGCATCGGCGCCGGCACCAAGGCCGGGCATCTGAGCTATCTCGGCGACGCGGTGATCGGCGAGAACACCAATATCGGGGCCGGCACCATCACCTGCAATTATGACGGGGTGAACAAGGAGACGACCACCATCGGCTCCAACGCCTTCATCGGCTCGCAGACGGCGCTGGTGGCGCCGGTGAGCGTCGGGGACGGCGGCTATACCGCATCGGGCAGCGTCATCACCCAAGACGTGCCGGCCGGCGCCGTGGCCTTTGCGCGGGCGCGGCAGGAGAACAAGCCGGGCTATGCGGCCACGCTCAAGGATAAGGCATTGGCCAAGAAGGCGGCCAAGCAGGCCGCGAAGGGGAAGAGCTGATGTGCGGGATCGTCGGGATCATCGGCGTCGAGCCAGTGGCGCCGCGGCTGGTGGACGCCCTCAAGCGTCTCGAATATCGCGGCTATGACAGCGCCGGCGTCGCCACGCTGGAACATGGTTCCATCGCGCGGCGGCGCGCCGAGGGCAAGCTCGGCAACCTGCAGGGCAAGCTCGGCATGGAGCCGCTGGGCGGCACGATCGGCATCGGCCATACGCGCTGGGCGACGCACGGGGCGCCGACAGAGATCAATGCGCACCCGCACGCGACCGACAAGGTGGCGGTGGTGCACAACGGCATCATCGAGAATTTCCGCGAGCTGCTCGAGGACCTGGCCAGGGACGGCTATCTGCCCAAGACGCAGACCGACACGGAATCGGTGGCGCTTTGGGTGACGCGCGAGATCGACCGCGGACTCGACCCCGAGATGGCGGTGGCCCGTACGCTGAAGCAGTTGCGTGGGGCGTTCGCGCTCGCCTTCATGTTCAAGGGGCATGAGAAATTGCTGATCGCGGCGCGGCACGGCGCACCGCTGGCCGTGGGTTATGGCGAGACCGAGATGTATCTCGGTTCGGACGCGATGGCCCTGGCGCCGTTCACCTCTCGGTTGAGCTACCTGCTGGACGGCGATTGGGCGGTGATCACGCCGGCGGGCGTCACCATCCGCGATGGCGCCGATGCCATCGTACGGCGCGAGATGCTGGTCTCGCAGGCCTCGGCGCTCCTGGTCGACAAGGGCAACCACCGCCACTTCATGGCCAAGGAGATCTATGAGCAGCCCGAGACCATTTCGCACACGCTCAGCCATTATGTGGACATGGGCGCCGAGCGGGTGGCGCTGCGTGAGGCGCTGCCATTTGACTTCAGCATGCTCAGTCGGCTCACCATCTCGGCCTGTGGAACGGCGTATTACGCCGGGCTGATCGCGAAGTACTGGTTCGAACGCTATGCGCGGCTGCCGGTCGAGGTCGACGTTGCCTCCGAGTTCCGCTATCGCGAGCCGCCGGTCGAGGTCGGCAGCGCGGCGCTGTTCATTTCGCAGTCGGGCGAGACGGCAGATACGCTGGCGGCGCTGCGCTATTGCGCCAAGGCCGGACAGCACGTCGTCAGCCTGCTCAATGTCCCGGATTCGACCATCGGGCGCGAAAGCGAGGTGGTGTTTCCGACCCTGTGCGGTCCCGAAATCGGCGTCGCCTCGACCAAGGCGCTGACGGCGCAGCTTACGGCGCTGGCGAGCCTCGTGGTCGCGGCCGGCGTGGCGCGCGGCACGATCGGGCGGGCGCAGGAGCGCGAGATGGTGCGGGCACTGATCGAGCTGCCGGCAGCGGTGAGCGCGGCGCTCGGCACCGAGGCGCAGGTCGAAAAGATCGCCAAGGGCCTGAGCAAGGCCAAGGATGTGCTTTATCTCGGCCGTGGGCAGATGTTCCCGGTGGCGATGGAGGGGGCGCTCAAGCTCAAGGAGATCAGCTATATCCACGCCGAGGGCTACCCTGCGGGAGAGCTCAAGCACGGTCCCATCGCGCTGGTCGACGAAGTGATGCCGGTGATCGTGGTGGCGCCGTCGGACGATCTGCAGGAAAAGACGCTCAGCAACATGCAGGAAGTGGCGGCGCGCGGCGGGCAGATCATCCTCGTCACCGACGCCGACGGGCAGGCGCGCATCGGCCAGGGGGTCGCCGAAACCATCGTCATCCCAAGGATTGCGAGTTTCGTGGCGCCGATCCTGGCGCTGATCCCGGTGCAGTTGCTGGCCTATCACACGGCGGTGTTCATGGGCACCGACGTCGACCAGCCGCGCAACCTTGCGAAGTCGGTGACGGTGGAATAGGCGGCGGGCCTTGCGTCCGCTCGCGGGGCATGCGACCTCGCCTGCATGAGCTCACCGCCTCTCGCCATCACGCCGCCGGACCATCCACTGGTCGGGCGGATCACGCCACCCGGGTCGAAATCGATCACCAATCGGGCGCTACTGCTCGCGGCGCTGGCCAGGGGCACGAGCCGACTGACCGGGGCGCTGAAGAGCAAGGACACGGCGCTGATGGCTGCTGCCTTGCAGCAAATGGGGGTGAGCATCGAGGAGCCCGATGCGACGGGCTTCGTGGTGCGGAGCGAGGGGTATCTCGCGGCGCCCGCCGAGCCGCTGTTCCTGGGCAATGCCGGCACCGCGACACGCTTTCTCACCGCGGCTGCAGCACTGGTCGACGGCACCGTGGTGCTCGATGGCGACGAGGCGATGCGCAAGCGTCCGATCGCGCCGCTGCTGGCCGCACTGCGCTCGCTCGGCATCGCGGCGATCGCGCCGACCGGTTGTCCGCCGGTGACGATCGAAGGGCATGGGCATTTCGGTTCGGGTCGGGTGGAGATCGATGCGGGGCTGTCGAGCCAGTATGTGTCGGCGCTGTTGATGGCGGCGCCGTTCGGCGAGGGCGCCATCGACGTGGCGCTCGCCGGCAAGGACCTCGATGCGCGTGGCTATGTCGACCTGACGATCGCCGCGATGACGGCGTTCGGCGGCAATGTCACGCAGCTCGACGCGACAACCTGGCGCGTGGCGCCGACCAGATATGCCGCCGCGGATTTCCGCATCGAGCCCGACGCGTCGGCGGCCACTTATCTGTGGGCGGCGGAGGCACTGACTGGCGGCCAGATCGATCTTGGTGTGCCCTCGGACGCGTTCACGCAGCCCGACGCGAAAGCGGCAGCGTTCATTCGCATGTTCCCCGGGATGCCGGCCGTCATCGACGGCTCGCAGATGCAGGATGCGGTGCCGACGCTGGCGGTGCTCGCGGCGTTCAACGAGACACCGGTGCGCTTTATCGGTATCGCCAACCTGCGGGTCAAGGAATGCGATCGCATCAGCGCGCTCGCCACCGAGCTCAACCGCGTCCAGCCGGGGCTGGCGCGGGAGGACGGCGACGATCTGGTGGTCAATGCCGACCCGAGGCTCAGCGGTGCGGCGCATCGCAACGCGACGACCCGCATCGAGACCTATGAGGACCACCGTATTGCCATGAGCTTTGCGCTCGCAGGGCTTCGGATCGGTGGCATTACCATCCTCGATCCGGACTGCGTGGGCAAAACCTATCCCGGCTACTGGGACGCGTTGCGCTCGCTGGGGGTGACGCTGACGCCGGCGGCGTAGCGTAAGTTTCAGGCGGCCGCGTTGGATTCAGTGAGCTTCAGCTCGGTCTCGCTGAACACGCGGTTGCGGCCGGCGTGCTTGGCGGCATAGAGGCAGCGGTCGGCCCGCTCGATGAGCGACGAGGGCGTGTCGCCCCGCTGATACATCGCGACTCCGAATGAGGCGGTGATGCGGCCGAGTTTCTCGTTGGTCGAGCGCTTCAGCAACTCCTTGGCCTGCACGGCGCGGCGGATGTTGTCGGCAACGATCACCGCGCCTTCGAGGTCGGTCTCGGGCAGGATCGCGGCAAACTCCTCGCCGCCATAGCGTGCCGCCATGTCCTTGCCCTTGATGTTGGATTTGAGGGTCATGGCGACGAGGCGCAGCACCTGGTCGCCGGTCTGGTGGCCCCAAGTGTCGTTGAAGCGCTTGAAGTGATCGATGTCGACCAGCATCAGGCAGAAGCCGGTGCCGAGCTCGGCCTCCGAGAAGGCCTTCAGCATGCCCTCGTCGAAGGATTTGCGGTTGTAGATCTTGGTGAGCGGATCGAGCATCGACTCGCGGCGCACCTCGTCGAGGTCGCGCTGCAGCGCGGCGATGTCGTCGCGCGAGGCCTCGAGCTTCTGCTCCAGCGCCTGGTTGGCGTCCTGCATGCGGCGGGTCTCGCCGAGCAGGCGCTGCGCCAGGGTGCGCAATTCGGCTTCCGACATGTCGGCATGACCAAGGTCGCCGCTCGCTGCCTGCAGGGTGCCGGAGTAGGCATTGGCAGTGGCCATGGCGGTGTCGATGGCCTCGTGCACCGCCTCGATACGCGTCGCCATGCGCTCCGAGACATTGGAGATGCGCTCGTTGGCGTCCTGCGATTTGAGGAATTCGTTGTAGAGCCGCTCGGCCAATTCCTGTGTTGCCGAGCCGTCGCGGAAGATCTGGTTCACGCGCTGGTTGAGCGAGGGATTTACGCCGGTGGCGTAAGTGTAGAGCAGCTCGTAGAACTGGGGGTACGGGGGAATCTGCCCGCGCCGAAGCAGATCCATCGCCGAGTTGGCATAACCCAGGGCACGCCTGAATTCCTGTTCCGACACTGTGCCCCCGAACGGTCTTCTGACCTTATCGTATTCATCGGTAGTTTTCCGATGAGTCAATTAAGGGGTGGTAAAGAGCACCCACGACGCACGCAAATTTACGCAAAAACTGCCGCCGGCAACTATTCGGACCAGCAAACCTCAGCGAACATTGCCGGGGCGCAGCAGGAAGGCGGGGACCGGACCGTCGGACCCAAAGGGCGAATGCGCGCCGGCACCGGGCGGATGCGAACGCGGTGCCGACGGCGTGCGCCGTGGCGCCTGGGCCTCGCTGCGCGAGGGGCGATCGGCGGCCTTCTGCGGCTTTTCGGCGGGCGCGGCTTCGGCACGGTGATCGTCGGCCTTGTGCACGCGCGGCTTGTGGTCGCCGGACTTGTGGTCGCCCTTGTGGCCCTCGGACTTGCGCTCGCCGCGGTTGCGGGTACGGCGGCCACGACGCTCGCCGGGTTCGGCATCGGCGGCAGCCGGCTCGACATCGACGGACGCATCGAGCTTGATCTGCGGAATGTCGCGCTGGATCAGCTTGACGATGGCGTCGA
>JAEWCE010000136.1 GCA_023390785.1 Pseudomonadota bacterium
GCTCCTGCCATCGCCCCCGTGCCGCCGCCGCGCGCCGCCTCCAAATCCGAACCGCAACCCGCAGCCGCGGAAAAGGCCGGCTCGTCGCTGCGCGTCGCCGCCGAGCGCCTCGACGAACTGATGGATCGTGTCGGCGAGCTGGTCATCGCCCAGGCGCGGCTGACCCAGATCGCCGCGCAATCCTCGGACAGCAATCTGAAGACCATCGCCGAGGAACTGGAACGGCTTTCCTCCGGCCTGCGCGACACCACCATGGGCATCCGCATGGTGCCCATCGGTACGCTGTTCGCCCGTTTTCGCCGTCTCGTGCACGATGTCAGCCGCGACCTCGGCAAGGACATCGAGTTCATCACCTCCGGCGAGGACACCGAGCTCGACAAGACCGTGATCGAAAAGCTCGCCGATCCGCTAGTCCACCTCATCCGCAACTCCATGGACCACGGCCTCGAGCCCGCGGCGGCACGCCGCGCCGCCGGCAAGCCGGCGCGCGGCACCGTCCGCCTCTCCGCCGTCTATGCCGGCGCCGAAGTGGCGATCTCGGTAAGCGACGACGGTGCCGGTCTCGACGCCGCGCGCATCCGCGCCAAGGCCGAGGAGAACGGCATCATCACCCACGACGCCAAGCTCAGCGACCAGGAGCTCCACAATCTCATCTTCGCCCCGGGCTTTTCGACCGCCAGCGAAATCACCGCCCTCTCGGGGCGCGGTGTCGGCATGGACGTGGTCAAGCGCACCATCGACGGGCTGCGCGGCACCATCGATCTCAGCACCCGCCCCGGCGAGGGCACCACGCTGACGCTGCGCCTGCCGCTCACCCTCGCCATCATCGACGGCATGCTGGTGCGGGTCGGCAATGGCCGCTACACCATTCCGCTCGCCGCCGTGGAAGAGTGTGTCGAGCTGCCGGCCGAGGCCGTCGGCAGCGCCCGCGGCCGCAGCTTCCTCGACATCCGTGGCGCGCTGGTGCCGTTCGTGCGCCTGCGCGACGTCTTCAACACCCCCGGCGCGCCCGACGCGCACCAGAAGGTGGTGATCGTCTCCTCGGGGGAGGGACGCGTCGGTCTCGTGGTCGACCAGATCATCGGTAACAACCAGACCGTCATCAAGCAGTTGAGCAAGCTGCACGCCACGCTCAAGGCCTTCTCCGGCGCCACCATCCTGGGCGACGGCACCGTCGCGCTCATCCTCGACACCGTCCACCTCGTGGGCATGGGCCAGGACCTCGAGAACAAGTTCAAGCCCGCCGAAGCGGGGAGGGCCGCATGATGCAGACCGAATCCGGCGCCATGCGCGCGCTCACCCTCCGCCTTCAGGACGAGATTTTCGCCATCGAGGCCGGCAGCGTGCGCGAGATCCTCGATCTCGTGCCGATCACCGAGGTGCCCAACGCCCCCGCCTTCGTCGGTGGCCTCATCAACGTCCGCGGCCGCGTCGTGCCGCTCGCCGATCTGCGCGTCATGTTCGACATGGACCGCCCGCCGCCCGACGAGGATACCCGCATCGTCGTGGTCGAGATCGACATCGACGGCGAGCCCACCGTCGCCGGCATCCTGGCCGACAAGGTGCACGACGTGACCGACATCGACGCCGCCGTCATCCAGGACGCGCCGCGCGTCGGCATGCGCTGGCGGCCCGAATTCGTCCGCGCCATCGGGCGCCGCAACGGCGATTTCGTCGTCATTCCCAACCTGGAACGCATTTTTGAAACTCAGGGGCGCAGAAGCGCTTCATCGGCCGAGGAGAGGGCTGCATCATGAGACTTACACTTAAGGTCAAGCTTGGCGTCACCTTTGCCGTCGTCGTCGCACTGTCGGCAGCCAGCATGTTCATCGCCATCCAGAACATGGACGCCATCAAGCGCTCGCTCGACAGCATCGTCACCGACGATTTCGCCGGCGTCGAAGCGGCCAGCACCATCGAGAAGGCGGTTGCCAACATCGCCAAGGATGAGCGCGACCTCATCCTGTCGCGCAGCGCCAGCCAGAGCCAGTCGCTGGCGCAGAGCATCGACACCGGCAAGGCCGCCGTCGACGGCGCCATCAAGAGCCTGCTCGATATGGCCCAGAGCAAGGAAGAGACCGACCAGATCAACGCCTTCGTGCCGGTCTGGCAGCGCTTCACCGGGGTCGAAGCGCAATTGCGGCAGCTGACGGCGCAGACCTCCTCGGGCATGGGCGTCGACAGCGCCAACATCACCCGCGCCGAAGACCTCATTGCCCAGGAAGGCGCTGAGGCCAGCCGCGAACTGACGCAGGACCTCGACGCCATCGTCAAGCACAACGACGCATCGGTCGATACCTCCAAGACCGAAGCGGATCAGCTCTACGACCAGTCCTTCATGCTGCTCATCGGGCTGCTGATCGGCTCGGCCGCCATCGCCGCCATCGCCGCGATCTGGATCGTGGTTTCGATCTCGCGCGCCGTCGGCAGCGCCCTCCGCCTTGCCAACGCGGTCGCCGGCGGCGATCTCAATGCCAGCGCCAGGGTATCGGGCAACGACGAGATCAAGGATCTGATCGATGCCCTCAATTCCATGACCCGCAAGCTGCGCGAAGTGGTGTCGGAAGTGGCCAGCGCCACCCGCAACGTCGCCTCGGGCAGCCAGGAGCTCTCGGCCACCGCTGAACAATTGAGCCAGGGTGCCACCGAGCAGGCCTCGTCCACCGAAGAGGCCTCGGCCTCGATGGAAGAAATGGCCGCGACCATCAAGCAGTCGGCCGACAATGCGTCGCAGACCGAAAAGATCGCGCGCCAGTCGGCGGCCGACGCGCTGGCCTCGGGTGAAGCGGTCAACAAGGCCGTCATCGCCATGCAGACCATCGCCGAAAAGATCATGGTTGTGCAGGAGATCGCCCGCCAGACCGACCTGCTGGCGCTCAACGCCGCGGTGGAGGCGGCACGCGCCGGCGAGCACGGCCGCGGCTTTGCCGTCGTCGCCTCGGAAGTGCGCAAGCTCGCCGAGCGCAGCCAGACGGCGGCGGCCGAGATTTCGACCCTGTCCGGCACCACCGTCGAGGCCGCCCGCTCTGCCGGCGACATGCTGCAGAAGCTCGTTCCCGACATCCAGCGCACCGCCGAGCTCGTCGAGGAGATTTCGGCCGGCGCCCGCGAGCAGAATGCCGGCGCCGCGCAGATCAACACCGCCATCCAGCAGCTCGACAAGGTCACCCAGCAGAACACCTCGGCCGCCGAAGAGATGTCGGCCACCTCCGAGGAGCTGGCGAGTCAGGCCGAGCAGCTGCAGGCCTCGATCAGCTATTTCCGCCTCGACGAACGCGGCCAGGGCGCCGAGGCCGACATGCCGGTGCTGCACAAGCCGGCATCCGACGGCAAGCTGCGCAAGCAGGTGCTCGCCGCGGCGCCGCACATGGCGCGCGCCGCGCGGAAGTCGGCCGGCTCGGGTGGCTTCGAGCTCGATCTCGACGACGGCCATGACGACCTCGACGACGATTTCACCCGCCGCAATGTGGCGTGACGGGACGGTCCGAATGGCGCAGGCAACCCAATACGTGACCCTTGGGGTCGGCGACGAGCTGTTCGCCGCCCCCGTCGAGAGTGTGCAGGAAATCCTCGACATGCGGCCCATCGCCCGCCTGCCGCAGGCCCCGGCCAATCTGCTCGGCATGATCGACGTGCGCGGGCAGGGGATCGCCGTGCTCGATCTGCGCCTGACCCTTGGGCTCGAGCCGGCGGCGGATACGCCCAATACCCGCATCATCGTGCTCGCGGTCACCGCTGCCGGCGCCCGCCACACGGTGGGCCTGCGCAGCGACCGGGTCATCGAGGTCACCGTGCTCGACAGCCCCGAGCTCGAGCCGCGGCCGACGGTGCGCGGGCGCTGGAGCGGCGACAGCATCGCCGGCATCGGCCGCCGCAACGGCCAGTTCGTCACTGTGCTCGACCTCGACCACCTGCTCGGCGATCTGCAACTGCCCGAAACGGCGACGGGCGCCAGGGCGGCATAGGCCGCCGGGCCCGCTGGAGTTGATGTTGTGCCTCTTGCCTTGCGTAAGCCGGTCCTGCCTCCCGAGGAGGACACCGAGGATCACCTCAGCGGCGTCGATTTCGGCCGCCTCTCGAGCCTGATCGGTGACGAGGTCGGCATCAAGCTGCCGCCGGCCAAGCGGCTGATGGTCGAGGGTCGGCTGCGCAAGCGAGTCCGTGCGCTCGGCCTCACCGGCTTCGACGACTACTGCGATTTCCTGTTCCGGCGCGGCGGCCTCGAGAAAGAGCGGCGCTACCTCATCAATGCCGTCACCACCAACAAGACCGACTTCTTCCGCGAGCCCGAGCACTTCACCCTGCTCGAGCAGCGTCTGGTGCCCGCCCTGCTCGCCGCCCGCGCCGGCGAGCGCCAGCCGCTGCTCAAGGTGTGGAGCGCCGCCAGCTCCACCGGCGCCGAGGCCTACACCCTCGCCATGGTGCTTAGCGATCTGCGCGCCGACCGCGGCGATTTCCGCTTCGCCATCCTCGGCACCGACGTGTCGACCGCCGTCCTCGCCCAGGGCCAGCGTGCCGTCTATCCGGCCGAAATGATCGCCCCGGTGCCGCCGGAAAAGCAGTCGCGCTACGTCATGCGCGCCCGGCGCCCGGGCATCCGCCCGGAAGTGCGCATGGCCCCGGAGATCCGCCGCGTCGTGCGCTTCGCCCATCTCAATCTGATGGACCCCAGCTACCCCTTCGACCACGACGTCGACGTGATCTTCCTGCGCAACGTGCTGATCTATTTCGAAAAACGCGACCAGGAAGCCGTGATCGGCCGCCTCATCGAACATTTACGACCTGGGGGTTATCTGGTGCTCGGACACTCTGAATCGATGGTCGGCACGACCATCAGCATGCGCCAGGTCGCCCCGGCCGTGTTCCAGAAAACGTAAGACGTAAACTGAATGCCCAAGATCCGCGTCCTCATCGTCGACGATTCCGCCTCGGTGCGCACCACGCTGAGCGAGATCATCGCCGCCGATCCCGACCTCGAGGTCATGGCCACCGCCTCCGACCCCTATGTCGCGGTCGAGCGCATCCGCCACGAAGTCCCCGACGTCATCTTCCTCGATGTGGAAATGCCGCGCATGGACGGGCTCACCTTCCTGCGCAAGCTGATGTCGCAGCGGCCCATTCCCGTCGTCATCTGCTCCTCGCTTGCCGAAGCCGGCTCCGACACGCTCATGCAGCTGCTCGAGGCCGGCGCCGTCGATGTCGTCGCCAAGCCGCGTGTCGATACCAGCCAGTTCCTGATCGAATCGAGCATGCGCATCTGCGATGCCGCCCGCGCCGCCGCGCATGCCAAGCTCAAGGGCATCAGCAAGCCCGCGCCGCAATTGCGCGTCGAGGCCAAGCTCACCGCCGACGCCGTGCTGCCGCCGCTCAGTGCGGCCCGCGCCGCCTCGCTCAGGGCGAGCATGCCCGTGACCGAGCCGATCATCGCCATCGGCGCCTCGACCGGCGGCACCGAGGCCCTGCGCGAGCTGCTGGAAGCGCTGCCGCCGCCGACGCCCGGGATCGTCATCGTCCAGCACATGCCGGAAAAGTTCACCAACGCCTTCGCCCGCCGCCTCGACACCCTCTGCCCGATGGACATCAAGGAAGCCGCGCACGGCGACCAGGTGGTGCCCGGCCGAGTGCTCATCGCCCCCGGCAACCAGCACATGGTGCTCCGTCGCACCGGCTCGCGCTACACCGTCGAAATCCTCGAAGGCCCGCACGTATCGCGCCACCGCCCTTCGGTCGATGTGCTGTTCCGCTCCGTCGCGCAGGCCGCCGGCCGCAACGCCATGGGCGTCATCCTCACCGGCATGGGCGACGACGGCGCCCGCTCGCTGCTCGAAATGCGCCAGGCCGGTGCCTACACGGTCGCGCAGGACGAAGACAGTTCCGTGGTCTTCGGCATGCCCAAGGAAGCCATCGAGCGCGGCGCCGCCATGAAGGTGCTGCCGCTGGGCCGCATCGCCGCCGACCTCCAGGCCTGGGCCCGCGCCGCAGGCGAACCGCGCGCCGCCAGCCGATGAGCGCCCAGTCCGCCATTGCTGCACTGCCGCCGGACGCGCGCGGCCTCGGCGACCTTGCCGCCGATCTCGGCGCCGCCCGGGCGCAGATCGAGACCGCCTTCGTCACCGTCGGCGACTGGCTGACGCAATCGGCGCAACTGCTCAACCGGCTGTCGCAGACCTTCGAGGCCCTGCCGCGCGACCTTGCCAGCGCCGAGCTCACCGAGGCCACCACCCGCCTCGCCGCCGTCGGCAGCCGCGCCGCCGAGATCTCGGCCTCCTTTGCCGCCGAGCAGACCGCCATCGAGCGGCTGGTGAGCGTCGTCACCGCCGCCGAAACCCCCATCTCCGACCTCCGCCGCGCCGTCAGGATGATGGGCATCGTCGCCATCAATGCCCGCGTGGTCGCCGCCGGCATCGTCGGCAACGACCACGACTTCGATGTCTTCACCACCGACATCGCCCAGCTCGCCAACAGCGCCACCCGCACCATCGAGGAGTTTTCCGCGGTCTATCGCCAGCTCACCGGCGAGGTACACCGCGCGGCCGCGCAGCGCGCCCAGTTCGAGGCCACGCATCGCAACACGCTGAGCCGGCTGGCGCAGCGGCTCGAGCAGAACCTCGGCGAGATCGTCGCACGGCGGAAACTCTCGGCCGACGGCAGCGCCGAGACCGGCCGCGTCACCCACGAAATCGCCGGCCGTGTCGGCAGCGCCGTGATGGCCATGCAGGTGGGCGATTCCACCCGCCAGCGGCTCGAACACATCGAGGCGGCGCTCGCGCACCTGGCCTCGCTCGCCGGCGGCGGTGGCGTTCCCGGGCTCGATATCCACGCCGCCGACGTGCCGGAGCTGCTCACCGACGGCCTCACCCTCGAGACCTTGCAGCTCGACGCCACCGCGCGCAGCTTCAATGCCGAGATCGCCGAGGCCGGCGATGCGCTCGCCGCCCTCGCCACCGATGCCGGCACCGTCATCGACAAGAGCCGCGACATCTATGGCGCCCGTGGCCAGTCGCCGCTCACCGCCTTCAACGCCGAAATCCACGCCGCGCTCGCGGTGCTGCGCGACTGCGAGGCCGAGCGCGAAAAGCTCGCGTCCGTGGCCGGCGCCGTCGATCGCATCGTCCAGGTGCTGCTCGGCCATGTCGAGGCGGTGCGCGAGATCGAGGCCAATATGCGCCTCGTCAGCCTCAACGCCGCCGTGCGCTGCGCCCAGCTCGGCCCGCGCGGCCGCGCCCTCAACGTCATCGCCATGCAGTTGCGCGAACTGACCGGCGAGACCGTCCTTGCCGCCGAAGCCTCGATGACCAGCCTCGGCGAAGCCGCGTCGCTGGCGCAATCGTTCAGCGCCTCCTCGGGCGGCGAGGCGGCCGGCCAGGTCGCCTGGCTCGAGCAGGAGGCGGCCCGTTCCGCCGACCTGCTCGGCGCCGTCGACCTGCGGCTCAACGACGCCCTGGCGCTGCTCGATCGCGACGGCCCGACCGTCATCAAGGCCCTGGCCGAGGCCGCGGCGCGCCTCGCCGCGCACGAGCAGATGTCCGAAGCCATCGCCGATGCGGCGTTGCGCTGCGCCCAGTTTGCCGGCGACGACGCCCCGCCGGCCGCGGCCCCGACCTCCGCGCCGCTGCTGGCGCTCCTGCGCAAGAGCTACACCATGGAGGCCGAGCGGCGCGTCCACGACGGCTTCGCCGGTGCCCCGC
>JAEWCE010000233.1 GCA_023390785.1 Pseudomonadota bacterium
CCCGCCCCTGTCTGGCGCGGCCGCGGCCGCTGGACGTCATCGAAGGGCCGCTGATGGCCGGCATGAGCGTCGTCGGCGACCTCTTCGGCTCGGGCAAGATGTTCCTGCCCCAGGTGGTCAAGTCCGCCCGCGTGATGAAGCAGGCTGTGGCCAGGCTCCTGCCCTACATGGAGGCCGACAAGGAGGGCGGCGGCGAGTTCAAGTCGGCGGGCAAGATCCTGATGGCCACCGTCAAGGGTGACGTGCACGACATCGGCAAGAACATCGTCGGCGTCGTTCTGAGCTGCAACAATTATGAGATCATCGACCTCGGCGTGATGGTGCCGACGCAGAAGATCCTCGAGACTGCACGCGCCGAAAAGGTCGACGCCATCGGGCTCAGCGGCCTCATCACCCCGTCGCTCGACGAGATGGTGCACGTCGCCGCCGAAATGGAGCGCGAGGGCTTCGACATCCCGCTGCTGATCGGCGGCGCCACCACGTCGCGCGTCCACACGGCGGTGAAGATCCACCCGCAATACACCAACGGCCCGACGGTCCACGTCAACGATGCCAGCCGTGCCGTCGGCGTGGTTTCGGCGCTGCTCAGCAAGGAGCAGCGGCCAGCCTATGTCGCCGACGTCAGGGCAGAATACGAAAAGGTCGCCCGCCGGCATGCCGAGGCCGAGGCCGAAAAGCAGCGCCTGCCGCTGCCCGCCGCCCGCGCCAATGCCTTCAAGACCGACTGGTCGGCCTACACACCGCCCAAGCCGACCTTCCTCGGCACCCGAGTGTTCGAGAGCTACGACCTCAACGAGCTCCACCGCTACATCGACTGGACGCCGTTCTTCCAGGCCTGGGAAATCCGTGGCCGCTATCCGGCGGTGCTCGACGACCCCGAGCGCGGCCCGGCCGCCCGACAGCTCTGGGAGGATGCGCAGGCGATGCTGCGCGAAGTGCTGCAGAAGAACTGGTTCCGGCCCAAGGCGGTGATCGGTTTCTGGCCGGCCAACAGCGTCGGCGACGACATCAGGCTCTACACCGACGACAGCCGGACCGAAGAGCTCGCGACTTTCTACACGCTGCGCCAGCAACTCGGAAAGCTCAAGGACAAGCCCAACCTCGCCCTGGCCGACTTCGTCGCGCCGGTCGGAACGCCGGACTATGTCGGCGGTTTCGTGGTCACCGCCGGCCTTGAGGAGCACCTCATCGCCGAACGCTTCGAGCGCAAGAACGACGACTATTCCGCCATCGTCATCAAGGCGCTGGGTGACCGCTTCGCCGAGGCCTTCGCCGAAGCCATGCACGAGCGCGTGCGCAAGGAATTCTGGGGCTATGCGCCCGACGAGCAGTCCTCGCCGGATGATCTCATTCTCGAGAAGTACCGCGGCATCCGCCCGGCGCCAGGCTATCCGGCGCAACCCGACCACACGGAAAAGACCACGCTGTTCCGGCTGCTCAACGCCAGGCAGCGCATCGGCGTCGAGCTCACCGAGGGCTACGCCATGTGGCCCGGCTCGTCGGTTTCCGGCCTCTATCTCAGCCACCCCGACGCCTATTATTTCGGCGTCGCCAAGGTCGAACGCGACCAGGTCGAGGACTATGCCCTCCGAAAGGGCATGGAGGTGCGCGAGGTCGAACGCTGGCTGGGCCAGGTGCTCAACTACACGCCGGTGACGGAGAAAACCTCATGACCACGACGCCCTATGACAGGACCTCGTCGTCCATCCCGGTCACCGTCGTCACCAATGCGGCGGCGCTCAAATTCGTTGAGCCCGGCGCACGCATCCTGCATCTCGAGCCGGCACTGCATGAGCATGCGGCGGGCAGCGAATGCGTCGCCTGCGCCGCCCGCGGCGACGTGCGCGCTCTGCTGTTCGACCTGCTGCAGAAAGCGCGCAGCGACCAGCGTCCGTTGACCTCGGTCGTTGTCGACGCATCCGAACTCAAGGACACCAGGCCGATCATCGACCGCCTTGAGGCCGGCACGGTTCCGGCCTTCGGCCTGCGCGACCACACCGTGCTGCGCAGCTTTCACCTGTCCCGGGTAATCTAGCGGTTGGACGATCGGGCGCCCTGCCGATCGATCGGACAGAGCGCAAGACAAGCCACCGGTTGGACGATCGGGCGCCCTGGCGGACGGTCGGACAGAGCGCAAGACAGGCTCCTCGCAGTTCAGGCCGCCTGCTCGAGATCGACCACCACCCGGTTACGCCCTCGCCGCTTGGCCTCGTAAAGCGAGCGATCCGCGCAATCGAGCAGGCGGCGCAGGCTGTCGCCGGGCCGGAACGGCGCCAAACCCACCGAGACGGTAATGCCGCCCAGTGTGCCCGAGCCCAGCACGCCGCGCAGGTCGGCGTCGGCAATGGCGCTGCGCATGCGGTCGGCGATCAGGTTCGCCGTGGGCAGGTCCGTCGCCGGCAGCACGACGAGGAACTCGTCGCCCCCCGGCCGTCCGACGACGTCGCCGGCGCGGGCCGAAGCCAGCAGAGCGCGGCTCACGATGCGCAGCACCTCGTCGCCCACCGGATGGCCGTAGCGGTCGTTGAGCGATTTGAAATGGTCGATGTCGATGAGCGCACAGGCCAGCGGCGTCCCCGAGGCGTGGTGCTGGTGGATGGCAGCGCTGAGGGCCTCGTCGAGTCCGCCGCGATTGGCGAGACCGGTCAGCGAATCCAGCTTCACGCTCTCGCGCGATTTTTCGATCTGCGCCTTGGTCTCGTCCAGTTCGGCCTGCGCCGCCTTGAGCTCGCTCGCCAGCGCGCTGTTGGCTTGGCGCATAGCCCGGTGCGTCACCTGCAGCCGGTCGACCCAGTCGCGCACCAGCGCCGCGTCCAGCTTGGGCGCCCCGAAATGCGCCGAGGCCTGCGCCAGCGACGCCGATTGTACCGCTGAGGCCCGGGCGCTCTGGGTCAGCAGCACGTCGAGGGTGGCGAGCCGTTCGGTGATGCGAACGAGCGCCAACTCGATGGTCTCGTGCGTCTCGTAGGGTTCGACAAACTCGGCATAGAGCCGTTCGCGCACGGCGCTGCTGCCGCGATCGCCTTCGGCGAGGATGTCGCGCACCCGCTCCGAAAACAGCCCCTGCACGCCCGACACGTAGTCGTAAAGCAGCTTGTAGAACGCCGGTTGCGGCGGCACGCGAGCGCGCTCCAGCAGCCCGATAACCGCGGCCCCCTGGCTCGCGCTCAGATCAATCGCCGTCAAAGACGCGGCCAAGTTCTTTGCCCCCAAACCCCTTCTGGGATCTTGGCGGCCAGTGTGGACTCAAAGACGTTTCCGAACGCTTACGCCCAGCCGCCGGTAATGACCCTCGACGTCACTTTCCAACGTTAAGGCGTCAGATCCTTTGGCGGCTGCAAACCGTTGATAAGGCTTGCGGTTGTCACCGTGTTCGCAAGCAGGCAGGCAATGGTCATCGGCCCGACGCCGCCTGGCACCGGGGTCAGCCAGCCGGCTACTTCGCGCGCGGCCTGCGTGTCGACGTCACCGACAATGCGAGTCTTGCCCTCGCCCTTATCGGGCGCCGGCACGCGGTTGACGCCCACGTCGATCACTGCCGCGCCCGGCTTGATCCAGTCGCCCTTGATGAGGTGCGGACGACCGACGGCGGCTACCACGATGTCGGCCTGCCGCACGATGCCCGGCAGGTCCGCCGTGCGCGAATGGGCGATGGTCACGGTGCAGTTCTCGCGCAGCAGCAACTGCGCCATCGGCTTGCCGACAAGATTGGAGCGGCCGACGATCACCGCGTGCTTGCCGGCAAGATTGCCGACGAAGTCCCGGAGCAGCATGAGGCAGCCGAGCGGCGTGCAGCTCACCGGTCCGGGCAAGCCGATCTGCACCTTGCCGACGCTGGCCGGGGTAAAGCAGTCGACATCCTTGTCGGGCGAGATCGCAAGGATGACCCTGGTCGGATCGATCTGCTTGGGCAGCGGCAATTGCACGAGGATGCCGTGGATGTTCGGATCGCCGTTGAGCCGGTCCACCAGCGCCAGCAGTTCGCCTTCCGACGTCGTCTCCGGCAGTTCGTACTTTTCCGAATGCATGCCGGCTTCGACGGTCTGCTTCGCCTTGTTGGCGACGTAGATCTCGCTCGCCGGGTCGTGCCCGACGATCACCACGGCGAGGCCCGGGGTGACGCCGTGCTCGGCCTTGAGCCGGGCCACGTGCCCGGCAATGCGGGCCCTGAGGCCCTCGGCATAGGATTTTCCGTCGATGATCTGCGCTGTCATGGCCGCGCCTATTTCACACTACCGGCCGTATCTCAACCCCCGCGGCGGCAAGCCCGGCTTTCACGGCGCGCGCGATCTCGACCGCGTCGGGCGTGTCGCCATGGATGCACAGTGATTTCGCGGTGGTGGTGATCACACCGCCGTCGATGCCGACGATCTCGCCGGCTTGGGCCAGCCGTACCGCCCGCGCCGCGATCGCCGCCGGATCGTGCAGCACGGCGCCCGGCATCTGTCGCGGTACCAGCAGGCCGCCGGGCTGGTAGGCCCGGTCGGCGTAGGCCTCGCGGATGGTGCGGAACCCCAGCGCCTCGGCCACCTCCGACTGCGCCGAATTGTCGATGGCGAGGATGGCCATGTCGGGCACCAGGCCCTCGACCGCCGCGAAACAAAGCGCGGCCACAGCCGGCTCCTCGGCGGCCATATTGGCCAGAGCCCCGTGCAGCTTCACATAGCGCACCGGCCAGCCCTCCTCCTCGCCCAGCTCCACCAGCCGCCGCACCTGCGCCCGGATGGAGGCGTCGAGGTCCTCCGGCGGCAGCACCATGCGCGTCCGGCCAAAATTGGCACGATCGGGAAAGCCGGGGTGCGCGCCGACGACGACGCCGCGTGCCTTCGCGGCACGCAGGGCTGCCCGCATGCTGTCGTCATCGCCGGCATGGCCGCCGCAGGCGATGTTGGCCGAGGACACGATGTCGAGCATCGCCTCGTCGTCACCGACGCCCTCACCCAGATCGGCATTGAGATCGAGGCTGGGGGTCATCCGGCATGCTCCAAAGTCACCGGCCGGAACTGTACGTCGGTCCCGGGCCGCATTTGCGCGAAGCGATCGATGTCGGTGCTGACCACGGTCGCGATGCGGGGATAGCCGCCGGTCGGCTGGTGGTCGCGCATCAAAACGATCGGCGTGCCGTCGCCGAGGATCTGGATATCCCCCGGTACGATGGCGTCCGACACAAGGCTCAGCCGCCTTTGCGCGCGGAACACGTTGCCGGGGTCCGCCAACCGCACGCCCATGCGGTCGAGGTTGGACGAAATCACGAAGCGGCCCGCCGCAAACGACGCGCGCAGCTCGGTGGTGAACAGATCGGCATGCAGCCCCCACAGAACGCGGATCGGCCCCTCACCCGCTGCCGGAAACAGCGTATTGGCAGCTTCCCCCACGCCAGCGAAAGCCAGGCGGTCGCCGGAGCGCAGCGCGCGACCCTTGAACCAGCCCAACCCGACCGTGAGGTTGGTCGCGCGGCTGCCCAGCAACGGTGGCACCGCGATCTCCTGGTCGAAGCGCAGATACCCGTAATTGCCTGATGGCCCAGGCGTTACCTCGACCACATCCCCGGCGCCGAGGTCGAGCCGCGCCGGCCATTGCTGCGCCCTCCCATTGACCGAGAGCTCGAATTGCCCGCCCGCGCAGCCCACCTGCAGCGGCGCATCGACACGAAATGCGATGCCTGCCGCCGTGATTTCGATGCCGGTCGTCCCGACATGTTCGAGCGGCGCCCCCGCCGCCGCGAAAGCCCCCTGGTCCATCGGCCCAGACGCGCTGATGCCATGCGCCAGCATGCCGAAACGGCCGGCATCCTGCAGCGTCGCCAGCGGACCGGCCCGGGTAATGGTGAGAGCGGTCACGGATCGCTCCCAAACTGCACCAGATCCCCCGCCGAAAGGCGAGTGGGCGGCGACCGTTGTGGATCGAAATTCTGGAACGCCGTGCGTCCGATGACGTGCCAGCCGGTGCGGATCGGCGTCGCTGCGATGGCGGTTTGCCCCGCCGCGAACAGCACCGTGCCTGCCTGCACTAACGGCCGCACCGCTTCGCGCCGCGGCAGCACAAGCGCCGCATCGTGGAAACCGCAATAGACGAAGCCCGGCGCGAAGCCGGTCGCCAGCACCCTGAGCGGTCGCTGATTGTGCCGCGCCACGAACGCCGCCGGCGTCAGCCGCAGCGCTGCCGCGACGTCGGCCAGATCCTCGCCATCGAAGATCACCGCGATCTCGTGCCGTGCGGGGTCCGGCTCGCTGCCGGGCTCCCCCAGCAGCAGCATCACCTCGCGCCGGATGGCCTCGAGGCTTGCCCCCTGCTCGGCCCGCAGCAACACCGACACCAGCCCCGGCGCCACTTCGGCGACGCCCGGCACCGGCTCCGCCGCGAGCCGCCGCGCCAGCCCGATCGCCGCCCGGTTTGCGGCCTCCGACAGCGTCTGGGCAAACCGCACCAGGAGGGCCCGGTCACCGAGCGGCAGCAATGTCGGCTTGATCCCGGTCACGGGGTGAAATCTTCGCTGAAGGGCGCGATCTGGCGCATGCGCTCGTGCGGCCCCGAGACGATGCCACTCTCACCCTCCATGTTGCTTGTATTCAAGATGATCAAGATTGAACACACCGCAACCCGGCGCACGTGCCGAATGGCGGGCAGGGAGGGATTCGAACCCCCGGAACGCTTGCACGTTCGCCGGTTTTCAAGACCGGAGCAATCAACCGCTCTGCCACCTGCCCGTGGCCGCCCATGTAGCGGCGGACGGGGCGCAAGTCCAGATTAAGGCACCAGCAGCGTCGTACCGGTGGTCGTCCGCGCCTCCAGGGCGCGGTGCGCGTCGGCGGCTTGCGCCAGCGGGAAGCGCTGGTTGATCGAAGGCCGGATGTCTCCGGCGGTCACCGCGCCGAACACCCGCGCCATGGTGCGCCGCAGGCTCTCGGGGTCGCCGTAATAATGCGCGGTGGTCGGCCGCGTCACGTAGAGCGAGCCGCGCGTCTGCAGCATGCTGAGGCTCACGCCGGTTACCGGACCCGACGCGTTGCCGTAGCTGACCATCAGCCCGCGCGGCCTGAGGCAATCGAGCGAGGCCTCGAATGTCGCTTTGCCGACGCCGTCATAGACGACATCGACGCCGCGGCCACCAGTCGCCTCGCGCACCCTGCGCACCCAGCCGTCCTCGCGCGAATTGAAGGCGACCTTCGCGCCATTGGCGAGCGCGCCCGCCACCTTCTCATCCGATCCGGCAAGCGCGATCACCGTGGCACCGGCTGCACTCGCCCATTGCACCAGGAACGAGCCGACGCCACCCGATGCGGCATGCACCAGCATGGTGTCGCCGGCCTCGAACGGCCAGGCCTCGAACAGCAAATAGTGCGCCGTCCCGCCCTTCGACAACACCGCGGCGGCGGTGTCGAAGCTGATGGCATCGGGCACCCGTACCAGCTTGTCGGCCGCGATCAGCCGCTCTTCGGCATAGGCGCCAACGGTTCCGGCATAGGCCACGCGGTCGCCCGGATGGAAGTCGGCAACACCCTCGCCCACCGCTATCACCGTGCCGGCGCCCTCGACGCCGGGCACCAGCGGCAGGTCCATCTTGTAGAGCCCGGTGCGGTGATAGACATCGATGAAATTGAGCCCGATCGCCTCCTGCCGGAGTTTCACCTGTCCCGGTCCGGGCGCTCCGACCTCGCGCTCCTCCAGCCTCAGTACCTCCGGCCCGCCATTCTCACGGATGACGATCGCGCGGCTCATGGCTTCTTCCTCGGTGCCGATTTCGGGCGCGATTGCGCCCGGCGATTCGGAGTTGAGCGCGGTTTCGGCTTGCCCGGTTCGGTCAGCGTCTCGACCGGGGCGGCGCCGGCGGCGGCAGCCCGCACCGGCTTCGGCGCGGTGCCAGCCGCGGCCGCGAGCTTGCGCTGCTTGGAAAAGATGTTGATGCCCTCGACCAGCACGGCAAAGCCCATGGCGGCGTAGATGTAGCCCTTGTCGATGTGGAAGCCGAGTCCGTCGGCCACCAGCGACACCCCGATCAGCACGAGGAAGGCCAGTGCCAGCATCTTGGTGGTCGGGTGCCTCGCCACGAAGCTCGCGATCGGCCCGGAGGCGACGAACATCAGCACCACCGCAACGATCACGGCGGCGATCATCACCTCGACATGCTGTGCCATGCCGATGGCAGTGATGATCGAGTCGATCGAAAACACGAGGTCGAGCAGGATGATCTGGGTCACGATCGCCGACATCATCGCCTTGGCCTGCTGCTGCAGAATGGGCTCGTGCGGCTCCTCGATCTCGGCGTGCATCTCGTGCACGGCCTTGTAGATGAGGAACAGACCGCCCGCGAGCAGGATGATATCGCGCCAGGAAAAGCCGTGGCCGAAGGCGGTGAACACCGGCTGGCTGAGCGCAATGATCCAGCTCAGCACCAGCAGTAGCGCGATACGGAAGATCAACGCCAGGCTGAGTCCGATGGTGCGCGCCCGGTCGGCCTGCGCCTTGGGCAGCTTGCTCACCAGCACCGAGATGAAGATGACGTTGTCGACGCCGAGCACCACCTCCATCAGGGTCAGGGTGGCGAACGCGATCCAGGTATTTGGGTCGAGCAGCAGGTCGAACATCACGGGCTCCGGCGGGGGAAGGTGCCCCAATCTAGGGACGACCCCACGGCGTTGGAAGTCTCACGCCCCAGCCATTTCGCACATTTCCATTCCGGTCCACCGCTGCGAAGCGCAAAAAACACCTGTCTCCTCCGCTGGTTGCCGCAGAGTCCGGGTGATAGACTTCAAGCAACTCCCAAGGACTTCCGCGATGGATACATTCACCCCCATTCCGGCGGCGATCGGCGGCGTGCTGATCGGCCTTTCCGCCGCCCTCCTCTGGCTCGGCAACGGCCGCATCGCCGGCATCTCCGGCCTGTTCGGGCAATTGCTGCCCCCCGCCCGGACCGTCGTATGGCGCCTGGTGTTCCTCGTTTGCCTGGTCGGCGGCACCTTCCTTGCCGCGCTGCTGCTGCCGGGTCTGGGCAATCGCCCGCAGAGCCTCGTCGCCGCCCCGGCATGGTTCGCCGGCGGCACGGTGGTCTGGGTCGCCCTGTCCGGGCTGTTCACCGGCTTCGGCACCAAGATCGGCAATGGCTGCACCTCCGGCCACGGCGTCTGCGGCCTGGCGCGCCTCTCCAAGCGTTCATTCGTCGCGGTTGGCGTGTTCTTCGTTGTTGCTATCCTCACTGTGATCGTGACGGGAATCGTGTGATGAGCAAGCCCCTCAACCTGCCCTATCTGGCCGTTGCCGCCGTCGCCGGCGTGCTGTTCGGCGCGGGGCTCTACATCTCCGGCATGGTCAATCCGCTGAAGGTGCTGCGCTTCCTCGATTTCACCGCCATCCCGAGCGGCGGTTGGGACCCGAGCCTGGCGTTCGTGATGATCCCGGCTGTGGTCGTCATGTTCGTCGCCGTCCGCATCGGTCGCGGCCGTGGCCGGCCGCTGTTTGACACCGTCTTCCACGAGCCGGAATTCAACCGCATCGACACCCCGCTGGTCGCCGGTGCAGCCCTCTTCGGCATCGGCTGGGGCATGTCGGGTATTTGCCCGGGACCGGCCATCTCGCTGCTCGCCTTCTGGCCGCAATATCTGCTGGTCTACCTGCTGGCGCTGTTCGTCGGCTCGTATGGCGGCTCGATCGTCATCCCCAGCGGCGGCGACAAGCGCCTGGCGGTCGCGCGGTGAGCCGCGCGGTCGTCGTCGGCGGCGGTCTGGCGGGCCTTGCGGCGGCGGTCGCGGTCGCCAGGGCCGGCCTCGACACGACGCATCTGGTGCCCAAGGGACCGCCCGACCGGCGCACCTCGGCCCTGATGCTGCCGGCGGTCGACTACCTCAAGGCGGCGGGCCTGTTGCCGGACCCGTCCGTCATCGGCCAGCCGCTCACCCGCATTCGGATCATCGACGGCACGCGCCGGCTGATCCGGGCACCTGAAACGCTGTTCGACAGCGCCGAGTTCGATCTCCCCGCGTTCGGCTGGAACCTGCCCAACGTCAAACTGGCCGAAAGCTTCGAGGCGGCGCGAAGCGCGCTGCCGAACCTCAGCACCCGCGAAACCACTCTCGACGATCTCGAGATCGGCACCGACAGCGCCACGCTCCGTCTCGCCGATGGCAGCACGATCGAGGCCGATCTCGTCGTCGGCGCCGATGGCAAGAAGTCGCGCGTGCGGGAAAGCGCCGGCTTCCGCGCCCGCGAGAACGGCTTCACCGAGGCGGCGCTCGTCTGCGATCTCAACCTCGAGCGATCGATCGGCGGCGCCTCGGTTGAGTTCCACTACGAGCACGGCCCGTTCACCCTCGTGCCCGCCGGCGGCAACCGCGCCAACCTCGTCTGGATCGACCGGCGCGATACGCTGAAGGCGGCGCAGGCGAGCGGCAAGGAGGCGCTGGCGCGCCTCTTCGCCGATAAGTCGCAGCACCTGTTCGGCGCAGTCGAACTGCTGACTCCGGCCCATATGTTCCCGCTCTCGACCCTGACCGTCGACATCGCCGGCAAGAACGGCGTCGTGCTGGTCGGCGAGGCGGCACATGCCTTCCCGCCCATCGGCGCACAGGGGCTCAACCTCGGCCTGCGGGACGTGGCCGACCTCGCCGGCAGCCTCGCAGGCGCCGAGCTAACGCGTCCCGGCTTTGCCCGCGCGCTCAGCGACGACTATGCCCGCCGCCGCGCCGGTGATCTCAGCCGCACCGGCACGGTGGTCGACGCCCTGTTCCGCTCGCTGCTGGCCGAGTTCCTGCCGACGCAGGCGCTCAGGGCCGGCGGCCTGTGGGCGCTCAAGCTGGTGCCGCCGCTGCGCAAGGCTGCGTTCGACATCGGCATGGGCGTGCGCTGAAAGGAAAAGGGGCGCCTCGAGGCGCCCCTTGAACTTGTTCCCGATCCTGTCCGGCTCACTTCGCCGGCGGCTGCTGCGAGCTGGCGTTGGCATCGCCGCCCTGCAGCTTCTGCCGGGCCTGCTCGGCGCGATCGGCGAGGATCTTCTCCAGCGCAGCCTCGCCCGAGGCGTTCTTGTTGAATTCGTCGAAAGTCAGCGCTGCTTCGCCATCATACACCCCGGTGAAGCCGGCAAGGTTGATGGTGATGACGAGGTCCTCGTTCTTGCGGTTCTTGGCGGTCAGGGTCAGCTTGCTGCCCTTCTTGAGGCTGTTCACATAGGCCTCGTTGACCACGAGCTGGGTGGCACAGCTCTGCGGATCGCACAGCATGTAGGGAACGCGCACCGGTTTGCCGCCGTCGATTTGCCAGGTCACGCCGAACGGCAGCAGCACCCCGAGCGGCACCGCCGCCACGGCGAGCAGGCGGCTCTCCTGGCCTGGATCGTCGCGCAAGAGGAACGAGCCGAGGAACTGGTTGTTCTGGGTCACCACGACCTGCCGCATGATGCAGGCGCGCTTGCCGTCCTTCTCGGGGTCGCAAATCTTGAGCCAGTTCTGCGCCGGCGCCGCAGTTGCCGCGGCCTGGTCACCGGCGGCCGGCGGTTGCTGCGAGGAGGATGCGTTCGACGCCGGCTGCGAGCTCGAACTGGCCTGCGCGAATACCTGGCCCGCGGGCAGCGTCAGCGCGGCAATAGTCAAGCCAGCGGCGAGAAGCGATTTGAACGTCATCGATATTCCTTGGGGTTCCCGAGCGATCCGGCGGTTCTTTGGGCCGCCTTGCGTTGCGAGCCCTTCAATGGGCGAATTCGGGCAATAACATGACCGGGGAGGCTTTCCAAATCTTTCTCCGGCGGGCTGTTGCCGCGCTGCATGGGGGATCGCCCTGCTGCTGTGAATGGGCCGGACAATGCCGAAGATGTTCGGCATCAATTTGACCCGGGCCGGGCAAATTCTGGTGATCAGGCGGCGACCGCCTCGGCCAGCTTCGCCATCCGGTTGAGGATCGCTGCGGTGCCCTTGAGCCGCGATGCCGCGTTCGGCCAGTCGCGCGAAAACACCAGCTTCTGATCGGGTTTGAGGCGGACTGCCATGCCCGGATCCTGTACCAGTTGCACCAGCCCTGCCGGATTGGGGAACTCGTTGTGGCGCAGCGTGATCACGGCGCCTTTGGGGCCGGCCTCGACCTTTTCGACATTGGCGGCGCGGCACAGCGCCTTGACCAGAATCACCTTGAGCAGTGCCTCGACCTCGTCGGGCAATGGGCCGAAGCGGTCGATCAGCTCGGCCCCGGCCGCATCGATCTCGCGCGCATCTTTCAAATCGCCGAGCTGGCGGTAGAGCTGCATGCGAACCTGCAGGTCCGGAACATAATGCTCCGGGATCATCACCGGCATGCCGAGCGAGATCTGGGGGCTCCACTCGTTGCGGTCCTCATAGGCCTCCGCGCCGTCCTTGAGCGAGGCCACGGCCTCCTCGAGCATCGCCTGGTAGAGCTCGAAGCCGACCTCCTTGATGTGGCCGGACTGCTCCTCGCCGAGCAGGTTGCCGGCGCCGCGGATGTCGAGGTCGTGGCTGGCGAGCTGGAAGCCGGCCCCGAGGCTCTCGAGCGATTGCAGCACGTTCAGCCGCCGCTCGGCGGTGTCGGTCAGCTTGCGCTGTGCCGGCACGGTGAAGAGCGCGTAGGCGCGCTGCTTGCTGCGGCCGATGCGGCCGCGGATCTGGTAGAGCTGCGCCAGCCCGAAATGGTCGGCATGATGCACGATCAGGGTGTTGGCGTTGGGAATGTCGAGCCCGGATTCGACGATCGTCGTCGCCAGCAGCACGTCGAACTTGCCGTCGTAGAAATTGTTCATGATGTCGTCCAGTTCGCCCGCCGCCATCTGGCCGTTGGCGACCACGAAGCTCACCTCCGGCACCTGCTCGCGCAGAAACTCGGCGATGTCGGGCTGATCCTTGATCCGCGGCACCACGTAGAACGATTGTCCGCCGCGATATTTCTCGCGCAGCAGCGCTTCGCGGATGGAGATCGGATCGAACGGCGAAATGAAGGTGCGGATTGCCAGCCGGTCGACCGGCGGCGTTGCCAAAAGGCTCAGGTCGCGCACGCCGGTGAGGGCGAGTTGCAGGGTTCGCGGGATCGGTGTCGCGGTCAACGTCAGCACGTGCACGTTGCCGCGCAACTCCTTGAGCCGCTCCTTGTGGCCAACGCCGAAATGCTGCTCCTCGTCGACGATGAGCAGCCCCAGGTCCTTGAATTGGATGGATTTGCCGAGCAGCGCGTGGGTGCCGACCACAATATCCACCTGCCCGTTCGCAATCCCCTCCTTGGTCGCCTTGAGGTCGGCCGCCGGCACCAGTCGGCTCGCCTGGGCCACCCGCACCGGCAGGCCGGCGAAGCGCTCCTTGAAGGTCTTGAAATGCTGGCGTGACAGCAGCGTCGTCGGCACCACCACCGCGACCTGCTTGCCCGACATTGCGACCGCAAACGCCGCCCGCAGCGCCACTTCGGTCTTACCGAAGCCGACATCGCCACACACCAGCCGATCCATCACCCGGCCGGCGGAAATGTCGTCGAATACGGCCGAGATCGCCGTGAGCTGGTCCTCGGTCTCGTCGTAAGGGAAGCGCGCCGCGAACTCGTCATAGGCGCCCGAATTGATATCGACCGGGTCGGCCTTGGCGAGCTGGCGCGCGGCTGCGATCTTGATCAACTGCTCCGCCATGTCGCGGATGCGCTTCTTGAGCTTTGCCTTCTTGGCCTGCCAGGCGACGCCGCCGAGCTTGTCGAGCTCGACGTCGCTGCCGTCAGAGCCGTAGCGGCTCAACAGTTCGATGTTCTCGACCGGCAGATAGAGCTTGGTGTCGCCGGCGTACTGGATCTCGACGCAGTCGTGCGGCGCGCCCATCGCCTCGATCGGCTTGAGGCCGAGGAAGCGGCCGATGCCGTGGTCGACGTGCACCACCAGATCACCCGCCGACAGGCTTGTCGCCTCGGTCAGGGCGTCTGAGGCCTTCTTGCGCCGCTGCGGGCGCAGCAGCCGTTCGCCCAGGATGTCCTGTTCGGACAGCACCACCAGATCGGCCGTCTCGAAGCCGTTCTCCAGCGGCAGCACCGCCAGTGCGGTCACCGCCGCCGAGGTGGTGATGGCGTCCTGCCAGTTCTCGGCGATACGCGGGTGCCGCAAACCATGGTCCTGCAGCAATTGCGCCATGCGGTCGCGCGAGCCGTCCGACCAGCAGGCGATCACAGTGCGCCGCCCGGCCTTGCTCTCGGCCTTGAGCAGGTTCACCACGGCCTCGAACAGATTGACGTCCTGGGCCTGCCGCTCGGCGGCGAAATTATGCACCAGCCGGCCGCCGGCATCCTCGGTCCGGGTCTCGTCGGGATGGGCGAACACCGAGAGCTGGACCGCCACCGTCTCACCCAGCCGGTAGGGATGCCCATCCACCTCATAGAGTTCGCTGGGCGGCACCGGGTTGTAAGGCGCTCCCGCCGTCGCCAGCTTCTTGTCGGTGCGGGCGTTCTCGCGCGCCTCGTAATAGTCTTTGACCTGCGCCTGCCGGTCGGCAAAGGCCTCGCGCGCCTGGTCGTCGAAGACAAAGGGGGCGTCGCCGGTGTAGTCGGCCAGCCGGTCGAGATGGTCGTAGAAGAATGCCAGCCAGTGCTCGAGCCCAGGGAAGCGCTGGCCGGCGCTGATCGCGCCATAGAGCGGATCGTCCACCGTGTTGCCGCCGAAGCTGGCGGTATAGCGCGCCCGGAAGCGCTTGATGGTTTCGTCGTTGAGCAGCACCTCGCTCATCGGCGCCAGCGCGATTGCCGGCAGATTGCCGGTGGTGCGCTGGGTGCCCGGATCGAAGGTGCGGATGGATTCGAGCTGCCGGCCGAAGAAGTCGAAGCGCAGCGGCGTCTCCATGCTGGCAGGGTAAAGGTCGACCAGCCCGCCGCGTACTGCATATTCGCCCGTCTCGCGCACGGTGGGCACGCGCAGATAGCCGTTGAGCGAGGCCCAGTGGATCAACTTTTCGCTGTCGACCACCTGCCCCGCCCGCGCCGCGAATGCCATGCCGGCCACCACGTCGCGCGGCGGCAACTTCTGGATCAGGGCGTTGACGGTGGTCAGCACGATGGCGCCCCGCGTCGCCGGATCGCTCAGCGCCGATAGCGTCGTCATCCGCGCGGCGATGGTGACGCCGTTCGGCGACACCCGGTCATAGGGCAGGCAGTCCCAGGCCGGCAGGGTCAGGATGGCGTGTCCCGGCATCATGGCGCGCAGCACGTCCTCGAGACGCTGGAGC
The DNA here is from genome assembly GCA_023390785.1 of Pseudomonadota bacterium. Lineage (GTDB taxonomy): Bacteria > Pseudomonadota > Alphaproteobacteria > Rhizobiales > Devosiaceae > Devosia_A. The sequence goes on from JAEWCE010000233.1 coordinate 15,177, forward strand.
CGGCGCCCGTCGCGGGCGACGAACACCGCGGCCACGGCGGCCTCCGGCGCGGCCTCCAGCCGGTCCTCGACGAGGCGCGCCAACACTGTTGGCTGCATGCCGTCGGGGACGTTGACGATGGTGCGGGTCGGGCGGGCGATCTCGGTCATGCGGTCTTCAGCCGGTAGGCGATGATGGTTTCGAGCAGGCCGGCATCGGCACAGGGCGGGGCGGGCTCCTGCCCCATCACCCATTTGAGGAGATCGGTATCCTCCTCGTCCATAAGCGCCTCGAGCCGCTCCAGTTCCGGCGCCCCGTACTGCTCGACATGGGCGTCGGCAAAGGGCCCGAGCACCAGGTCCATTTCCTTGGTGCCGCGGTGCCAGGCGCGATAGCGCAGCCGCCGGCGGCGCATAGCCAAATCTTCACCGGCGTCGTTTTCGGGAGCCATGAGCGGGTCGTCTCGGGGGATGTGAATGGGCTGTTTACGCCCTAGGAGGGAGTCCGGCAATGCCGCATTTTTGTATATACAATAATTGACTTGAGCGATGTTGAGAGGCATATGGAGATCACCTTCGATCCCGTGAAGCGGGACAAGACGCTTCGCGAGCGGAGACTGGATTTTCTGCGGGCGGTCGAGATTTTCGACGGGCCGAACTACCGCTTCGTGGATGATCGGTTCGACTACGGCGAGGAGCGCATCGTCACCATTGGCTATCTGGATGAGCGCATGATGGTCGTGGTCTGGACGCAGCGAGGGTCCGCACGGCACGTGATTTCGATGAGGAAAGCAAATGACCGCGAAAAAGTCCGCTACGGAAAGTTCCTGGATTGATCCGGATGACGCGCCGGAACTCACTGACGAGTGGTTCGAGAAGGCAGACCTTTACGACGGCGAGAAGCTCATTCGTCGTGGCCGGCGTCCGTCCGACTCCCCCAAGCAGGCCATATCGCTCCGCGTCGACGCCGATGTCCTCGACAAGTTCAAGGCGGATGGTCCGGGCTGGCAGAGCCGGATGAACGACGCCCTGCGTAAAGCGGCCGGCCTCTAGCCCGAGCGTGGCGCGTCCTCCGGCCCTTGATCCGCTGTTTCGCTCCCTGCGCTCGTTCAAGGGCGTCGGGCCGCAGCTTGGCGCGCTGCTCAACCGCTATTTCGGCAGCGACGAGCACGAGGCGGTAGCGCTCGACCTGCTCATGCACATGCCGGTCGGCACCATCGATCGGCGGCGGATGGATGGGGTCGCGCACACCTTCGTTGGCCACCAGGCGACGCTGAAGCTGCACATCGACCGACACGAGCCCGTCCCGCGCAACATGCCGACGCGGCCGCACCGGGTGTTCGCACATGACGAGACCGGCGAGATCCAGCTCGTCTTCTTCCGCGCCACCGGCGGCTGGGTGGAAAAGCTGCTGCCGGTGGGCGAAGAGCGCTACGTCGCCGGCACCATCGGCTTCTTCCAGGGGATGAAGCAGATCACCCATCCCGATTACGTGCTCGAGGTGGACAAGTTCGCGGCCATGCCGCTGGTCGAGCCGGTCTATCCGCTGACGCAGGGCCTCACCTCGAAAGCCCTGATCAAGCTGGTGCGCGAGGTGCTCGCCACCCTGCCCGAACTGCCCGAATGGATCGTGGCCGAACGCATGGAGCAGTTCCGCTGGCCCAGCTTCCACGCGGCCATGAGCAAGGTGCATGCCCCGGAGGAGCCCGGCGACAGCGACCTGTGGAGCCCGGCCCGCATGCGACTCGCCTACGACGAATATCTTGCCGGCCAGCTCGCTTTGCTGATCGTGCGCTCGACGCTGATCTCGCCACGCGGCATCGCCCGCAGCTTCACCGGCGAGATCACTGGCCGGGTGATCCAGTCCCTGCCCTTCGCGCTGACGGTCGGGCAGCAGATGGCCGTCGACGACATCCGCGCCGATCTGGCCGCTCCCACCCGCATGTCGCGTCTGCTGCAGGGCGACGTCGGCGCCGGCAAGACGGTGGTGGCGCTGATGGCCATGGCCGCGGTGGCCGAAAGCGGCGCGCAATCGGCGCTGATGTCGCCCACCGAACTGCTCGCCGCCCAACACTACCGCACGTTGCAGCCGCTGGCGGAAGCGGCCGGTCTGCGAGTCGCGTTGCTCACCGGCAAGCAGACCGTCGCCGAGCGCCGCGCCATCCTCGGCGGCATCGCCGACGGCAGCACCCACATCGTCGTGGGCACGCACGCGCTGTTCCAGTCGCAGGTCGAGTTCCACAACCTTGGCCTCACGGTGGTCGACGAGCAGCACCGCTTCGGCGTCGAGCAGCGGCTGGCGCTGAGCGACAAGGGCAGGCACGCCGACCTGCTGGTGATGACCGCGACCCCCATCCCCCGCACGCTGGTGCTCACCCATTTCGGCGACATGGCCGTCAGCATCCTGCGCGAGAAGCCGCGCGGCCGGCAGCCGATCGACACTGCCGTGCTGTCGATCGGCGAGTACGACCGAGTGATCCAGCGCCTGCAGGCGCGCATCGCCGAGGGCGCGCAGGCGTTCTGGGTGACGCCGCTGGTCGAGGAGAGCGAGGAGCTCGACGTCGTCTCCGCGGAGGACCGCTTCAAGGCCCTGCAGCAGGTGTTCGGCGACCAGGTGGCGCTGGTGCACGGCCGCATGTCGGCCACCGCCAAGCAGGAAGCGATGGACCGCTTCCAGCGCAACGAGACCAAGATCCTGGTCGCAACCACCGTCATCGAAGTCGGCGTCGACGTGCCCAACGCCACCATCATGATCATCGAGCACGCCGAACGCTTCGGCCTGGCGCAATTGCACCAGTTGCGTGGGCGCGTCGGCCGCGGGGCGCAGCGCTCGGCCTGCCTGCTGCTCTACAAGGAGCCGCTGACCGAGACGGCGCGCGCGCGGCTCGAGACCATCAAATCCACCGAGGACGGCTTCGAGATCGCCGAGCGCGACCTCGATCTACGCGGCCAGGGGGACCTGCTGGGCACGCGCCAGTCCGGCATGCCGGGCTATCGCCTGGCCGTTGCCGACGTGCACCGGCACCTGCTCGAATACGCGCACGAGGACGCAACGACGGTGTTCAACGCCAACCGGGGCCTCACCGGCCCGCAGGGCGAGGCGCTGCGCACCCTGCTCTATCTGTTCCGCAAGGACCTGGCGCTGCCACTGCTTAGGGCTGGATGATCAGGCCTGGCTCGCCGCCCGCGCTTCAGCGAGCGCCTTGAGGTCGGCCGGCTTCAGCATCACGCTCTCGCCGCAGCCGCAGGCATCGGTCTGGTTGGGGTTCCTGAAGGTGAAGCCGGATTTGAGGATGTCCTCCTCGAAATCCATCACCGTGCCCAGGAGGAACAGCGTCGCCTTGGGCTCGACATAGACATCGACGCCCTTGTCGACCACGTGGTCGTCGCCCGGCACCGGAGCGCCGACATAGTCGAGGGTATAGGCCTGCCCGGCGCAGCCAGCATTCTTGATGCCGACGCGCACGCCCACCACCGGCGTGTCGCTGTCGGCCATGATCTCGCGCACCCGCTCGGCGGCCGCGTCGGTGAGGCTCATGATCGGAAGGGGCATCGCTCAGACTCTATCGTAGACTACCGATATAATAGGCTTACCACCAGTTGAGCGCAACCTGCGCCTCCTCGGACATGCGGCTCTGGTCCCACGGCGGATCGTAGACCATGTTGACCGTCACCGACTGGATCCCCTCGACCGACATAGCGGCATTCTCGACCCAGCCCGGCATTTCGCCGGCGACCGGGCAGCCCGGCGCGGTCAGCGTCATGTCGATGGTCAGGTTCCGGTCGTCGTCGAGGTCGACCTTGTAGATGAGGCCGAGCTCGTAGATGTCCACGGGGATTTCGGGGTCGTAGACGGTCTTCAGCACGCCGATCAAGTCGGCTGTGATGCGGGCGACCTCCTCGGGCGGAATGGCCGCGGACATGCTGGGCACAATCCGGTTCTGCTCCGTGACCTCGGCCACCGGAGCGGACGTTTCCGCTGTCTTTTCAGTCGCTTGTTCGGTCATGCGAAGAACTTCTGTGCTTTCTCGAGCCCCTCGACCAGGGCGTCGATGTCGTCCTTTCCGGAATATAGGGCGAGCGAGGCCCGGCAGGTAGAGGTGACGCCGAAGCGTTTCAGCAGCGGCTGGGCGCAATGTGTGCCGGCGCGCACCGCGATGCCATAGCGATCGAGGATGGTGGCAACGTCGTGCGCGTGCGCCCCGTTCAGTTCGAACGAGAAGATGCCGCCCTTGCCCGGCGCGTCGCCGATCAGCCGCAGCGAATTGATACGCTTGAGCCGGTCGATAGCGTAGGCGGCCACCTCGTGCTCATGCCCCGCGATCGCCTCGCGCCCCAGCCCTTCGACATAGGCGATGGCGGCGCCCAGCCCGATGGCCTGAACGATCGGCGGCGTACCCGCCTCGAAGCGGTGCGGCGGCTCGTTGTAGGTGATCTCGTCCAGCGTCACGGTGTCGATCATCTCGCCGCCGCCCTGGTAGGGCCGCATCGCGGCCAGCAGGTCGTAGCGGCCGTAGAGCACGCCGATGCCGGTCGGACCGTAGAGCTTGTGGCCGGTGAAGACATAGAAATCGGCGCCCAGCGCCTGCACGTCGACGCTGTTGTGCACCGCGCCCTGCGAGCCGTCGACCAGCACCGGCACGCCCTTGGCATGCGCGATCTCGACGATCCGCGCGATGGGGTTGATCGTCCCCAGCACGTTCGACATGTGGCTGACCGCAAGCAGCCGGGTGCGCGGCCCGATGGCCTTTTCCAGCGCGTCGAGGTCGAGTACGCCCTCATCGTCGACATCGATCCATCTGAGCACCGCCCCCTGCCGCTCGCGCAGGAAATGCCAGGGCACGATGTTGGAATGGTGCTCCATGATGGTGAGGACGATCTCGTCGCCCTCGCCCACGCGCGGCGCGGCAAAGGACGACGCCACGAGGTTGATCGCCTCGGTCGCACCCTTGGTGAAGACGATCTCCTCGGGCCGGGCGGCATTGAGGAACCGCTGCACTGCCTTGCGGCCATCCTCGTAAGCCTCGGTCGCGCGGTTGGCGAGCGTATGCAGGCCGCGATGCACATTGGCGTAGGCGTGCTTGTGCGCCCAATCCATCTTGTCGAGCACGGCGTTCGGCTTTTGCGCCGACGCCCCGCTGTCGAGATAGACCAGCCGTTTGCCGAAGATCTTCTCTTCGAGAATGGGGAAGTCGGCGCGGACCCTGGCGAGATCGAAGCTCATGAGTATGGCTCTGCGAGTAGGACTCGAACCTACGCCGCGCTCCCTCCCAGCAGCCAACGCTCCACCACGCCCTCGAGCGCGAGGTGCAATTCCTCGTCCTCGATCGGGTCGAGCACCTCCTCGAGGAAGCCGCGCACCAGCATGCTTTCGGCCTCGGCCTTGGGGATGCCGCGGCTCATCAGGTAGAACATCGAGTCCTCGTCGAGCGCACCGACAGTGGAGCCGTGGCCGCAGACCACGTCGTCGGCGAAGATTTCGAGCTCGGGCTTCGACAGGATTTCGGCTTCGTCCGACAGCATCAGGCCCTGCATCATCAGCTTGGCGTCGGTCTTCTGCGCGTCGCGGGCAACCACGATCTTGCCCTGGAACGCCGCTTTGGAGCGGCCACGTGCCACCTGCTTGAACAGCGGCTTGCTGGAGCAGTTGGGCACCGCATGCGTCAGCTCCAGCGTCACGTCCGAGTGCTGACCCTCGACGGTGAGGTTCAGTCCGGTGAAGTCGCCATGCGCCCCCTCGCCTTCGAGGCGCGCGAAGAGGTTCACCCGGCTCAGCGCCGAGCCGACGTGAATGGTCACGGTGCGCAGCTTGCTGCCGGCGCCGACATGGTACTCGGCGGTGGCGAAATTGGTGGCGCTGGCCCCGCTCAGATCAAGCAGGATGTGGGTCAGCTCGGCGCCCTCGCCGACTGCGACGTAGCTCGCGTGGTTGTTGAGGTGCGCCTCGTCGCTGCCCGAAAACGTCTCGATCACCGTCGCCTTGCTGCCGTCCGCGACGAACAGATGGACGCTGTCGTTCATGTGCGACGCTTCGCCTTCGGTGCGGCGGTCGACATGCACCACCTGCGTGGCGCGGCTGCGGATTTCGAGCTTCAGCGTCTGTGTCGCGAGCGCGCTGTTGAGCCGGACCAGCACGTCGTCACGCTCGGTCAGCGCCGCACCCTTGCTGATGGTGGCGCGCATACCGGGCGGCATCTTACTGGCGATGTCGGCGACGCCGTTGGTCACCGGAATGCGATGCGCGCCGGCGATGCGCAGCGCCGGCTCGCTCATGGCCGCCTCGGTGCCCGCCAGTTCCGGCACCGCGCGCAGCAGCATCTTCAGGTCGGTATAGTGGTAGCTCTCGACCTTGCGGGTCGGCAGGCCGATGGTCTGCAGCCGCTCGGCAGCCGTGGCGTTGCCACGGGCGTTGAGCTGGGCGATCAGGGCCTGCTCGGCGGGCCCGATCCTGACGGGGACATGCACGGTCACGCTGCGGCCTCGTCGAAACCGGCGTAGCCCTTGGATTCGAGTTCCAGGGCCAGCTCCTTGGGACCGCTTTCCACCACCTTGCCGTCGGAGAACACGTGCACCACGTCGGGCACGATGTGGTTGAGCAGCCGCTGATAGTGGGTGATCACCAGCATCGAGCGGTATGGGTCGCGCAGCGCGTTGACGCCCTCCGACACCACCTTCAGCGCGTCGATGTCGAGGCCGGAATCGGTTTCGTCCAGCACGCACATCTTCGGCTTAAGCAGTGCCATCTGCAGGATCTCGGCGCGCTTCTTCTCGCCGCCCGAGAAGCCGACATTGAGCGCCCGCTTCAGCATGTCGGCATCGATGTGCAGGTCGCGGCCGGCGTCGCGCACGGCGCGCATGAAGTCGGGCGTCGACAGTTCGCCCTCGCCGCGCGCCTTGCGCTGTGCATTGA
>JAEWCE010000239.1 GCA_023390785.1 Pseudomonadota bacterium
ATGGATGCCTATGAGGGCTGCGCCCTCAAGCACCGGGCGACGCAGCTCTGCTTTTCGGACGGCAACCCCGAGGCCGAAATCATGATGGTGGGCGAAGGCCCGGGCGAGCAGGAAGACCGGCAGGGCAAGCCGTTCGTCGGCCGCGCCGGGCAGTTGCTCGATCGCATGCTGGCCGCCATCGGGCTCGACCGGTCCAAGGTTTTCATCGTCAACATGGTGCCGTGGCGGCCGCCGGGGAACCGCAACCCGACGCCGGAGGAGCTGGCCCTGTGCACGCCGTTCGTACACCGGCAGATCGAGCTGGTGCACCCCAAGGTGCTGATGACGCTGGGCAACGTGCCGACGCAGGCGCTGCTGCAGACCAATACCGGCATCACCCGCATGCGCGGCACGTGGAAGACTTTGACCATCGGCAGCTGGACCGGCCCGGTGCTGCCGAGCCTGCACCCGGCGTTCTTGCTACGCACCCCCGGCGCCAAGGCGCAGGCGTGGAAGGACATGCTGAGCTTGAAGCAAAGGCTACGCACGGAGGGCGTGGGCGCGACCTAGTCCATGCAATTTGATGCAAATTGCTGCCCTCGCCTTGGGCCCAATGGCGACGGCTCCGCCGCACTCTGGGACTTTCAGATTGCGGATATTGCCGTATGCAGCACGTCGCGGCGCTAATGGGACTGCTCGCCACTGTCGGACTATGTACCTATGGGCTGTATGACCTGCTCGTGCGGCTGTGGCGGCATATCGCACCGCGCGATCGAGAGCGATCGACGTTGAACCGCACTGCCAATCGGCCAGACAGCGCCGAGCAATTGCGCTGGGTGATGAACGGCTCCTACCAAGCCAAGCGTGTCATGTCTTTGCCGGAGTATCGCGTCTTCCAGGCCGTCGAGGCGGAAGTTGCCGTCCTGGACAAGGGGTACCGAGTGTTCGCGCAGACATCCCTCGGCGAGGTCCTCACCTCTTCTGACGATCGAGCCTTCAGGGCCATCAACAGCAAGCGCGTGGATATCCTGGTCATCGGCCGCGACGGGCGTGCGGTGCTGGCGGTCGAATTTCAAGGAAGCAGACACTACCAGTCCTACGCAGCAGCCCGGGACGCGATCAAGAAAGAGGCATTGCGGAAGGCGGGGGTGGCGTACCTCGAAATTTTCGACGCGAATGAGGTGTCGATCCGCAACCAGGTGCGGTCGGTCCTCGGGCGAAAGCTCGCCGCGTGATTCAAGGGGCCTTGAAGGACCCCGGAAGCTCAGCCAGAAGTGAAAGCGAAACGCGGCCTGAAAGGCTCTGAAGCGTCGCATGTCGTCGGTCGTCAAAATCTATGCGCTGTTCCTGGGGTCGGCCCTGCTGCTGTTTGCCGGCGGATTGCAGGGGCTGCTGCTCAGCGTGCGCGGCGCGGAGGAGCACTTTTCGCTGCTGGCGCTCGGCCTGATCGGTACCGGCTGGTCGGTGGGGTTCATCACCGGCTCGATCACGGTGCCGCTGCTGGTGCAGCGGGTGGGCCATATCCGCGCCTTCTCGATCATGGCGGCGATCGGCACCATAACCATCCTGCTGAACCTCCTGTGGATCAACGACATCGGCTGGATCGTGCTGCGCGCCTTTTCGGGCTTCTGCTTTGCCGGCGCGGCGATGATCGTCGAGAGCTGGCTCAACGAGGTGGCCGAGAACAAGAGCCGCGGCACCATCTTTTCGGTCTACACCACGATCAACATGTCGGCCTCGACGCTGGGGCAGCTCGCCATGTCGCTGACCGGGGTCAGCAGCCACATCCCGTTCATCGTCGGGGCCATCAGCTTCATCTGCGCCATCCTGCCGCCGGCGCTGACCTCGACGCCGCAGCCCAAGCCGCTGGCGAGCGCCAAGCTGGACGTGGTGCTGCTGTACAAGACCTCGCCGCTGGCGGTGATCGCGGCGTTTGCGGTGGGCATGGCCAACGGCACCTTCGGCACGCTGGCGCCGGTCTATGGCCACGACCAGGGGCTCGACGCCAAGGGGATCGCATACCTGTTCGCGGTAACGGCGGTGCTGGGCGCGCTGGCGCAGGTGCCGGCCGGCCGCATCAGCGACCGCATGGACCGGCGCATGGTGATCGTCGTGTTGGGGGCGCTGGCGGCGGCGGTCGGCTTCGTGACGCTGCTGCTCAACCCGCAGGGCGGCTGGCCGCTCTATATGCTGTTCGGGCTCTACGGCTTTTCCGCCTATCCGATCTATGCCATCGCGGTGGCGCATGCGAACGACTTCGCCAAGAAGGGCGAGTTCGGGCGCGTGGCGGGCGGCATGCTGCTGACCATGGGCACCGGGCTCGCCATCGGCCCGGCGGTGGCGTCGCTGGTGATGAATCTCTACCAGCCGGTGGGGCTGTTCATCGTGACCGCGACCTTCCACGGGGCGCTGGCGGTGACGGCGTTCCTGCGCATGAAGGTGCGCCCGGTGCGGGTGGGCGGACGCATCCGCTTCCGCGCCATGAACCCGGAGCGCGGCATCTCGCCGGGCACGGTGGCGCTCGATCCGCGCTCGGACGAGACGCAGGAGAATCTGCCGCGTACGGCGCCGGCCGACAGCCTGGCGGCCGAGCAGATCGTGACCACGGTACAGCCGGCGGGCGTCACCATCATCGAGCCCGAGGTGCTGGCCGAGGCGGTGGACGCCGAGAAGGATGCAAAGGCCGAGGTGCCGACCCCGGCCCCGCAAGAAGACAAGGGATAAGCCCGATGTTCAAGTCCGAACTCGACCTCGACCGCCCCTTCACGCCCCTGTCGCTGGCGGTACTGGCGGTGAGCGACACGCGCACGCTCGAGACGGACACGGCGGGCGCGCTGCTGCAGGACCTGATGGAGGCCGACGGCCACCGCTGCGCGGCGCGCGCCGTGGTCAAAGACGACATCCAGCAGATCCGGGCGCAGGTAATGGCCTGGGTCGCGGACCCGGGCATCGACGCCATCATCACCACCGGGGGCACCGGGTTTTCCGGCCGCGACGTGACGCCGGAGGCGCTGGAGCCGCTGTTCGCCAAGCGCATGGAGGGGTTCTCGGTGCTGTTCCACCAGTATTCGGCCACGACGGTGGGGACGAGCTCGTTGCAGTCGCGGGCGACGGGCGGGCTGATCGGCGAGACCTTCGTGTTCGTGCTGCCCGGGTCCCGCGGGGCGTGCCGGGATGCGTGGGAAGGAATCCTGCGCGCCCAGCTCGACAACCGGCACATGCCCTGCAATTTCGTCGAGCTGATGCCGAGATTGGCGGAGCGCTAGGCAGCGCGAGGCTCGATCGCGTCGAGATCGCTGCCGATTTCGCGGCGACGTTCCATCAAATCGTAGTCGGACTGGAGCCCGAGGAAGAACCCTTCCGACACGCCGAAGTAGCGCGCCAGCCGCAGATCGGTATCTGCCGTCACGGCGCGCTTGCCAAGGACGATCTCATTGATGCGGCGGGGCGGAACGCCGACAGCGCGCGCAAGCGCGTTTTGACTGATCGCCATGGGGTTGAGGAACTCTTCGAGTAGGATTTCCCCAGGGTGCGGGTTAGGCAAAAGCTCAGTGGTAGTCGACGATTTCGACATCGCTCGCTCCATTTGCCGACCAGCGGAAACAGATGCGCCACTGGTCATTGATGCGGATGCTGTGTTGGCCGGTCCTGCCTCCCCGCAATGCTTCCAGGCGATTTGCCGGCGGTATCCGCAGGTCCGTTAGCACCCTCGCCTGGTTCAGCATGCGCAGCTTGCGCAACGCGATGGGCTGAATGTCCGACGGCAGCTTGCGGCTGCGCTGGCCCGACCAAATCAGCTCCGTCTCGCGCGAGGCAAAACCAACGATCATCGCGGTGATATAACGCCTCGCGTTATGTAGCGCAAGGCGTTATAAACCAGGAACGATCGGCGCGTCTAGTCCAGGGATTCGAGCAGGATATCGAGTTGGTTGAACTGCTCGGGGTAGCCGTTGATGCTGCCGGAATTCATTGCTTCATCGAGAGCGGCCTTGGAGGGGTAGAGGTCGCGGAGGACGAGGTGGGTCTTGCCGTCCTTTTCCTCGAAGGTGACGGTGGTCACCGAGCCCTCGTCGCCCTCCTCGTTGGTCCAGACGAGGCGCCGGGGCGGGTCGACTTCGAGATAGCGCCCAAAGAAGGACATGGGCTGATCGAAGTCGGGATGTCCCATGACGAACTTGTAGGTGCCGCCGGGACGCACGTCCGCTTCGCATGAGATGAAGGTGATGCCGAAGGATTTCGGCGTCCACCATTGCATGATCAGCTCGGGTTTGGTCCATGCCTCGAAGACGAGGCGCGCGGGGCCATCGAAGGTGCGGGTGATGACGATCTCCCGGTCGGACCGGCGGTCCGTCGTGGTGACCGGGCCGGGCATGCGTTCACTCGTTGGCTTTGCGTCCACTGGACTGTTCCTTCTGCTTGAGCTGGTCGACAACCTTGTCCAGTTCCTCGAAGCGTGCCGCCCACATCCGGCGGTAACGCTCGATCCAGGCCGCCTCGTCCTCGAGGCCACGGCCGCCGAGCTTGCACGTGCGGACGCGACCAACCTTCACGGTCGTCACGAGACCCGCCTGCTCGAGAACGCTCACATGCTTCTTCATGCCGGTGAGGGTCATGTGGAAGCGCGCCGCAAGGTCGGTGATCGAGGCATCGGCGCGGCCGAGTTGCTCGAGCACGCCGCGACGCGTGGCGTCGGAAATGGCCGCAAAGGAGGCGTCGAAGCGAGACGATGGATTAAATTGAACCATATGGTTCAGTATCGCGTCGTTCCGGAGATTGCAAGGACCATTCGGAACAGGGGTCCGGCTTGGCCGTTTTGTGGGCAGAGGAGGCGCGAAATGATCCGCAAGCTGAAATCCGGTGAGTACCGGCTGTACTCGAAAAAGACCGATCCCAAGACCGGCAAGCGCCGCAATCTCGGAACGTTCGACACGCGTGAGGCGGCCGAGAAGCATGAGCGCGATGTGCAGTACTTCAAGCGGCACTAGGCCCTTCTCGATCTGGACCAAGCGAGCGCCAAGACGCTGGTTTAGTCCAACCGCTGGGAGTTCTAAGTGATGTTCTTGCTTTGTTCTCGTTCGCGTGTTAGTTGTTAAGACCCGTTAACGCTGGGGCGACGCTCGGTGCTGGCCCAAACGATCCGAAGGCGGCTCGTTTGGCCAACCGTGGTTCATCCCCATATCTCGGTCGAGACCCGTCATGTCGATCCAGACCGCACCCAAATTCGAGCAGCTGGAAAAGCTGAAGGACACACGCGATGGCGATCTGATCAGCCGCACGCTGGTCGATCCGGCGCGCAATCGCGGGCGCGGGGCGCAGTCCAATGTGGCGAGCCGCTTCGACACGCAGAGCCGCGAGACTTTCGACGACGGCTGGGGCCAGGTCGAGGACCTGAAGCCGTTCGAGACGATCGAGCACATCGAGCGAGCCAAATCGATCATCACCCGCAACGAAAGCCCGGACATCGGATTCGATCGCTCGATCAACGCCTATCGCGGCTGCGAGCACGGCTGCAGCTACTGCTTCGCGCGACCGACGCACGCCTATCTCGGGCATTCGGCGGGACTCGATTTCGAGCGGCAGATCTATGTGAAGGTCAACGCGGTGGAGCTGCTGCGCCGCGAGCTGGCCGACAAGCGCTACAAGCCCAGGCCCATCGCCATGGGGACCAACACCGACCCGTACCAGCCGGCCGAGCGCACGCACAAGCTGACGCGCGGCATCCTCGAGGTGCTGCTCGAAACCAGGCACCCGGTGACGATCGTCACCAAGTCCGCGCTGATCGTGCGCGACATCGATATTTTGAGCGAGATGGCCAAGCTCGGCCTCGCGCATGTGGCGCTGTCGGTGACGAGCATGGACCATATCCTGAGCCGCAAGATGGAGCCGCGGGCCTCGACGCCCGAGAAGCGGCTGGAGGCGATCCGGCTGCTGGCGGCGGCGGGCGTGCCGACCGGCATCATGGCAGCGCCGATGATCCCGGCGATCAACGACATGGAGATGGAGCGCATCCTCGACGCCGGCGCGGCGCAGGGGGCGCAGACGGCGGGCATGGTGCTGCTGCGGCTGCCGGGCGAAGTGCGCGAAATCTTCCGCGAATGGCTGCTGCGGCATTATCCGGACCGGCTGAAGCACGTGATGGGTCTGGTGCGCGACACCCGCGGCGGCAAGGACTACAATGCCGCCTGGGGCGAGCGCATGGTGGGCGAAGGCGCTTATGCGACGCTGATGCAGCAGCGCATGCGCAAGGCCAAGGAACGCTTCGGGCTCGACAAGAAGTTCCCGGCGCTCAGGACCGACCTGTTCACGCCACCGCGTGTCGACAGCGCGCAGATGGACCTGTTCTGAGCGATGGCGACACTGCGGCGAGAGCTGACGACGCGCGCAACGCCCGAGGCGGTGTGGACGCGATCAGCGATGTCGGCGCGCTGCATACGCGGCTGGTGCCGGGGTTCGTAACCAATACGACCATGAATGGCGATGCGCGCGTGGTGACGTTCGCGAACGGGCTTACGGTGCGCGAGCCGATCGTCACGGTCGATGGGCGCGAGCGGCGGCTGGCGTGGTCGTCGGAGGGCGGGATCACGACGCACTACAATGCATCGGTGCAAGCGATGGCCGAAGGCGAGCGGACGCGGGTGGTGTGGATCGCGGACTTCCTGCCCGATACCGCCAAGGCGCGGATCGCGGCGGCGATGGATGCCGGCATCGCGGCGATGCAGAAGGCGCTCGACGGCCTCGCGACCGGCGAGAAGCCGTTTTGAGCTGAACCATCGCGGCGCCAAGGCGTTGGCGCGGAATGATGGTGCGGATCGCGGAATTTACAAGTCTGATACTGCTGGCGATTTGCCTGATGCCGGCAGGGGCACATGTCTTCGAGATGCCGGGCAAGATGGCGATGGACCGCGACGCCTATTTCGCGGCACAGGCGATCTATAGTGGCCGGGCGCTGTTCGGGATCGCCATCGGGCTCGGAATCGTCACGCTGATCGTCCAGACATGGCTGATGCGCGGCAGTGCCTGCCGGCGTGGCTCCTGGGCGCGGCGGTGGTGCTGTTGGTCGTCGCGCTCGGCTGGTTTTTACTCCGGGTCTATCCGATGAACGTGGTGACGCAGAACTGGACCGTGGTTCCAGACAACTGGCAGGCGGTGCGCGCGCAGTGGGAGAGCGGGCATGCGGTCAATGCCGCGCTCACCTTCCTGTCGTTCCTGGCGCTGTGCCTCGCGGTGGTGCTGCGCCGCTGATCAGCTCGCCGGGGCGAGACGCGTCGGCAGCAATTCGCCGGCCCGGTCGAGGACCGGGTAGGCGGCGGCGGCGATGATCAGCGAGTTGATCAGCTTCATGTCGCGCAGCAGATCGAGGTGGATGGCGCTCTGCATCCCCTGCCCGGCCCGGTCATTGCGCATGACGTCGAAGTGTGCCGCCACGGCCTCGCGCTCGGCACGGCGGAAGGTGACCTTCTCCTCGGCGAGCTGGCGGGCGACGCGCGCATCCTCGGTCATAAACAGCGAGGCGGCGGTGCGGAGGTTTAGCACGAGCCGGTCCATCAGCTTGGCAAGCTCGGCGTCGCTCTCGCCCTTGATCAGGCCGCGCTTCAGCCGCTTGGAGACGTGCGGCAACAGGTTCCGGTCGATGACGTCGCCGGCCTGCTCGATGTGCATGGCAAACACGAGAATCTGGTTGAGGCGGCGCTGGTCGTCCTCGTTGAGGCCCTCGGCGTCGATCGAGGTCAGGTACTTCTTGATGGCGGTGTTGAGCCCGTCGAGCACGTCGTCGCGGTCGCGCGTCTCCTCGATCAGCTTGCGGTCGTTCTTGACCAGCGCGTCGTGGGCGCCGTGCAGCATCTCTTCGAGCACGTCGGCGAGACGCAGCGCCTCGCGGGCGGCCCCACCAAGGGCAACCAGCGGCGTCTCGCGCGCGGCCCGGTCGAGATAGAGCGGGGCGGCGGGATCGGCGGTGGGCTGCGCCGGCAGCAGCTTGTCGAGCAGCTTGCCGAAAGGCGTCAGCAGCGGCAGCGTCAGCAGCGCGAACACCAGGTTGAAGGCGAGGTGGAAGGTGGCGACGGCGTGCGCCGGGCTCAACAGCGTGGCCATCCACGACGCCAAGGGGCCGACGAAAGCGAGCGTCAGGGCGACGCCGACCATGCGGTTGGCGAGGTTGCCGAGCGGCAGGCGGCGCGCCTCGGGCGTCGCCGCGCCGGCCTCGAGCAGCGGATTGATGGCCGTGCCGAGATTGGCGCCGAGCACGCTGATGAAGGCGACGTCGAGGGGCAGCGACCCGCGGCTGGCCAGCGAGATCACCAGCAGCACCACGGCGACGGAGGAGTGGACGCCCCAGGCGGCGAGCGCGGCAAGCACGAAGCCGAGCGCCGGCACGGCGGCGACGATGCCGATGGCGGCACGGAACGCCACCGCGTCCTCGACGCCGGTGAGGATGGCCAGCATCTGGTGCAGGGCCAGCAGCATCAGGCCAAGGCCGATGAGGGCACGGCCGAGATCGTGCACCAGGGCGTTGTGGGTGCGGCGGAACATCAGGTAGCCGATGAGCACCAGCACTGGGGCGGCGGCGGCGACGTCGAAAGCCAGGACCTGGACGATGAGGGCGGTACCGACATTGGCGCCCAGCATCACCGCCATTGCCGGCAGCAGCGCCACCATGCCGTTGGCGGTGAAGCTCGCGGCCATCAGACCGGTGGCGGTGCTCGACTGCAGCAGCAGCGTCAGCCCGATGCCGGCGAAGAACGCCTTGGTGCGGTTGGACAGCGTTTGCCCGAGGATTTGGCGGAGGCGAGGACCCAGGGCGCGTTGCACGCCTGTTTGCGCCATATGGGTGCCCCACAGGAACAGGGCGATGGCGCCGGCGAGGCCCAGGACGGCCAGGGTGAAGTCCATTTGGTCGAGTGCTCTCCTTCCGAACGCGCGTGAACCCCGGCCGAGGCCGCCCCGACTCTCGCGACTGTCATTAAACTGTCATAATGCGCTCGAAATCACTGGCGTCAAAGGAGTTTTTGATGAATTCCCCGCAAGCTTGCGCATCGGGGCCGAACTCTGATGCTGGGGACATGGTTCCGAAAGCCGATTCGCCGCCCCTGCCCCCGCCCAGCCTGCGCTTCGAAAAGCGCGCGGTCCGACGTGGCGCGACGCTGGTGGCGGGGGTCGACGAGGCGGGGCGCGGACCGCTGGCCGGACCGGTGGTGGTGGCGGCGGTGATCCTCAACCGGCGGCGAATCCCGGAGGGGCTCAACGACAGCAAGCAGCTCAGCGCCGACCGGCGCGCGGAGCTCTATAACGAGATTCTGGACAGCGCCACGGTGTCGGTGGTGGCGGCGCCCACCAGCATCATCGCCGAGCTCAACATCCTGCACGCCACGATGTGGGCGATGCGGCGCGCGGTGATGGGACTGAGCCTGCTGCCCGACCATGTGCTGATCGACGGCAACACCGTGCCCAAAGGCATGCCGTGCGCAACCGAGGCGGTGATCGACGGCGATGCGCTCAGCCTTTCGATCGCGGCGGCATCGATCGTCGCCAAGGTGACGCGCGACCGCATGTGCGAAATCATGCATTGCGAGGAGCCGCAATTCGGCTTCGACAGCCACAAGGGCTATTCAGCGGCGGCGCATTTCGCCGCGCTCGAGGCGCACGGACCGGGCCGCTTCCACCGCATGGATTTCGCGCCTTGCATCGAGGCGGCGGAACGGCGACGGGGCATGCCGGCGATCGCGGCGTAGAACGAGTAGCGAGTAGCGAGTAGCGAGTAGCGAGTAGCGAGTAGCGCGGGTGGCCGCATCATGGGACATGACAAGTGGCAGTCGCCCCTATTCGCTACTCGCTATTCACGTTGGTAACGTCTTGCTAACCCTCTGGTTTAAATCGGCTTTAACCCTGTGGCGGGTACAACCGGCGCATTAGTGCTGCGTTAGGGTTACGAGTATGTTGCGGACCGCGCGTATGGCCCAGTCGGCCGATGCGGAACGAGCGTCGCTGCCCGTCGACACCATTCTCGTCGGCGACTGCATCGCTCACCTGAATGCCTTGCCGGCCGGCTCGGTTGACCTCGTCTTTGCGGACCCTCCGTACAATCTGCAGCTCGAAGATGACCTGACCCGCCCGGACCAGAGCCATGTCGACGCCGTCGACGACGACTGGGACAAGTTCGAGAGCTTTGCCCATTACGACCGGTTCACGCGCGCCTGGCTCGCGGCGGCGCGGCGGGTGCTGAAGCCCAATGGCGCGATCTGGGTGATCGGCAGCTACCACAACATCTTCCGCGTCGGCGCGACGCTGCAGGACCTCGACTACTGGCTGCTCAACGACGTGATCTGGCGCAAGGCCAATCCGATGCCGAATTTCCGCGGCACGCGCTTCACCAACGCGCACGAGACGCTGATCTGGGCGGCGCGCGACAAAAAGAGCCGCGTGACCTTCAATTACGAAGCGATGAAGCAGGCAAACGACGATACGCAGATGCGGTCTGACTGGCTGTTTCCGATTTGCACCGGCGGCGAGCGGCTGACCGATGCCGAGGGCGACAAGGTGCATCCGACGCAGAAGCCGGAAGCACTGCTGTTCCGCATCCTCAATGCGACGACGAAGCCAGGCGACGTGGTGCTCGACCCGTTTTTCGGCACCGGCACCACCGGGGCCGTGGCCAAGAAGCTCGGCCGGCACTTCATCGGCATCGAGCGCGATACGACCTATGTGGCGGCGGCGCTGAAACGCATCGCCGCGGTGCGGCCGCTGCCCGGCGAGGCGATCGAAACGGCAGTGCCCAAGCGCGCCGCGCCGCGCGTGGCCTTCGGCTCGCTGGTCGAGATGGGGCTGATCGCGCCGGGCACGGAACTCTACGACGGGCGCAAGCGCTGGTCGGCGCTGGTGCGCGCCGATGGTTCGCTGAGCTCGGGACCGCACCACGGCTCGATCCACCGCGTGGGGGCGCTGGTGCAGGGCGCCGAGGCCTGCAACGGCTGGACCTTCTGGCACACCAATTCCAACGGGCGCCTGGCGCCGATCGACCTGCTGCGCGCCGACATTCGTCAGCAGATGGAAAAACTTTCCGCCTGAGCTCAAGACCTCCAAGTCTTCAGGCGCAATTTGCCGTCGGTCCAGAACGGGCCGGCGGCATTTCTTTTGGCTCTTTCCTTTGCGCTCTGGGCTGAAGCCTAATTCAACCCCGCCATAGCCAGCGCCTTGCGGAACACGGTGGGCAGGGCTTCGGCGTCGAGGTTGCGGGGGTCGGCCCACCAGCCGTCGGCGAGGAGCGCCGGGTCGGGGATGGTGGCGCACCAGATTTCGAGCTCGAGGCGGAAATGGGTGAAGACGTGCACCACCTGGCCGCGATGGTTCCAGCGCGCCTTGAGCGGAAAGCGCGGATCGCTGCGCTCGGCCGTCCAGTCGGAGACCGGCGGCTCGGTCATCTGGGCGAGGAGGCCGTGGCCGGCGCGGGTACGCAGGAACACGTCGCCATCGGCATCGAGCATGATGAAGGCGTGGCCGTAGCGCGTCGGGCGCTCGGGCTTTTCGACCTTGACCGGATAGGCCAGCGGATCAAGGCGCCGGCCGAGGCAGCCTTCGCTCAGCGGGCAGAGGAGGCAGTTGGCAGCGCGCGGGGCGCAGATGGTGGCGCCAAGGTCCATCAGGGCCTGGGCAAAGTCGCCGGCACGGCCGGGGACGGCGGCCTGCACGGCGGCGCGGATCTGTTCCTTGGCCTCACTGACCGGCATGTCCAGGGCGAGGTAGCGGGCCAGCACGCGCTCGACATTGCCGTCGACCACGGCGATGCGCTCGTCGAAGGCGATGGCGGCGATGGCGGATGAGGTATAGGGGCCGACGCCCGGCAGCGCCTGCAGCCGGGCGGCGGTGCCAGGGAATTTGCCGCCGTGCTGGTCGACCACCGCCCTGGCGCAGGCGTGGAGGTTGCGGGCGCGAGTGTAGTAGCCGAGGCCGGCCCACTCGACCAGCACCGCTTCGAGCGGGGCGGCGGCGAGGGCGGCGACCGTCGGCCAGAGGGCGAGGAAGCGGTCATAATACTTGCCGATGGCCGCCACGGTGGTCTGCTGCAGCATGATTTCGCTGAGCCAGACCCGGTAGGGGTCGGGGCGCACGCCCCTCGCCCGGTCCTCGGGCGAGACGCGCCAGGGCAGGATGCGCGCATGACGGTCGTACCAGCCGAGCAGCGCGGCGGCGTCGAGCGGCTTTGACTGTTGCGCGGCGTCGGCATTTGGCATGATTGGGGTGTGAACCGGCGACGCGCCGCACGCAACGAGATTTGTTTGGCACAAAAGAGCAAAGAGCCGAGCGAGCCGAAACGGCTCAACCGCGCCGTCGGCCTGGACGAGGCGCTGAAGGGCGTGCTGGACAGCGCGCTGAAGAAGCGCGGCTTCGCCACCCGCGACCTGATCACGCATTGGGCGACGATGGCGCCCAGACCCTACGACCAGGTGGCGGTGCCCGCCGAGCTCAAATGGCCGCGCGGCGCCGGCAATGAGGGGGCAACGCTGTATCTGCGATGCAAGCCCGGCCACGCGCTGGGGCTGGCGCATGAAGGGGCCATGGTGGCGGCGGCAGTGAACCGTTATTTCGGCTACTTCCTGGTGCGCGAGGTGCGGCTGTCGGCGGAACCGTTCACCGAGAGCGCGACGGCCAGGCCCAAGGATCGGCCGCGGCTGCCGGCGGCGGGCCCCGGGGCGCACGAGGCGGTCGCCGAGGTCGGTGATCGGGAGCTGAGGAGCGCCCTCAAGGCGCTCGGCGAGCAGATTTTGGCCAAACGTGCTCGCTAGGGCTTGAACGAACCTTACGGTTTCGACACTTGCCGGGCCGGAGCGCCCGTGTAACGTGCCCGGCAAAACAAGGAGCAAGTCCCGTGACCTTCAACCGCCGAGAAACCTTGACCCTGGCCGCCGCCGCGACCGTTGCGGGCGTCGCCGGCTTCCCCAGCCTTGCCGCCGCCAAGGACGGCGACACCATCGACCTGCTCAAGCTGATGAATCCCAAGGGGATTCCCGACAAGGTGGACGGCGATCCGAACGCCAAGGTGACGTTCATCGAGTATGCCTCGCCGACCTGCCCGCACTGCGCGCTGTTCTCCAACACGGTGCTGCAGCCGTTCAAGGACAAGTACGTCAAGACCGGCAAGGTGAAGTTCATCCTGCGCCCGTTCGCCCGCAACACCATGGACGCGGCGATCTTCATGCTGGCCGAGGCCGCGGCAAAGTCGGTCGACGCACAGTCGGCGCCCGCCGATGCCAGCGCCAGCGCCCCGGCGGCATCGAGCGCGGATGCCTCCGCGAGCGCCGAGGCCTCGTCCTCGGCCGCCGCCTCCGCCCCGGCGGCACCGGCGACGCCCGTGAGCTATTCGCAGGCGGCGATCGACGCCTACGAGAACGTGATCTCAACCTTCTTCAAGACGCAGAACACCTGGGGTGTGTCGGACAAGCCGCTCGATGCGGTGAAGGCGGTGGCCTTCCAGCTCGGCTTCAACGAGGACACGTTCAACGCGGCGCTGAAGAACCAGGATTTCTTCAACGCCATCGAGAGCATGCGCGACCAGGCGATCAACGATTTCGGCCTCGAGGGCACGCCGACCTTCTACGTCAACGGCAAGCAGCTCACCGGTGAAAAGACCATGGAGCAGCTCGACGCGGAGATCACGCCGCTGCTGTAGGAGCCGTTTCGCCCTCTGGCCCATCGATCCCGAGAGGGATCGCTCAGCCAACCGCTGTGGCGCGCAGAAGAATCCTGTGAATCGGCGGCAAAAGCCATCGCGGCCGCGCCGACTCAGTTTCTCCACAAACTTCAGGCCCTGATTCCGGCCCGTCGCTTCCGCGCGACGGGCCGCTTCGCTAATTGGATGCCATGAAGTTCACGCGTTTGAAGCTGCACGGGTTCAAGTCGTTTTCGGATTTGACCGAGCTGTATCTGGAACCGGGCCTGACGGGCGTTGTCGGGCCGAACGGTTGTGGCAAGTCCAACCTGGTCGAGGCGCTGCGCTGGGTGATGGGCGAAAGCTCATACAAGGCGATGCGCGCCACCGGCATGGACGACGTCATCTTCAACGGTTCGGGCAACCGGCCGCAGCGCAATTCGGCAGAAGTGACGCTGGTCCTCGACAACACCGACCGCACGGCGCCGGCCGCGCTCAACACGGCCGACGTCCTGGAAGTCACCCGCCGGATCGAGCGCGAGGAAGGCTCGGTCTATCGCGTCAACGGAAAGGAAGTGCGAGCGCGTGACGTCCAATTGCTGTTCGCCGACGCATCGACCGGGGCGCACTCCCCGGCGCTGGTACGGCAGGGCCAGATCGGCGAGCTGATCGCCGCCAAGCCGCAGCAGCGCCGGGCGCTGCTGGAAGAGGCAGCCGGGATCTCCGGCCTGCATTCGCGCCGGCACGAGGCCGAGCTTCGCCTCAAGGGCGCCGAGCAGAACCTCGAGCGCGTCGAAGACGTGATCACGCAGGTCACGCAGCAGCTCGAACAGCTCAAACGGCAGGCGCGGCTCGCCACCCGTTATCGCGGCCTCAGCGGCGAAATCCGCAAGGCCGAGGCGACGCTGTTCCACATCCGCTGGATCGCGGCGCGGGCGGCGGAAGCCGAGACCGAGGCCGAACAGGGCAAGCTGATCAACGAGCTCGCCAGCGCGCAGCATGTCGAGCTCGAGGCGCAGAAGGTGGTGTTCATGGCCGACCAGGCCGTGCAGCCGCTGCGCGACAAGGAAGCGGCGGCCGGCGCGGCACTGCAGCGGCTCACCATCCTCGCCGAGCAATTGGCGGAGGAGGCACGGCGCGCCGAGGCACGGCGGGCGGAGCTGACGCAGCGCATCGAACAGACGCAGGCGGACGCGACGCGCGAGCGGGCGCTGCTGGGCGAAAGCGACGAGGCGCTGAAGAGCGCGGCCGAGGAG
>JAEWCE010000358.1 GCA_023390785.1 Pseudomonadota bacterium
CTCCTCGCCGGCAGGTCGGTACCTGATCGAGAACGGCGTGCTGAAGCCGGACTTCAACAGCTATGGCGCGCGCCGCGGCAACCACGAGGTGATGATGCGCGGCACCTTTGCCAACATCCGCATCAAGAACCAGATGCTGCAGGGTGTCGAAGGCGGCTTCACCAAGGGCCCGAGCGGCGTGCAGATGGCGATCTACGATGCCGCCATGGAATACCAGATGGCGGGCACGCCGCTGGTGATCTTCGTCGGCAAGGAATACGGCACCGGCTCGTCGCGCGACTGGGCGGCCAAGGGCACGCGCCTGCTGGGCGTGCGTGCGGTGATCGCGCAATCGTTCGAACGCATCCACCGCTCCAACCTCATCGGCATGGGCGTCCTGCCGCTGCAGTTCGCCGAGGGCGAGAGCTGGCAGACGCTGGGGCTGACGGGCGACGAGAGCGTCACCATCGAGGGGCTGACGGCGCTGACGCCACGCTCGCCGGTGACGGTCAAGATCGTCTTCCGCGACGGCACGGTGAAGGAGGCGGTCACGCGCTGCCGCATCGATACCATCAACGAGCTCGACTACTACCGGCACGGCGGCATCCTGCACTATGTGCTGCGCAACCTGGTGGCGGCCTGAGCCGGCTATGGTGGAGCGTGAACGGCGCCGAGGTGCCGCTCACGCACTGACACGTCAATTTGACTCGCCCTCGAGCAGGCGGTTGCCTAAAACGGCAGCATGAAATCGCTCTCCCTCCTTCCGGTTGCCGCGGCAACCCTGCTTGCTGCCGGCGTGGCCAATGCCGCCGAGCTGCGCAGCCACCCGAAGGCGGTGCTCGAGCTGTTCACCTCGCAGGGGTGCTCGTCCTGCCCGCAGGCGGACCTCAGGTTTTCGGAGCTGGGCAAGCGCGACGATCTGATCACGCTCGCCTACCATGTCGACTATTGGGACTATATCGGCTGGGCCGACACCTTCGGGTCCAAGGACAATACCGACCGGCAGAAGGCTTATGCCCAGAGCTGGGGCAAGTCGATGATCTACACCCCGGAGCTGGTGGTGAACGGGGCCAAGGGCGTGGTCGGC
Organism: Pseudomonadota bacterium; assembly: GCA_023390785.1. GTDB lineage: Bacteria > Pseudomonadota > Alphaproteobacteria > Rhizobiales > Devosiaceae > Devosia_A. Next base: position 1,067 of record JAEWCE010000358.1, read on the forward strand.
TCGCGCGACAAGGACGTCGACGAGGCGCTCGGCGCGGCGGCACTCAGCGTGCCGGTGGGCCTCAACGTCGATACCGACATGCTCGACGTCACGGTGGCGCCGCAGACGGGCGGCGCGAGCGCCATGGTGTGGCTGGTGACCTTCAAGGACCACGCCCAGGTCGTCATCGGCCGCGGTGAGAATGCCGGCAAGACGGTCGACTATACACAGATCGTCACCGGCCGGCAGATGCTGGGGATGTGGGATCCGGCATCCGGCACGCACTGGAAGCTGCCGCTCAGCGAGCTGCAGACGCACGGCAGCAACGGGGCCGCGATCCTGGTTCAGGCCGAAAAGAGCGGCCTGCCGGGCGCCATCGTCGGCGCCGCGTCAATCAAGCTCTAGCAGGGCCTGCCTGGCCGGTCAGATACTCTGTTTGCTCTGTCCAATCGGTCGTCGGAATGCCCCGATTGGCCAACCGGTAGAGGTTTTCTCTCTTGCTCTGTCCAATCGGTCGTAAAGAACGCCCGATTGGCCAACCGGTAGAGGTTTTCTCTCTTGCTCTGTCCAATCGGTCGCAAAGGACGCCCGATTGGCCAACCGGCAGGGGTTGGTCATCTGCTCTGGCCAATCGGCCGTAAGAACGCCCGATTGGCCAACCGCGGGAGGCAAAAACAACTCCCGTCGGAGACCGGCGGGAGCGTTGATGACTGACTGTGCATGGAGATGTGGCCGGCACCGGGCATCATGGTTTGGGGGCTCGGTCAGCCCGGTGCCGGCCACTGGAGGCAATGGTTGAACCTTGCCGGGCCAATCGGGCCGAAGCGGGGACACAATGTGACGAAATTGGGGTTTTGCCCGCGGTGGAGGTACCCGGCGGCATTCTCGCCGTCCCGCCGGCTTGCGCGTCCCCGCATTTGGGGCAATCATGCTGGCCTCGTCACAAAGGATGGCTGATGGCCGAGGCCGATCCACAGCAGCAGTCAGCGCAGCTTATCGAGTTTCTCACTCCCGGCGGGCCGCAGCCCCCACGCGCCAAACCGTATGTCGGCTTCGACCGGCGCGAGCTGAACACCATCCTCAACCTCTATGGCCGCAAGGTCGCCGATGGGGAGTGGCGCGACTACGCCATCGACTTCCTCAAGGACCGGGCGCTGTTTTCGATCTACAAGCGCGCGTCCGAGCGGCCACTCTACATCATCGAAAAGAACCCCAGGCTGCGCGCGCGGCAGGGCCAGTACATGGTCACAAGCCAGGACGGGCGGGTGCTGAAGCGCGGCCATGAGCTGGCGACCGTCTTGCGCGTGCTGGAGCTCGCCGTCGTCCGGTGATCACGGTCCGGCCCGCCCGCATCGAAGACGCGGAGGCCATGAGCGCGCTGCTGGTCGCTTCGATCAGTGAGCTTTGTTTCGCCGACCACCAGCACCAGCCGGAGGCGCTTGCACGCTGGCTCGCCAACAAGACGCCCGAGGGCGTGCGCGGCTTTTTCGCCAATCCGCAGAACCGGCTGTTCGTTGCCGAACAGGACGGCGCGCTGGCGGCGGTCGGGGGCTGCAACGATGCCCGCGAGATCATCCTCAACTACGTGGCGCCGGCACACCGCTTCAGCGGCGCCAGCAGCGCCCTGCTATCGGCGATGGAGGCGGAGCTTGGGCCTGGCGAAGCGACGCTCAGCAGCACGCTCACAGCGCTGCGCTTCTATCTTCGCCGTGGCTGGAGCGAAACCGGCGCGCTCGACCGCTATGCCGGCATGATCGCCTACCCGATGCGCAAGCGGCTCTAGGCCTTGCGGCTGAGGAACAGGCCAACCTGCCTGTCTGCCACAAGTGCGCCGCCGCCCTTGGCAAAGGCGTCGGCAATGGCGGCGCGGAACGCGGCAAGGGTAAGATCGTCGGCCTGGTCGCCGGGCGGATAGGACGTCAGGGCCAGGAACACGTCCTCGGCATCGGTGATGCGCAGGTGGCCGGGATGGATGTGGCGGCGCACGTTGCCGAAGCGGGCCCCCAGCAGGTCGAGGGCGCGATCGAAGCCAAAGGCAGCCCCGGAGGGATCGACCGGATCGCTGCCGAACACGGTCGTCAGCGCATAGAGCTGGCTCAGATTGCCGGCGCCGTTGGTGGTGACCGCCAGCGTTCCACCCGGCTTCAGCAGGCGATGCATTTCGGCGATCGCGGCCTGCTGATCGGGCACATGGTAGAGCATGTGCATGGCGACGACGGTGTCGAAGCTCGCATCGGGGAAGGGCAGGGCCTGCGCGTCGGCGACAACGCCCTCTACCGTCCAGGTCCGCAACGTCCGGCAGCGCGTTGTCGCCTCGGCGATCATGCCCGGTGAGATGTCCGCCAGCGTCAGCGTAAGTCGTTGCGGCAGCGCTGGAGCGCCTGCCTCCCAGAACCAGCCGGGTCCGCAGCCAGCGTCGAGCACGCGGGTGCCGTCTGTGAGCGGCAGATGGGCGGCAACCCACTCGAACCACGGCGTCTCCGCCACGGTGTGGTTCCTGTGCAGCCGGCCACGCGCCGCCAGCCGTTCGCTCGTCGCGTATTGGCGGGCGACGCCGGCGGTGATCTCGTCACTCATGCCCGCTGCTTGCGGGCTTCGCGGAGCAGCACGTCGTTGATGCGGGTCTGCCAGCCCGGGCCGGTGGATTTGAAGTAGTCGACCGCCTCGGCGTCGAGACGGATGGTCACGGACTGCTTGGGCTGCTCGGCCTTCGGGCGCCCACGCGGCATCGGCATGGGGATGCCGGCCCTGGCAAACCATTCCGAGGCGGGGCGCAGCCGCCTGATTTCTTCGTCGGTAAGGGGCGCAGCCGGATCGTAATCCGGGGGCGGCGGAAGCTTCTTGCTAGATGCCATATTTCCTCGCTTCACGTTCGTGCATTGGCCGCACGCTGATGATCCTGAGCTTCTGGCCGCGGGGCGCAAAGACGACGCAATATGGTCGCCCTTCCATCCGGCCAAAGGCACGGAGGCGTTCTTCACCGTACTCATACCGCTCATCGACTTCGTACTTTGCGGCGCTCCAGTCGAAGTCGCGCACCAACTCGAACCTGATCCGGTGCTTCAGCAGATTGGTGGCGTACTTCGTCTCGTCCCATTCGTATGGGTCCATGCAACATCACCATTTAATGTACGTACAAAAAATATCACGTCAATAGCCTCACAGCGCCCGCTGCATGTGGACGACGTCGAGCCAGCGGTCGAATTTGTAGCCCAGGGCCTCGTAGCGGCCGACGAAGCGGAAGCCGTGCTTTTCGTGGAGGCGGATGGAATTGGCGCGCTCGGCGGTGATCACGGCGACCATCTGCCTGAGGCCGGCCTTGCTGCTGTCCTCGATCAGCCGCCCCAGCAGGATGCCGCCGAGGCCTTTGCCGACGGCGTCAGGCGCGAGGTAGATCGAGTCCTCGCAGGTGAAGCGGTAGGCCTCGCGTGCCCGATAGGTCGAGGCATAGGCAAAGCCGATCACCCTGCCTGCCGCTTCGGCGATCAGCAGGGGATGGCCCTTGCCGGCGATGGTGGCGAAGCGCGTCGCCATCTCCGCTTCGTCCGGCTCCTCGGTCTCGAAGGTGATCACCGTGTCGCGGACGTAGTGGCCGTAGATGCGGGTTACCGCCGGGATGTCGGCCGGGGCGTAGGGGCGGAGGACGAGGTCGGACATGGCTGGCTCGGAAAGGAAAGGGCCGCGATCGATTGGATCGCGGCCCTGTTAAAGCCGATCGGCCGGAAGAAGCCTAGTTCAGTTCCGCTGGTTGCCGAACAGGCGCAGCAGCATCAGGAACAGGTTGATGAAGTCGAGGTAGAGCGACAGGGCGCCCATCACGGCGCTCTTGGCGAGAATGTCGGCACCGTAGCCGGCGTCGTAGTTCTCCTTGATGCGCTGGGTATCCCAGGCGGTCAGGCCGACGAACACCAGCACGCCCACGATCGAGATGGCGAAGCTGAGCCCGCTCGAATGCAGGAAGATGTTGACGATCGAGGCGATGACCACGCCGATCAGGCCCATGATCAGGAACGAGCCGAACTTGGTGAGGTCGGTCTTGGTGGTGTAGCCGTAAAGGCTCATCGCGCCGAAGGTGGCGGCGGAGATGAAGAACACCTGCGAGATCGAGGTCATGGTGTAGACGGCGAAGATCGAGCCAAGCGACAGGCCCATCACCGCCGCAAACACCCAGAACAGGACCTGGGTCGTGGGGGTCGACAGCTTCTGCACGCCAAAGCTCAGCACCAGCACGAAGGCCAGCGGTGCCAGCATGACGATCCACTGCAGCGGGCTGTTGTAGATGACGTTGCCGAAGTCGGTGAGCCCGACGATGCGGCCGTTTTCCTGGACGAACGCATTGGCGAAGGTGAAGTAGGCAACGACGCCGGTCACTACCAGGCCGATGCCCATGTAGTTGTAGACCTTGAGCATGTAGCTCCGCAGGCCCTCGTCGATGACCGCGGCGGTTCCTGGCCGCGCGGCAACGGACGGACGGTCGAATTCAGCCATGGTCAATTCCCCTTGGATCTGTGGAAGTCCCGCGGTTCGCGGGGCTTTGCCAACGAATATGGACGGCGTGCGGAGTTAATACAAGGGCCGGTTCCGGGGCTTAACAAAGTGTAACCTTGCCGGGTCAAGGGGTTAGCCACGCTTGTTGCAACGGCGTCATGAACTTGCGATGGCGACTCACTATGTTAGGCTCGGTCTGCGCTGGTCCCGAATCGGCGCCGCATCGGAGACGGGTCGATTGCCCAGGCTCTTTACCGGCCTCGAAGTCCCCTACGACGTCCAGTCTGCCCTGTCGCTCAAGCGCGGCGGCCTCTCCGGAGCACGCTGGATCGATCCCGAGAACTACCACATCACGCTGCGCTTCATCGGCGACGTCGACAACCGCGTGGCCGACGAGGTGAGCTACGAGCTCGAACGGCTGAGCCACGGCGAGCGGTTCAAGATCCGGCTGTCACACCTGGGCACGTTCGGCGGCGACATGCCGCGCGCACTCTATGCCGGGGTCGAGAGCAACGAGGCGCTGCAGCGGCTGCAGGCGGCGCAGGAGCGCGTGTTGCGCCGGGTCGGACTCGACCCGGAGGGGCGGCGCTTCGTGCCGCACGTGTCGCTGGCCCGGCTGCGCGGCACGCCCGCCTATGAGGTCGCCGACTTCATCCACCAGGCGGGCCAGTTCACGCCGCTGGAGTTCACGGTGGGCCGCTTCGTGCTGTTTTCGTCGCGCGCCTCGGTCGGTGGTGGGCCGTACCTGGTCGAGCAGAGCTATCCGCTGGCGGCGTGAGCCCGACGTCAAATCGCCCGGCTGTTAACCCATCGTTAAGGCTGACGGGGCGACACGAAACCCTAGCAAATCCGAGGTCAAATTGCCGACACGATTGCCGATACACTCGGCATCTCGCCAATATGGGCCCGGGTTTTGAGACCTTGGTAACCATACCGTGCCAGCCTCGGGGGCGTTCCTTGCCGCTACGGCTGCCACTCTGTTCAGGGGTATTC
>JAEWCE010000370.1 GCA_023390785.1 Pseudomonadota bacterium
GTGCAGGCCAGCACGTCGGCGGCGGCGACGTGCTGCACGATGTCGCGCCGCTTCGCCTCGTCCGCCCGGATCGGAGCGCCGGTGGTTATGACCTCGAGGGCGTAGCCGGGGCCGACCAGCCGCGGCAGCCTCGCCGTGCCGCCGGCGCCCGGGATGAGGCCGAGATTGATCTCGGGAAACCCGACCACGGCGGCAGCGTCGAGAACCCGCAGCCGGCAGGCCAGAGCCAACTCGAGCCCGCCGCCGAGGATGGTGCCGTGCATCGCCGCCGCGATGGGAGTCGCCGCCGCATCGATGCTGGCGATCAGCTCGCCCAGGCTGGGGAAAAGCGCCGGCTGGTCGAACTCGCCGATGTCGGCGCCGGCAAAGAACGTCCGGCCGCGGCAGGCGATCACGATGCCCCGGATTTGCGGGTCGCGGTCCAGCTGCCGGACGGCGTCCTGCAGCGCCTGCCTGACGGCCCGGCTGAGGGCGTTGACCGGCGGGCTGTCGATCTCGATCACGCCGATATCGCCGTCCAGGGCGATCGACACCAGCCCGCGTCCGCTGCCCGGAGGCGACATCGCCCGCCTCAGAAAAACGCCTGCAGGCCGGTCTGGGCGCGTCCGAGGATGAGCGCGTGGATGTCGTGCGTGCCTTCGTAGGTGTTGACCGTCTCCAGGTTCTGGCTGTGGCGCATCACGTGATAGTCGATGTGGATGCCGTTGCCGCCGAGCATGTCGCGGGCGGTCCGCGCGATGTCGAGCGCCTTGCCGGCGTTGTTGCGCTTGATCAGCGACACCATCTCGTGCGACGCCGCGCCGGCGTCGAACAGGCGGCCGACCTTGAGGCTCGCCTGCAGACCCAGCGCGATCTCGGTCTGCATGTCGGCCAGCTTCTTCTGGAACAGCTGCGTGGCCGCCAGCGGCCGGCCGAACTGCCGGCGGTCGAGGCCATATTGGCGGGCGCGATGCCAGCAATCCTCGGCCGCGCCCAGAACGCCCCAGGAGATGCCGTAGCGCGCCTTGTTGAGGCATTCGAACGGCGCGCGCAGGCCGCGCGCGTCGGGCAGCATCGCATCGTCGCCGACCTCGACGCCGGCCAGCACGACCTCGCCGGTGACGGAGGTGCGCAGCGACAGCTTGCCGTCGATCCTGTTGACCGTCAGGCCAGGCGTGCCGGCGTCGATGACGAAGCCCCGGACCTCGTTGTCATGCGCGTCGGACCTGGCCCAGATGACAAAGACATCGGCGATCGGCGCATTCGAGATCCACAGCTTGGCGCCGCTGATGCGGTAGCCGCTGCCCGTCTTGACCGCGCGCGTGCTCATGCTGCCCGGATCGGACCCGGCATCAGCTTCGGTGAGGCCGAAACAGCCGACGGATTCGCCGCTCGCGAGCCGCGGCAGATAGGTGGCGCGCTGCCGTTCCGACCCGAAGGCGAGGATCGGATGCATGGCGAGCGACGATTGCACGCTCATCATCGACCGATAGCCCGAATCCACGCGCTCGATCTCGCGCGCGACCAGGCCATAGACCACATGGCTGGCGCCAAGCCCGCCATATTGCTCGGGGACGCAGATCCCGAGAAAGCCGAGACGGCCGAATTCCCTCAGGATGTCGCGGTCGACCGCTTCGTGCAGATAGGCCTGCGCCACCCGCGGGAGCAGGCGCTCGGCCGCGAAGGCCCGCGCCGCATCGCGCAGCATGATTTCGTCCTGGCTGAGCTCGTGCGCGAGCAGCAGCGGATCGCTCCAGTCGAACGACATCGCCTTCTCCTTGGTCTTCGGTGTTCCTATACATTACCGGCCAGCTGGTCAATAATAGTTCAGTGCAGGCCGAGCTGGGCACACTTCAGTTGGTGGAAACCACCGGGCGCGACCACCGCCATTCCCGTACCTCCTCATTGTGCTCGCCCAGTTGCGGCGGCCGGCGTGCAGGAGGCCGGATGCCGTCGAGTCGCCAGGGTGGGAGCAGTCCGGGCGCCTTCGGCTTGCCGGCGTCGCGGTACGAAGTGGTCATGGCAGCAGAACGCGGCCCGCTCAGAGCCTCGTAGAGACCCGCAACCTCGCCCGCGGGAATGCCGAGCGCGGCGAGTTGCGACAACAGGACCTGCCGGCGGCGATGGGCAAATTCGAGCGCCAGTTCGGCCTGCAGCACCACGCGGTTGCGCACGCGGTCGAGATTGGTGGCAAAGCGTGCGTCGTCGGCCAGGTCGAGGCGCCCGAGCACGTCGATGCAAAGCTTGCGGAACTGCTGCGTCGTTCCGGCCGCCAGAACGAACGGCCCGTCCTCCGCCTCGAACACTCCATAGGGCACGATGGATGAATGCATGTTGCCATAGCGCGGCATTTCCTGCCGCTGCAGCAGTGCCTCGAGACCGAAATACGATGTCAGCGCGATGCCGCAATCGGCGAGCGACAGGTCGATGCGCATGCCCCGGCCCGAATTGCGCGCGGCGTAGAGCGCACCCAGCATCGCCTGGACCGCATACATGCCGGTGATCACGTCGACGACGGGCAGGCCGAACTTCAATGGCGGCCCGTCGGCATGGCCGTTGGTGGCCATGACCCCGCTCTCGCCCTGCAGGACCAGATCGTATCCGGCACGCCCGGCCTCGGCTCCAGCGGCATCGTAGCCGCCGATGGCGCAATAGACGAGGCGCGGGTTTGCCTGGCGCAGGTGCTCATAGTCGAGGCCGAAGCGCTCCAGCGTTCCGGGCAGGAAGTTCTCGACCAGGATGTCCGCCTCACTCGCCAGCGAGCGGATCAACGCGCGATCGGCGTGGTCGGCGAAATCGGCAGTGACGGACCGCTTGCTCCGATTGAAGGCGTGGAAGTACGTGCTTTCCTGCGGACCGATCTCCATGCCCCAGTCGCGCGTGCCATCGCCTGTCCCCGGCCGCTCGATCTTGATGACGTCGGCACCGAGATCGGCAAGGACCATGCCGCTGAGCGGGCCGGCCAGGACGCGCGACAGATCGAGGACTCGGACACCGGCAAGGGGTCGATTTGCCATCTTATGAACACCCGGCACGATTGCGCAGCCGCGAAGCGAACAGCACGCTTCTCGCCGCCCGGTTGTTTGATGTAACAGGAGAGCCAGACTCATTGCCGAGGACCGAGACGTGCCGGGCCAAACCTCCAGACGACCGGGCCGGCCTGCCTCGATGCCGGCGCCGCGCGAGACCATCCTGCGCGCCGCTTCCGACCTGTTTGCGCAGCGAGGCTTTGCCGAGACCTCGCTGATGGACATCGCCAGGGCGGTGGGCATCTCGAAGGCGGCGATCTATCACTATTTCCCGACCAAGCAGGTGATCTTCGACGCCATCGTCGTCGATCTGCTGCAGCGGCTGCATGACCATGTCGCCGCAGCGCTGCCACCGGCAAGCGCCGGCGTCGCCGCACGGCTGCAGTCGGCAATGCGGGGGCATGCCGAATTCTTCGAAGCCAACTACACCGAATACGTCACTCTGCTGCATGGTTTCGGCGGTCTCAATCGCATCGTGAGCGAGCAGGAACGGGAAATCCGCAATCGCTACGAGGGATTGTTCCGTTCGATTGTCGCCGCCGGCATCGACGACGGTGCCATGCGCGTCAGCAGCGCACCGGTCGTGGCGCGCGGCGCCCTGTCGATGCTGAACTGGATGACGCGCTGGTTCGATCCCAAGGGCGAGCGCCGGGCCGTCGATTTCGCCGGCGACTATTTCGACATGCTGGCGCACGGCATCTTGCGCCAGAACCCCACGCGCTCCGCCCGTGGACACGTCAGTTCCAGCCGGAAATCGACTTGACGACAAGGTACTCTTCGAGGCCCCAGCTGCCGCCCTCGCGGCCAAGCCCCGAAGATCCAACGCCACCGAACGGCGACCCCGGGCCGCGCGGCTGACCGTTCATTTCGACCATCCCCGAATGCAGGCGGCCGGCGAGGCGCCGGCGCCGCTCGACATCCGCGGACTGCACGAAATTGGTGAGGCCGTAAGCAGTGTCATTGGCGATGCGCAAGGCATGCGCTTCGTCGTCGAACGGCATGATGGACAGCACCGGTCCGAAGATTTCCTCGCGCGCGATGGTCATGTCCGGCGTTACGTCGGCGAATACTGTCGGCCGGATGAAATAGCCCGCATTGAATCCGCTCGGGCGCCCCGGCCCGCCGACGACCAGCCGCGCGCCCTCGGCGATGCCGCTCTCGATGAGCTTTTGCGCGCGTTTGTACTGCCGGGCCGAAACCACCGGCCCCAGATGCAGGCCGGCTTCGTCCGTGCGGCCGACGACTGCCGATTCCGCCACGCGGCGCGCCGTCTCCACCGCATCGGCATAGATGGCGCGTTCAACCAGCATGCGGGTGGGTGCGTTGCAGCTTTGCCCGCTGTTGCTGAAGCACTGCCGCACACCGCGCGCCACGGCATCCGCGTCGGCATCGGCGAAGATCAGATTGGCGCCCTTGCCGCCCAGCTCGAGCGCGACCCGCTTGAAGGTTTCGGCAGCAGCGCGCGCGACGTTGCGTCCGGCCATGGTCGAGCCGGTGAAGCTGACCATCGCCACATCGGGGTGCGATGCCAGCCGGGCGCCGACGCCCTGCCCGTCGCCATGGACGAGATTGAACACGCCCGCCGGCACGCCCGCCTCGTCGAGGATCTCGGCAAGCAGGTTGGACGACAGCGCGGCATATTCGGACGGCTTCAGCACCATGGTGCATCCGGCGAGCAGCGCCGGCACGACCTTGAGGCCGACCTGGCTCATCGGCCAGTTCCACGGCGTGATCATGCCGACGACGCCGATCGGCTGTAGCAGGATGCGATCGTTGGGCGCGTAATCGGCGAATGGCCGCGAGAATTCGAAGCTCTCCATGACGCGCAGGAAATTGGTCATGTGATTGGCTGCCGCTGGAGCCTGCCGCTCTCGCGCCATGTCGATGGGCGCACCCATTTCGGTGGAGATCGCGGTAGCCATGTCGCCGAGCCGCCGCTGGTAGATCTCGCGCGCCCGCTCGATCAGGGCAATGCGATCGGCGACCGAACTTTCGGAATAGCTGGCAAATGCCGTTTTTGCTGCCGCAACCGCGGCATCGGCGTCGCGCTGCTCGCCGAGGACGACCGCGCCGATCGTCTCCTCGGTCGACGGATTGACCAGCGGATGCTCACGCGCCCCGTGCGATCCAACCCAGCGGCCGCCGATATAGTTCTTGTCCAGTCTGATCATCGTTCTAGTCTCTATTTGAGGAGCACGGCGACGGCCCCACTCACGCCGGGCTCGCAGCCGGCTCGCGCATGGCTTCGAGCTCGCGCATCTTGCGCATGAGGAACTCGCCGGTGTTGATCTCGTGCTGGCGAGCCAGGCGCGCGGCACCGCGATAGTCGCCCGCCGCAAGCAGATCGCGGATCCGGCAGTGCTCCTGGATCGCCGCGTCCAGCCGCTCCCGGTAGGTGGGGATGCCGTGTCGCCCTGACGACATCAGCCCGAGCATGTTCTCGAGGATGCGGTAGCTGTACTGGCTGTTCGGTCCGTCGCACAGCATGCGGTGAAACTGCGCGTTGAGGCCGCCGAAGGTATCGTAGTCGCCGGCCTCGAGTGCCGCGAACGACTGCGCGATATTGGCATCGAGCTCGGCGATGAAGGCCGCATCGTAACGCGTGGCATTGAGTTCGATCGCCAGCTCGCAGATCATGCCGCGCAGGGCACTGATTTCCCTGATCTGGTCGATATCGAGTGCCCTGACGACGGCGCCGATATGGCTTTGCAGGTCGAGCCAGCCCTCGGCGGCAAGGCCGTTGATAGCCTCGCGGATCGGCGTCTCGCTGATGCCCAGCGCCGTCGACACCTCGCGGGTGGTCAGCCGGTCGCCCGGGTGGATGGCGCCTGTCAGGATCAGCCGCTGGATGTAGCGCCGCGCCAGCTGCGATTTGGTCACCACCACGCTCTTGCGGTAGGACAGGTCGAGCCAGCTCAAATCCTTGTCGGAATCGTCGGGAAGCGTCATTTGGTGGTGCCGTCCGCCAGCCCCTGGATCAGCCATCTCTGCACGAGCAGCGCAATGATGGCGACGGGGACGACAGTGATGGTGCCCATGGCCGTGAGTGCTCCCCAGTTGGCTCCGGTGTCGGTGTCGCCGGCAATGCCCGCGATCGCCACGGGAATGGTAGACGCCTGCCGGTTGGTCAGCACAAGGGCGAACAGCAGTTCTTCCCATCCCAGGATGATGCTCAGGATGAAGGTGGAGATGATCCCCGGCAAGGAGATCGGCACGATGATGCGCATGAAGGTGCCGAAGCGCGAGCAGCCATCAATGGCCGCGGCCTCCTCGAGCTCGACCGGCAGCGACAGGAAGAAGCCGCGCATCAGCCACATCACATAGGGCACGAGGAAGGTCGAATAGGCGATGATGAGGGTAATGTGCTTGTCGGTGAGCCCAAGCTTGCGGGCGACAAGGAACATCGGCACCGCCAGCGCGATCGGCGGCACGCCGCGCGACAGCAGAATCAGCACGCCGATGAAGCCGGCCCCGCGCAGCTTTATCCGCGCCAGCGCGTAGCCGGCCATCGAGCCGATGACGATGGAGAAGGCGGCCGATCCGATCGAAACGATCATGGTGTTGGCCAGCTTGCCCAGGATATCGCTGCGCGACAGGTACTTGACGTAGGATTCGAGCGACGGCTCGAAGAACAGCTTGGGCGGGCTGACGAAGATGTCCACCTGCTGCTTGAATGACGTCAGGATCATCCAGAACACCGGAAACAGGAACATCATCGCCACGACGACGCTCGCGACCACCCGGACGGTGTGACCGATGCGAAGCGGGCGGACGGACGACGCGCTGCTCAATTGACGTTCTCCAGCTTGCGACTGATGGCGAGAAGGACGCCGGTGATGACCATGGTCAGCACCAGCACCACCATCGCCATCGCGGCGGATTCGGAAAAATGCAGCGACTGGAACGCCTCCTGGTAGATGAACAGGTTGACGATGTCGGTCGCCTTGCCCGGCCCGCCCATGGTCGCCGCGAGAACGATGTCGAACATCTTCACCGCGCCCAGCCAGCGCACGATAAAGGTCGCGGCCAGCACCGGCACCAGCAGCGGCAACGCCACCATCCACAGCGTATCCCACCAGTTGGCGCCGTCGATCTTGGCGGCCTCGAACACATCCTTGGGCAGGGCCAGCAGTGCCGCCGTCGCGATCAGCACCACAAACGGCGTCCAGCGCCACACGTCGATGATGATGACGGTCACCATCGCCAGGTTGGAATCGCCGAACCAGTCGAGCGGCGCGATGCCGACGAGGCCGAGCCAGAAGTTCATTAGCCCCCATAGCGGGTCGAGGATCATGCGCCAAACGCCGCCGGCGATCACCGGCGCGACAACCAGGGGAATGATGAAGACCGCGCGGATGAACGAGCGGCCAAGCCAAGGGGCGTTGATCAGGTAGGCGATGCCGAAGCCGAGGCCGACCTGCACCGGCAGCGCAAACACCAGGTAGACCACGGTGACCCGCAGCGAATCCCAGAAGCGATAGTCCGACAGCACCTTGATGTAGTTGTCGAGACCGACCCACTTGCCGGCGCCGAACGTCATCAGGTCGAATTGCGAAAAGCTGATCTCTACCGCGTAGAACAGCGGGTAGGCGAGAACCAGTGTCAGCAGCACGATCGTCGGGATCATGAACGACCAGCGCGACAGCAGATCGCTCAGCCTGTACCAGGCTCCGCCTGGCCCCACCCGCTTGTGCGTACTCGGCATCCATTCCCCCCGCTTAGTCGGCGTCTCGGTAGATTTTGCCGCGCTGCCGCACCGGCTCGAGCAGCTCGAGCCCGCCAGGCTCCACGTCGAAACCGACGGGGAACGGCGGACGGACCTCCATGCCGATGGCGCGCATGACCCGCGCGTCGCGGTAGTAGCAGCGCGCCGTTACCACCTCGCAGGCGCGCGCCAGATCGGGATGCAGAGTGCGGAACCTTGTAAGGACCGTCAGTTGCTCGTCCGGCGGCAAGACATTGAGCCGCCGGGGAGCGAGCGCATCGACGGCCACGACGGCGCGACGCAGGACGGCCTGGTCGCGGCGCGCCGTGCGCACGATGTCGGCGAAGATGCTCGCGTCGTCGGCGCCGGGAAGCGAAAGCCCGGTGTCGGCGGGGATGATGTGGCCGGCGATCGCCCGCAGGGTCTCGCGCTCGGCGTCGGAAAAATCGGCGGGGGGAGCGGGTTCGGTCATCGTCATCAGTCGAACAGGTCGTAGATGCGGGATTTGATCTGGTCGGCGATGTAGAGCGCGATGGCCTGGATGGTGGACGTCGGATTGACGCCGCCGCTGGTGACGAACACGCTGCCGTCGATGACGAACAGGTTCTTGACATCGTGGCTGCGGCCCCACGCATTGACCACCGAGCGGCGCGGATCGGCGCCCATGCGGGCGGTGCCCATCAGATGCCAGCCGGCATAGGGCAGCGGTGAGCGCGACGTGACCTTGTAGGCGCCGGCGGCCTCGAGGATTTCACGACCGCGCTGCACCGAGTAATCGAGCATGCGCGTCGAGTTCTCGCTGAGGCGGTAGGTGAGCTTCGGCGCCGGGATGCCGTTGCTGTCGCGCAACTGCGGATCGAGGGTGACGCGATTGATCTCTTCGGGAAGGTCCTCGCAGATCGACACCATGCCGGCACTGTGATCGAAGATGCGGCGGAAGGCCGAGTGGTGCCCGCTGCCCCACGGCACGAGGCCGTCGGCCATGCCATTGATGGCGACCGTGACCGGCCCTTGCCCGCGCGAAAACTGGTAGCTGTAGCCGCGCACGAAATCACGGCTCGGATCGGTCTCGTAGAATTGCATGCTCCACACGCAGATATGCGGGCCGCGATAGCCGTCCATCGGTTGGTCGAAATAGCCGCGGATCTGCGCGTAGGGATGCAGCATGAGGTTCTTGCCGACGAGGCCGCTCGAATTGGCAAGGCCGCTGGGGAAATATTCGGACGCCGAGTTGAGCAGCAACCGCGGCGTTCCGACGCCATTGCTCGCCATCACCACGATGCTTGCCGGCTGGAAGATTTCGCGATTGTCGCCATCGTAATAATAGACGCCGGTGGCCATGCGCTCGGCATTGGTCTCGACGCGGCTGACGCGGGCATTGGTGCGAACCTCGACCCGGTGCCGCATGGCTTCTGGCCAATAGGTGATGTCGGTGCTGGCCTTGGCCCCCTGGGCACAGCCGGAACCGCATTGGCCCAGATTGATGCAGGGCGCGCGGCCGGCATAGTCCTGTGTGCTGATGGCGGCGTCGGACGGCCACCAATGCCAGCCGAGCCGGTTCATGGCGCCGCCGAGCGTCTTGCCCGTGCGGCCCATCGGAATGGGCGGCATCACCGCGTCCTTGGCCGGGTAGGCCGGATCGCCTGCCAGCGACGACACGCCCATCATGCGGTCGTTGACGGCGTAGAACGGCTCGAGGGTCCGGTAGTCGATCGGCCAGTCGTCGGCAGCGCCATCGAGCGTCTTCACCCGGAAGTCGGAGGGGTGGAGGCGCGGGAAATGCGCCGCATAGAGCATCGTTCCTCCGCCGACGCCGTTGAAATTGGCCACGGCAATGGGCGACTCGCTGTCGTTGATCGGATAGTCGCTCGGCCGCATGCGCACATTCGGGCTGATGGCAAAGTCGGTCGCGGCCCGCTCTTCCCAGTCGCGGCCGACACTCGGAAATTCGCCCGACTGCACCCAGCCGCCCTGCTCGAGGCAGACGATGCGCATGCCTGTATCGGCAAGGCTCCAGGCGAATGCCGCCGCGGAGGCGCCCGCTCCCACGATAACGACGTCGACGGCTTCGGTGATTTCGGACATGAACGACTGCCTTGGCGCGACTGTCAGATCGCCAGCTTTGTCGGCACCGACCGCTTGCTGGGACCGAGCAGCGGATTGGGTGGGTGCTTTGCCAAGGCCGCCTCGTTGGGCTCGGTGCCCCAGCCGGGACGATCCGGCAGGATCAGGTAGCCGTCCCTGTACTCCGGCAGGTGCGTGAACAGCTCGTGGTCCCACGACACCCGGTCCATGTCGGTTTCCATGATGCGGAAATTGGGGACGGCGGCGCTGAAATGCGCGTTCATCATGGTCGCGAGATGCCCATAGAAATTGTGGGGCGCAACGTTCACCTCGTAGGCGGCGGCCGCCGCCGCGATCTTCAGCGACTGCCAGACGCCGTTCCAGGGCGTATCGACGATGGCGACGTCCACCGACTGGTTCTGGAAATACGGCAGGAACTGCTGCAGGCCGATCAGGGTCTCGCACGACGAAATCGGCGCTTTGCTCTGCGAGCGGATATAGGCCAGTGCCTTGGGATCGAGCGTGTCGATTTCGATCCAGAACAGGTCGAGGTCCGCCAGCGCCCGCACGAAGTTGAGATAGCCCTCGGTTCGCGCGTTGAAGTTGAGATCGACGAGGATATCCATGTCCGGGCCGGTTTCTTCGCGGATCACGCTCAAATGCTTGTGCAGGTCGCGCACCGTCTTGCGCTCGACATTTCGACCGGGCTCGTAGGGGCCGCCCATGCCGGGACCCCAGCCCTTGATACGATCCTGCTCGTCGTAGTGGAAGATATTGGTCTTGAGCGCCGTGAAGCCCTGCTCGACGACCTCGCGCGAAATCTTGCGCACGCCCTTGATGTCGACGATCCCCATCTCGGGTGGATAGTGGTCGACCCTGGTGCGGTATGACACGCAATGCGACCAGTAAACGCGCAGCTTGTCGCGCAGCTTGCCGCCGAACAGCACATAGCACGGAACATCGAGCGACTTGGCCTTTAGGTCGAGCAGCGCGTTCTCGATGGCGCCGAGCGCCTCGCCGACGACTCCGCCCCAGCCCGGGCGCGTCATGTTCCGCAAATCCTCGTAGATGTGCTCGTGGTACATGGCACTCTGGCCGATCAGGCGATGGCTCAGGTCGTTGATGATCTGCGCAACGCCTGGCGAGCCGAAATTGACGTCGAACTCCGACCAGCCCACAGTTCCATCCTCGGCCGTGATCTTGAGGAACTGATAGTTCCTCCACGAGATGTTCGCCGACAGAGTCTTGACTTCGCTGATAATTGCCTTGTTGCGCATACTTTCCTCGAGGCGCCACCCGCCGCGGCGTGGTGGCCGGCGATCATTTCTGGACTTGCGTTCTATTCCCCGGGGGCGGGTCGATGCCGTGCCCCGGGGAAGCGATCGCGGATGCGCCCATCCGCGACCGCCCGGGAGCTCTACTGGAGAATTTCCGTGATCTTGTCGGACATCTCCTTCAGTGCCTCTTCCGCCGTCGCCTGGCCCGCGAGGAAGCGCGCATCCTCGTCCGCCTGCACCTGCTGCGTGGCGTCGGACTTCGGGCTACGGATTCGCCACATCTTGCCCTTCGCAGCCACGTCATAGGCCTGCTGCAAAGCGGCATAGACCGGCACCAGCCACTCCTCCGGAGGGGCACTGGCGAGTGTCGACTTGCGTGCCGGGAAAGATCCCGTAGTCGCCACGTTGATCTGCTCGCCCTGCTTAGAGGTGAGCCACTGCAGGAAGGTCCATGCTTCCTTCAGGTGCTGCGTCTTCGAGCTGATCGCCGCATTCCAGATGCCGCGATGCGTGCTGGCGCTGACGCTGCCGACAGGCATCGTCTGGATTCCCAGATCGCCCTTCGCCAGCTTGCTGACGGTGGGATCGAGCGCGGTTGCCTTGTAGACGCTGCCCCAGGTGAACATCACGGCGGCCTGTCCCTGGCGGAATGCCGACAGCGACTCCGAGAACCCATGGCTCAGGGCGCCCGGCGGTGCGATCTCGAGCAGACGCTTCTGCGTCTCGAGGGCCTTGATGCCCGCTTCGTTGTTGAAGGCCGGCTTGCCGCTATCGTCGAGAAGCTGGCCGCCGTTGGAGTTCAGGATGGCCTGCCAGACCGTCGGCGTCAGCACGTCGCGCGAGAAGAACGTGGTGAACGGCCAGACATCAGTCTTGCCGTCGCCATCGGTGTCGAGCACCAGCTTGGGCGCCTGTTCGAAGAACTGGTCCCAGGTCAGGGCCGGCGTCGGTTCGGGCAGCCCAGCCTTCTTGTAGAGGGCGCGATTGTAGAACATGAGCAGCATGTTCGAGCGCACCGGCACGGCGTATTGGTGACCCTGCCACTCACCGGCCGCCAGCGGCGTCGCGTTGAAATCGTCCCAGTCGTAGCCGGGATCGGTAAAGGCGGCGATTTCCGGGCCCTTAAGGTCCTGCAAAGCTCCAATTTGGGCGAGTTGCGGCACCCAGGGATCGTCCGCAAGCACGATGTCGTAGGTCGGATTGGGGTCGACGGCGTCCAGCATCATCTTGGCCAGCATCTGGGCGCCGGGCGCGCTGTCGATGGTGACCTTGATATCCGGGAAGGCCTCGTTGAACTTCGGCACCAGCAGCTTCTGCCACGTCTGGGCATAGGCATCGACTGCCATGATGCGTATCTCGACCGGGTCGGCGGCAAGAGCCGTGCCCGTCAGAGCGGTCGCGAGCATCATGCCCGCGCCGACCCATGCCGTCAGCGGCCGAGCCGCCATTCTACGTTTGTCCACTTGTCTCCTCCTTCAGTGGCTTGGAAATTCACCCTGCGTTCCGGCCATATTCTATATTGTATAGAATATAGAACATTGGCAATGGGCGTTGGACCTGTTTTCGCCGCGGTTTCTAGATTTTGTCGATGAGTTCGGGCACGGCGTCGAAAATGTCCTGCGCAAGGCCATAGTCGGCGACCGAAAAGATTGGTGCGTTGGGATCCGTGTTGATGGCAACGATGATCTTGCTGTCCTGCATGCCGGCAAGGTGCTGGATAGCCCCGGAGATGCCGAGGGCGATGTAAAGTTCGGGTGCCACTACCTTTCCCGTTTGGCCGACCTGGCAATCGCTGGGCACGAAGCCCGCATCGACCGCCGCCCGCGACGCGCCGACGGCGGCGCCGAGCTTGCCCGCCAAAGGCTGGATCAATCGATCGAAATTCTCACGCGATCCCAGGGCCCGCCCGCCGGCGACCACGCGCCGGGCCGAGGCAAGATCGATGCGGTTTTTGTCATCCTGCGAGCAACCGACGAACTCCGTTCCGACGGCGAAGATCTGCTGCACGCTCACCGGCTCGATCGGCGCAATGTCCGGCCTCGCGGCGGCGGCCGCGAAAGCGGTTCGGCGGACCGTGATCACCAGTTTCGTGTCGCTCGTCTCAATCGTCTCGACGGCGTTGCCGGCGTAGGCGTACCGTTTGTAGGTCGAGGACGACACGACGTCGATCACGTCCGAGAGTTGCATGACGTCGAGTTTGGCGGCGACCCGCGGCAGGGTGCGCCGAGCGACCGCTCCGGTCGACCCTAGAATAACGTCGTAGTCATGCGCCAGGTCAAGGAGAAGCGCCGCCAGAACTTCGGCCAACTGATGCTCGAGCGCCGGATCGTCGGCGAGCAGAACGCGTCCCACGCCGTCAATCTGGCTGCAGGCCTTGGCGACCGCGTCGCATTTGTGGCCGGCGACCAGCACATCGATGCTATCCCCGATAGCTTGCGCGGCCGTTACGACGCGCGCCGTGGCCTCCTGCAGGAGGCTGACTGCATGATCGGCCAGTATGAGAATTCGCATTGCCCGAGTTTCACTCATCGCTTGTGGCGGTGCTAAAGCACCCGCGCCTCCTGCCTGAGTTTTCCCAACAACTCGTCGACGCTGCCGACCATAGTCCCGGGGCGTCGCCTCGGCGGCGTTTCCGTACGCAGCAGCGTCTGTCGCGGCGACAGATCGACCGCCAACGCCTCCGCTGTCACGGCCTCCAGCGGCTTGCTGCGCGCCTTCATGACATTGGGCAGCGAGATGTGCCGAGGCTCATTGAGCCGGAGGTCGGTGGTTATCACCGCCGGTAGCGGTACCCTGAACGTCTCGAGTCCGGCATCACCTTCGCAGGTGACCATCAACTGTCCATCAGCGCATCGCAGCTCGGAGGCAAATGTCGCCTGTGGCCAGCCGAGCAGCGATGCAAGCATCTGGCCGGTCTGCCCGCAGTCATCGTCGATGGCCTGCTTGCCCGTGAGCACCAGATCGACACCATCGCGGTCGATGATCGCACGCAGCGCCTTGGCAACCCCGAGTGGCTCGATGCGTCCGTTTGCCTCGACCAGCACGGCGCGGTCCGCACCCATCGCCAGTGCGCGTCGCAACACCTCCTCACAGCGCCGGGGGCCGATCGAAACAGCCACGATCTCCCCGGCGAGCCCGCTTTCTCTGAGGCGAATTGCTTCTTCGAGCGCGATCTCGTCGAACGGATTGATCGCGAGCTTGGCCCTCGACAGGTCAACGCCCGAGCCGTCGGGTCTGAGGCTAACCCGAATGCTGGGATCGAGAACCTGCTTGACAGCAACCAGAATTTTCACGCTTCGGAGTCCGCCACAGGATTATTGACCGGCCAGCCGGTTATAGGCAGCGCGCATCCTGACGTCAATGGCATCCTGCGAGGTTCGCCCCACTCATGTGGTGACGGCGGCCGGTCGAGAAACTAGCATCCAGCGTCCCGAGATTCAGCACGATATGGAAATTAACCCGCCATTCCCCGTCACAGTAGGCGCTTGCCAACTCGCGGCGGCGGCAAAGTGCAGGGCCTAATTCTGGCCTACCTTATACACACGCATCGACCGTTCACCTGTATGTAGCTGCGATGGTCGCATGATCGTTACTGCGATCTCGCATGACGTCAGCGGAGCGATCTTGGGTGGGGGCTTTCTCAGGGCAATGCGCCATTCGACGCCGGTCGACGACCATACTGGGCATATTCACAGGCCAAGATCGCCTGCGTGCCAGTCGGGAGGTCCGAGGCTGTTTCTGGCCGACGGCACACCGGACGAAATGGTCGGCCGGGATCGGCAATTGGAGCGGCAAGGTCGTCGCCGGACCACACAGCCGCATTGCCGAACTGTTACGGCGGCCCGAGGCGGGCCATGGAGTCATCGGGCGATAAGCGATTGGTCGGATTGGAGTATGGCTTGAACGCCACAAGCATGAAGGCCGAGCAAGCTCGGCCTCTGAGACGTGCGCGGCCGCCATCACTCGATCGGCAGTTGCCATCATCGGTGTCGTAGAGATCGTCAGTGTCGTTCATCGCAGTGCCCCATCATCCCGCATGGGTCCTGCAACGCGTCGCCACCCATCCGCTTTCGTTCTGAAGCGCGCCGGGTGCGCCACAAACCTCGCAAATGTGGCCGGAGACATACTCGGCGCCCTCGATCGCCTGCTGGGCAAGGTCGGGAGGTCGCCGGTCCAGTAGAAGCGCAGAGTGGCGAACTTCTCTTTGATCTGGACCGGCTGCCAGCCCGCCTGCGGCGCGAGCTCGGTCAGCCAGGTGAACAGCGCATCGAGCAGGATGGAGATCTCGGTGACCGGCACGCCCAAATCGTGGGCCACAATGGCATGGCCAGCTTCATGCGACGCCACCGCGCGATCCGTCCGGTCCGAACGCTGCCCACGGGGTGCGATCAGCTCAATCAGGTCACGCAGCGCCAGCGGCCGTCCAGCGGCTTCGGCCGCGGCGATCGCCGATCTGCACCAGCTCTCGATCCGCGCCGACGTCGCCAGCACGGAGAGGCGCGCAAGGCTCGAGAGCCCTTCCCTGCCGATCCTGCTCCCCAGGCACGAGGCAAACAACGCCAAACGCTCCTGCTCGTTGGGCGGCAGCACGCTGACCCGCCGCTCGAGCCGGCCCAGGCGAACCAGGGCCGCATCGAGATGCTCAAAATGATTGGTCGCGGCCAGCAGCAGGATCGGCCGGCCGGCTTTACGTAACCGGTCAATCTCGGTGAGGGTGAAGGTGATGAGCGAGGTCCACCACTGCAAATCCTGCTGGGACAGCGTGGCGCGATTGGGCAAGGCGTCGATTTCGTCCAGTAGGCCGACGACCGGACCCTTCGCCTGTGTCAGTTCGTTGAAGAACTTGCGGGCAGCACGGACGACGTCGCCCAGATGGCCACCGGAACTGGCGAACCACTCGCCAACCGAGGTTGGGACGAACTCTCAGCCGGCCGAACGCGCCAGCGATGCTGCAATCGTGGTCTTGCCGGTCCCAGAAGGGCCCTCGAGGCAGGCAAGCGCAGCGCCGACGGCTGCAGCGTCTTGGCACTCACCCGGCGCATGAGGTCGAGCGTGCACTTGGCCCACTCCGCCACCTCGCGCGTCAGCGCCAGCTGCTCGAGCGGGATCACGTTGCCAGAGCCCCGAGCTTCTGCTGCTTGAACCGCGCCACCCGGCGCAGGGTCAGCACGCATTGATGGGCGGAGAGCCCCCGGCGGATACAGACGAGCAGATCGCTGATGCCCAGCCCATCGATGTCGGACTGTTCAAGCCCGCGGACCGCCTTGCCGGTGACGGCGCGGATCGTCCGGCGCACGACAGTGATCGTCGGGGTTGGGACGGCGATGACGCCATCGGCCGCAGCCAGGGCCTCGGGAACAAGCACACCCTCGGGATCCTGCGAGACCATCACCACGCTGACGCCGTCCTCGAGCCGGGACAGTTCGCCATGCCCCACGGGGACGAGCTGGCCGCCGGCCCGGGTCTGCTCGGTGAGGCAGGCCACCTTGCCGGATACTTGACCGGGACCGCGAAGATAGCTCGCGAGCAGCACCGCGGCGTTCTCGTCATCCACCCGGATCAGGACCAGGCGGGACGGGGTATTCAGCAGGCGACGATGTCAAACGGCGTCGAAGATTGACCCCCTATCGGCGCGCAATATTGACCCCCTAAG
>JAEWCE010000005.1 GCA_023390785.1 Pseudomonadota bacterium
ACCTGGTCAAGACGAAGCTGGCCACCGGCGATATGGGCGACGTGTTTCGCTACAACGCCGGCTCGCTGTTCCACGCCCTCAATCCGGCGCAGAACCTGATGGACCTCACCAACGAACCCTTCCAGGCCAACGTCATGGACTCGTTCAAGCCGGTGGTCTCCGAAGACGGCAAGGTCTACGGCGTGCCTGAGGAGGCGGCCATGGGCGGCGGCATCCTCTACAACCGCAAGATCTACGCCGATCTCGGCCTCAGCGTGCCCAAGACCTGGGCCGACTTCATGGCCAACAACGAAAAGATCAAGGCCGCCGGCAAAGCCGCCCCCCTGATCCAGACCTTCGGCGACACCTGGACCAGCCAGCTCTTCGTGCTCGGCGACTTCTACAACGTGCAGGCGGCCGTTCCGAACTTCGCCGCCGACTACACCGCCAACAAGGCGCACTATGCCGACACTCCTGCCGCCATGAAGGGCTTCGAGCATGGCGAGGACGTGTTCAAGGCGGGCTATCTCAATGCCGACTTCGCCTCCGCCAAGTTCGACGATGGCCTGCGCATGGTCGCCACCGGCGAAGGCGCCCACTATCCGATGTTGACCTTCGCTATCGGCGGCATTGCCCAGAACAATCCGGACCAGCTCAATGATGTCGGCTTCTTCGCCATCCCCGGCGATGATGCCTCCAAGAACGGCCTCACTGTCTGGGAACCGGCGGCGGTCTATATCTACAAGGGCACCAAGCATCCTGAAGAGGCCAAGAAGTTCGTGGCCTTCATCGCCAGCACCAAGGGCTGCGACATCCGCAGCGCCGCCAATGGCGCCACCGGGCCGTACCTGATCAAGGGCTGCACCCTGCCCGACAACGTCCCGCAGGCAGTCAAGGACCTGCTGCCCTACTTCCAGGAGGGCGGCCATACCGCTCCGGCACTCGAATATCTGTCGCCGGTCAAAGGCCCCTCGCTCGAACAGATCACCGTCGAGGTCGGCTCCGGCATCCGCCCCGCCGCCGATGCTGCCAAGCTCTACGACGAAGACGTCAAGAAGCAGGCGCTACAGCTCGGCCTGCCCGGCTGGAACTAGCCGCGCGTCTTGAGATCGGCCGCGCCCGGCGTCATGCTGGACGCGGCTGCAACGAGGAGGAACCATGGCAGTCGCAGCGCATGATGGCGTGGCTACCGCGTCTGCCCCGAAAACTCGCCGGGTCCCCTCTCCCTATTCCAACTGGTTCTACGTGCCCGCCGCGGTGGTTTACGGCGTGCTGTTCCTGTTCCCCACCCTGGCGTCGCTGTTCTTCAGCCTTACCCGCTGGACGCTGTTCAAGGCCGAGTTCATCGGCCTTGCCAACTTCATTCAGTTCTTCCGCGAACCCTTTCTCTACCAGGGCCTGATCAACACGCTGATCTATGGCACCATGACCTCCGGCCTTAAGGTCGTGCTCGGCATGATGCTGGCCCTTCTGCTCACCTCTGACGTGTTCGGCCGCGGCTATTTACGCCTCGTCGTGTTCTTCCCCACCCTGGTCTCCACCGTCGGTGTTGGCATCACCTTCACCGTGCTGATGAACCCACAGCACGGCATCATCAACGAGAGCCTGGCGCTCCTCGGCATCCAGGGCCCGGGCTGGCTGACCGACCCGAAGCTGGCGCTGATCTCGGTTGGGCTGGTCGATGTATGGAAGGGTGTCGGTCTCGCCACCGTCATCTACATGGCCGGCATCGCCGCGATCCCACCCGAATACACCGAAGCCAGCAAGATCGACGGCGCCACCGCCTGGCAGCGCTTCTGGAACATCACGCTGCCGCTGCTGCATCCGGCGACCACCACGGTGATCATCCTCAGCCTGATCGGCGGACTACGCTCGTTCGATCTCATCTGGGCCATGACCCGCGGCGGCCCGGGCTTTACCTCCGACGTCATCGCCTCGGTGATCTACAAGCAGTACCAGGCCGGCTTCTACGGCCTCTCGACCGCCGGCAACGTCGTCCTGCTCGTGCTCGTGGCGCTGATCATCGTGCCGCTGTCGAACTTCCTCAACCGGCGCGAGGTGCAGCAATGAACCCGGTTCGCCGCTACCTCGTCGGCGCGATCGCCATCCTCGCCTCGATCGTCGTCTTCATCGTCCCCTTCATCTTCATCATCCTCACGGCGCTGAAGACTCGCAAGGACGCTTCGCTGCGCGGCTTCACGCTGCCGACCGAATGGCATCTGTGGGATAACATCGTGGAGGTGGTGTCGACCCGCGACTACATGCTGGTCACCGCCTTCATCAACTCCATCATCCTCACTGCCGCGAGTGTTCTCATCACCGTGATCCTCGCCGCCATGGTCGGCTTCGTGCTGCAGCGCCGTCCGTCGCGCTGGACCTCGATCGTCAATTTCTTCGTGCTGATGGGGCTGATCGTGCCGCCCGCCGTCGTACCCACGATCTGGGTGCTGCAGGGCCTCGGCCTGTTCAAAACATTGCACGGCATGGTGCTGGTCGAGGTCGCCTACGGCTTGAGCTTTGCCATCCTGCTGTTCCGCGCCTTCGTCGCGTCGATCCCGCGTGAGCTCGACGAGGCCGCAATCATCGACGGAGCCGGACCGCTGCGCGTGTTCTTCCTCGTCATCCTGCCGCTGCTGCGCCCGGTGGTGATGACTGTGGCGGTGGTGCAGTCGGTGACCGTCTTCAACGACTTCACCAATCCGCTCTACTACCTGCCCGGCAAGGAGAACGTCACGGTGCAGCTCACGCTCTACAACTTCCAGAGCCAGTTCAGTACGCAGTACAATTTGCTGTTCATGAACATCCTGCTCATCACCATTCCGCCGCTGCTGGCCTATGTGTTCTTCAACCGGCAGATCGTGGCCGGCCTGACGGCCGGCGCGGTGAAGGGCTAGCGCCCGCGCATCAGATTGCGGCGCCGCCGAGGGGCCGCAATGAAGGCGTCAGCCGGTGAGTCTACTTCAGCAGCCCCGGCGATACCGAGCCCTGCAATTGCCGCTGGAAGATGATGTAGGTGATCAGCACCGGCAGCACCGTGATCACCACTGCCGCGAACAGCGCTCCAAAGTTCACGGCGTAGCCGGCCTGCGACGCGAACGACGCCATGCCTTGCGACAGCACGTAATTGTTGGTCCTGGTGTTGAGCGCCACCGGCAACAGGAACTGGTTCCATAGGCCGAGGAAGTTGAAGATCGCCACCGACGCCATGCCCGGCCGCGCCATCGGCAGCATGATCTGGAAGAAGATGCGCCACGGGCCGGCGCCGTCGATCGCCGCGGCTTCGGCGACTTCCTGCGGCAGCGCCTTGAAGAAGGCGTAGAGGAAGAACACCGTGAACGGCAGCGCGAAGGCGACATAGACGATAATGAGGCCCGGCAGCGTATTGATCAGGCCAATGTTCCGCAGCGTCAGGAACAATGGCACTACCGCAAGGAACGGCGGAAATGTCAGCCCCGCCAGCATCGCGTAGTAGATGAGCTTGCTGCCGCGGAAGTCGAAGCGCGCCAGCACGTAGGCGCACATGGCCCCCAGGATCATGACGATCACCAGCGCGCTCGCCACCACGATGACGGTGTTGAAAAAGAACGTGCCAATGCTCGCCGTCGTCCACGCCGAAACATAATTGTCGAAGTTCCAGCTCGACGGCAGCGCGAAGGGCGAGGCGAAGATTTCCTTCGTCGTCTTGAACGACGACATCACCACCCACAGCAGTGGCCCGCACACGATGATGCACCAGACGATCAGCGAGGTGTGCGAGATCGCCGCCACCTTGCCATCCGTCCAGAAGCCCGGGCGTGACGGCGCGCGCTGCGTCGGGGACGCAGCTCCAGCGACCGCCGCGGTGCCCGCTGTCTTCGTGCGCAACGCAGCCACGGCCGCTCGCACGTCGACCGAGCTTGTCGGCGACGCCGCCGGTGCCGCAGCGGCGGTCTTCGACGCGCGCGGCGTCTTCTCGCCCAGCAGGTAGAAGACCAGGAACACCAGCGCCGCGAACACCAGCGTGATGATGGCGAGGGTCGCGCCCATCGAGCTGGCGTAGCCGAACTTGCCCTTCTTGAACGCGGTGACCAGCAGATCCTGCGAGATCACCAGCGTACCGTTGTTCGGGCCACCGTTCGAGTTGAGGGCCTGCATGTAGACGAACGCATCCAGCGCCAGGATGCCAAGATAGATGTACGCGGTGCGGATCGTGTCGCGGATCATTGGCACGGTGATGGAGATCGCCGTGCGCAGGCGCCCGGCACCATCGACGCGCGCGGCGTCATACACTTCCGCCGGGATGCCTTTGATCGCTGCAACGAACAGCACCATGTAGAAGCCGACCATCGACCACACGATGACGAAGATCGAGGCGCCCATGGCGGTGCGCTCGTCGCCGAGCCAGGGAAACGACTTGAACATGTCGAACCCCATCGCGGTCAGGATGCCGTTCAGCAGCCCATTCGAGGGGTCGTACATCTGCGCCCACATGATGCCGATGACGATCGCCGGCACGGTGTAGGGGAAGAACGAGATTACCCGGTAGATGTCGGAGTGCGCCAGGCCACGGACTTCGCCGCGGGTCACCCCGCCCACCGTCACCAATGTCGCCAGCGTCAGCGACAGCACGATCACCAGAGGCGGCAGGACGACGACCAGGAAGATGCTGTTGGCCACAGCCTTCAGGAAGACGTCGTCCTGCAACAACCTCAGATAGTTCTCGAGACCGATGAAGTTCATCGACTTCGAGAAGCCCGACCAGTCGGTCAGCGAGTAGTAGAAGGCCTGCACGAATGGCGAGATCACGAAGATGATATAGATCGCGAGCGGAAGCCCGAGAAAGACCACAACGAAACTGGCCTGCTCGAAACTGGGCAACGTCCACTTCTTGAGAGCGGGCGCTCTCGCCATCGTGCCGACCGTCACTTCACGACAACCTTGGTAACCGACGGGTCATTGTAGACCTTGTCGGTGATCTTCTGCAGCGCCGCGGTGAAGTCGGCGACGCTGAGCTTGCCGTCGAGGAAGCTGTTCCACACGACCAGCTCGTCGGAGTTGGTGCCGTAGAGGTCGAACGAGTTCCAGGTGAACACGTCCTTGCCGGCATCGGCGAGGAGCTTGCTCTGCGACACCAGGGCGGTCGAGCCGAAGCCATCCGCCGGCACCGTGTCCTTCACGATGGTCGGGGCCAGCTTGGTCTTGGCGAAGTTCGCCGCCGCTTCCTTCGACAGCATCGTGCGCAGCAGTTCCTTGCCGCCCGCGACGTTGAGGCCACCGGTCGGGATGATGAACGGCTCGCCGGCAGTGGCGTGGATGGCCGTCTTGGGCAGCTTGCCATTGTCCGACACCGAGAGTTCCGGCATGCCGGTCATCTTGAAGCCGTCCTTGGTCGCCTTCTTCATCTCGTTCTCGATCCACGAGCCCGAGGGATAGAGCAGGAACTGCTCGTCGTTCGACCACTGCGCCTGCGCCGCGGTGAACTGCGTGCCCGACCCGCCCGGCTTCATCATGCCGCCGGTGATGATGTCGTGCAGCGCCGTGAATACCGCCTGCATGGCCGGATGCGACCAGCAGCCCGGCGTGAAGTTGTCGATGGCCAGGCGCACTTCGTCGCCGCCTTCCTTGATCGCCGAGGCGACCGCGGTCGTGCGGTAGTAGGTTGCGGCTTCCTTGCCCCAGCCGAAGAGATAGAGGTTCTTCTCTTTGGCCTTCTTGCCCAGCTCGATGGCTTCCGCCCAGGTGGTCGGCGGGGTCCATCCATTTTCATCGAACAGGCTCTGCGAATACCAGATCGCATAGACCGTCATCACGTAGTTGAGCGCGATGAACTTGTCGCCGAAGGTACCGGGCTTCTCGACGCCACCGACCAGCGTGTCGCGGATCTTGACGCCTTCGAGGCTCGGCGCATCGAGAACGCTGTTCATGTCCTCGAGCTGGTCGATGATCGCCGCAAAGCCGATGCTGTCGGCACCGGAGTTGTCGATCAGGTCGGGCGGGTTGCCGCCGATGAAGCGCGGCTGCAGTTCCGTCGCGATCTTGGTGGTCGGCGACACCTTCACCGTCACCTTCGGATTGTTCTTCTGCATCAGGTTGGCGGCGAACTCGACATAGTCGACGCCGTAACCACCGTTGAAGATCACCGCATCGACGGTCGATCCGTCGGCGACGCCGAACGGATTGGCGTTGGCCTGCGCCAGGGCGCTGGTCGACATCCCGGTCGAGCCGAGCAGGCCGCCCAGCGGCAGGGCCGCCGCTGCTGCCGCCGTCCCGCGCATGAACGAACGGCGGTCGATAGTCTTATTGATACCCATTTCTGGTCCTTCCCTTTCTTTCGTGTAGTCCATTAAACCTCACGCCGGCCGGCTTCACAACAAAGCCATCAGGCCTCCCTGCGGATTCGCAAGCCGTAGAGATCTTCGAGAGCACGATTGTGCTCGTCACCTCCCGGAATATTGGCAGAAATATAGACCGGAGGTGTCTTGCCGCGCCGCCGCATGGTCTCGGCGACGCCGATCGTTATGCGCTGCGCAATAAAAGCCGCGGTGATCGACGACACGGCGCCGACACCGATACCGCCCTCGAGTTGCATGGTGCTGTCGCCATACGGCGCCAGATTGTCGATGACGATGTCGGCGACTTCGCTGAGCCGCTTGCCGCTCGGATGCTTGGGGGTCACGCGGTTGGTATGCTCGAGGCTGGTCACCGCAATCACCTTGTGGCCGCGCGCCTTGGCCGCCAGCGCCACGCCCAGGATCGATCCGTTGACACCGGAATTCGAGGCGATGATGAACACGTCGTTGGGCCGCACGTCGAACAGGGCCAGCAGGTTCTCGCCGACATTGGGATCACGCTCGAATTCGGCGCCACCGAGTTCCGACACGTCGCGATCGCCGCGCAGCACCAGGGTCCGCAGCGCGATGCGGTTGGTGGCGATCAGCCCGCCGGCGCGACCGGCGATTTCCATGGCGAATGCCTCGGAGTGGCCGGTCCCGAACGCCTGCACCACACCGCCCGCCTCGAGCGAATCCGTAATCAGCGCAATGGCGTCGTCGATCGGTCCACCCGCTACCGCCAGGCGCTCGAGGCGCGTCGTGATCTCGCTCAGATACTGCGTAATAAGGTCGGTCATGGTCAGTTTGGCTCTTTGGACAGATGGGCCGGCGCGCGGCGTGCCGCCGAGTGGGAGGATGGCCCACCGCGCATCGGCCGCCGGCGTGGCGCGACCGCAGCACCGGATGCCGCGAGCAGCCGTGTCGTCCGGTCGAAGTTCGATTGCGCGATGAGCAGATAGAGCAGGTCGACCACGAACAATTGGCAGTGCCGCGCCGAGAGATCCGCCGGCTGCAGATACCCGTCCGGCGATGCGGCAATGAGCACGTCGTCGGCCAGCCGCGCCAGTGGCGAGTCCGGATTGCCGGTGATCGCCACCGTGCGCGCACCCGACGCCTTTGCCACCGTCAGCATCTGGATCGTCTCATCGGTCCGGCCGGTATTGGAGATGCCGATCGCCACGCATTTGCGGTCGAGGATGGCTGCACTGGTGAGGCCGTTGTGCACCTCGGCCCAGGGGTGGACGTTGATGCCGATGCGGTAGAGGCGGGCCTCGATCTCGAGCGCCGTAAGCGCACTGCCGCCAACACCATAGACGTCGACATGCGGTGACTTGGCGATCGCTTCCGCCACTCGCACCGCCGTCGGCAGGTCGAGCAGGCCGGCGGTCGTCTGCAATGACCGCACATGCGTATTGAGCAGCGTCCGCTGGATGTCGTCGGGCGGATCGTCCGGACCGAAGGAACGGCCGATGTCGGCAATCCACGCCGCCTGCGCGCCGCCGCGTCCCACGTCTTCGGCAATGCCGACGCGCAGCGGCGAGTACCCGCTGTAGCCGATCATCCGACAGAACCGCGTGACGCTTGCCGCCGAGGTCCCCGCCCTGTCGGCCAGCTCGGTGATGGACAAGTTGAGCGGCGCCTTCGGGTCGTCGATGAGCACCGCCGCAATCTTGGCCATCGTCGCCGGCATCTGCGACTGGTAAGTCTTGATACGATCGAGGACGCTGAACGTCTTTGCGGGTACGGTCATCTGTGCTAACGAGCCCACGCCTGAAAATCACTCTCAAGAAGGCCGACGAGCCGGTGAAAACAATTCTTATCCAGCAAGTTTGCCGATTGCAAGCGAGGTGATGACGGAAATGGGCAAAACCCTGCTCGCCATCGACGTCGGCGGCTCGACCTCGCGTGCCTGCCTGATCGACGAAACCGGCCGCTGCCTGGGGCGGGGCCGCAATCTCGGCGGCAATCCCGCCTCCAACACGCCCGACCAGGCGGCATCGGCCATCATCTCGGCTGTCGAGACTGCGGTGGCCGAAGCCGGGCTCGAGCAGCCCGACATCGCCATCGCACTGATCGCACTCGCCGGGCCGCAAAAGCATGTGGCGCTGGCGAAGCTGGAAACGGGGTTCCGCGCTGTCGGGCTGACGGGCCCCATCGTCTTTGTCGGCGACGTGCAGGCGATGTTCTCGTCGGTGACTGCCACGACGGAGGGCTATTGCGTCATCGCAGGCACCGGCGCCGGCGCCGTGCGCATTCGCGGCGGCCAGGTCGAGCGCGTGGTCGATCTCGCCGGCTGGCTGGCAGGCGATCTGGGCTCGGGCTTCTGGCTCGGCCAGCAGGCCGCCCGCGCCGCCGTCGCCGACCTCGAGGGGCGCGGCGAACGCACCGCGCTGACCCCCGCCCTCCTTGCCGCGTTCGAGATTCCCTGGAGCGGCGATCGCATTCTCGGCCGCCCTGCCCCGCTCCGGCTGCTGATCGATGCGATCTACGCCATCCGCCCGATCGAGCTGGCGCGCTTCGCCCCGCTCGTCTTCGCCGATCGCGATGACCCCGTCGCCGCCCGCCTCATCATCGAAGCGGAAGGCTATCTTGCGACGCATTTTGCGTTGGCGTTCGACGCGATGATGCCCGGCCCGGTCGTGCTCGGCGGCGGAGTCATCGCGCATTTGACCGGCGTGGCTCCCGCCATCGCCGACATCGTCCGCGCCGCCGGCCACGAGCCCGACATCCGCATGGCCGCCGACGGCACCGTCGGCGCCGCCGTCCTCGCGCTGCGTGCGGTCGGCATAACTGTAGATGAGGCAATGGTTGCAACCATTGCCGCCTCCATGGCCGGGCGCGCGCCCAGCGCGGTTGCGCCCTAGTCCGCGATTTGGTGCATGCGCAGGTCGAGCGACCGCGGCAACGGATGCGCCACGAGGTCCTGCCGAAGCTCCTCGGCAGTCGCGCTGCGTCCAAGCTGGGCCTCGACCCGCCCGCGTCGCAGCCGATCCCACAGATCCGACAGCAGCGTCTCGCCCTCGCGGATCGTCGCGAACTGCCGGCTCAGCAGCAGCCGCTCGAGCTCGTCGAACCGCCCGCCATCGGCCGCCACCACGGCACGCGCGAGAACGATCCGCTCATTGCTGCCAATCTCCTCGGGCAGCGCCTCGACGAAGGTCTTGAGATCGGCCGCCCGCTCCGCCCGCATGAAATGCGTCGCAATCTCCACCGCCAGCTCGGCCGGCGCTCCACCCGCCTGCCAGGCGCGCAGATAGTCGGCCGAGGCCCGATCGGCATCGTCGGTCATGAGGGCTCGCAGCCGATACGCCGCCCAGTTGGGCCGCAGTGACAGCGAGCGCTCGACATGCGCGCGCGCCCCATCCCTGTCGCCGCGATCGAGCAGCGCGGTCGCCAGCGCCAGCTCGTGCAGCCAGCTCGTTCCGTGCGCCGCGGCGCTTGCAGCGATGCGCTCCACCCACGCCGGCGAGACCGCAACGCCCTGGGGCAATGTGGCAAGGCTCTCTGCCGAAACCGTCGTCCCGCGCGCCAGCTCGTCCCAGAAGTCCTCCGGCACCATCATCTCGAAATCGAGGCCAGCGGCCAGCGGCCTGCCCGTGAGCCTTTCCTGCCGCGTCCCCCACGGCTCCCCCGCCGAATATCGTGCGCTGAGCGGCAGCCGCGCCTGCTCCCGGAGGAAAGCATCGACCTCAGCCAGTTCGGGCGGCGGCACGGCGCCGTCGACAAACTTGGCCGCGTGCGCCACCGCCGCCCCATAGGCAGCCTCGTGGGCGCGCCCCGCCTCCAGCCGCACCGGAAAGAACGCTTCGGTCCAGTCGAGTTCGGCATTTCCGCCGAGCGCAAAGCGCTGGTTCTGCGTCGGCGCGATGCCGCTCTGGATTTCGAGGTACTTTCCCTCGCCCGGCCGCGACAGGTAGTCCATCCAGTTCTGCCCGCCCGGCGCGCTGCCGAAATAGAAGAACTTGCGGCCAACCATCTCGCTCGTCGCGGTCTGGCCCAGCCCGAACCCATCGCGATCGACCGACATCACGAATCGTCGCGCCCCGGCCGGCGCCCGGAAGAACACCGACGTCGCGTTCTTCCAATTGTCCGGATAGGACGCATCCCAGTCCGCCCGCGGAAACTCGCAGCGGCCAAGATTGTTGCCTGGCCAGATGTGTTCGACCGAATAGTCTGCCGGGCTCAGCACCCGCGTGCCGTCCCCCATCGGCGCCGCGACATTGGTCCACCAATAGGCGAGCTTGGGCTCGGCTGATGGGTTGACGATACGTCCATGCGCATAGAGGCACGCCCCGTCGCTGGGCAGGAACAGATCGACCTGCCACGTCGCCTCGACGATGCGGTCGAACTCGTAGATCCTGAGAATCGGCCCGCGCGGCGTCTCGCGCACCCCCGCGAACACGCGAGCGCAGGTGAACGGCGTGTGTCCCGGGATCAACCCGTTCCACTCGATGCCGCCCGAGAACCAGGCGTTGAGCGCCGCGAGATTGGCCGGCTGGAACACCGGATTGCGGAACACCAGGTCGCGGCCGGTCGCAAGGTTCTTGAGCTCGAGCAGCCGCCCGCCCAGCGACGGCGCCACGACGGCCCGCAGCCGGCCATTGTCGATGACCAGCACCTCGAGCTCGCCGGGCTGCACTGTCCGATCGTAGTCGTCCGACACCTGGTACGGCAGGATCGAATCCTCGCCCCAGCGGAAGCCGTGGGCGCTCTCCTCGTCGGTGAGGCCGACATTGGGCGGCGTCGGCCGGTCCGGCATCGGCTGCTGCCAGCGGAACCGCGGCATGTTGCTGGGCCGCCCCAGCCGCGCCATCGGCAGGCTCAGAACCTCCCTGCGGATTTGCGTGGATCCCATCGCCCTCGGCTCCTTCCGGTCAACACCGCCACCCTGCTTGCAGACAATCGACCGAAGAGCAAGACGGCCGTGACGCCGTCATTGCGGCCCTTCTCCGCCGATGCAATCGTGTGCACGACCGATCTTTCCACACGCATTCAACTCCAGCAAAACAGCCTCTTGCGATTGCTGCACAGGTGTGCAAACGTGATCACGCCGGCAGAGGAGGAGCAAGTGCAGGCGGAGGGATCACCACACCCGCGATGGGGCATGGCGCGATGAGCACGCCCGGCGCCTCGGCGAAGCCCGCCCTTGCATCGGCGGGGCGCAACGAGATGGCACGGTCGAAGGCTCGCTCGCGCTCGATCGTCCGCCTGTCCCTGCGCGACCCCACCACCATCATCGGCGTCCTGGCGGCGATCCTGTTCGCCTACCTGATCGTCGTGCCGGTCATCTCCATGCTGTCCGACGCCATCCTGGTGCAGTTCGGCGACGAGCGCCGGGCCCATGCCGCGGTCGGCCTGCCCACCCTCTACTACCTCACCCGCACCTTCAGTTCTGCGGTGTCGTCCGACCTGTTCTGGCAGCCCCTCATCCACACGCTCACGGTCGCCGCCGGCGCGATCTTCCTCGCCGTCGCCATCGGCGGCACCATGGCCTGGCTGCTGAGCCGCACCGACATGCTCGCCCGTCGCTGGCTCGCCACCGCCCTGATCGTCCCCTACATGCTGCCGGCCTGGACCTTCGCGCTCGCCTGGACCACGCTGTTCAAGAACCGCACCATCGGTGGCCAGCTCGGCTGGCTCGAAGCCATCGGCCTGTCGCCGCCCGACTGGCTCGCCTACGGCCAGGTGCCGATCACCATCATCATGGCGCTCCACTACGCGCCCTTCGTCATCCTGCTGTTCGGCAACGCCCTGCGCCGCTTCGATTCGCAACTCGAGGACTCCGCCCGCGTGCTCGGCGCCAACACCGCCACGGTGACCTCGAAGATCATCCTGCCGCTGATGCTGCCCTCACTGCTGTCGGCGATCATCCTGATCTTCGCCAAGTCGCTGGGAGAGTTCGGCGTCCCCTACGTCCTCGGCCTGCCGGTCGATTTCGACGTGCTCTCCACCTCGCTCTACCGCAACATCTCCTCCCGCCACACCGGCGTGGCGGCGGTGCTCGCCGGCTCCATCATGCTCATCGGCATCCTCTCGATGCTGGTCGATGCGCGCCTCGTGCGCGAGGCCCGGCGCTTTGTCACCATCGGCTCGAAGGGCTCCATGAACCGGCTGAGCGGGCTCGGCCCGCTGCGCCTGCCCGCCACCGGCCTCGCCTTCCTCATCTTTCTGCTTAGTGTCGGCCTGCCGATCGCCACCCTGTTCCTGTCAACCATCATGCGGCAGCCGGCGAACTTCTCGCCCGACAATTTCACACTCGATTTCTGGATCGGCCACAACCTCAACACCGTCGCGCTGCAGAACGGCATTCTGCTGACGCCCGATTTGTGGAACGCGGCCTGGAACAGCCTGTGGATCGTCGGCAGTGCCTCGATTACCTCCGGAATCCTCGGCCTGCTCGTCGGCTACGTCGTCGCGCGCACCCTGCTGTGGCCGCTGGCGCTGTTCCTGCGGCATGTGACCTTCCTGCCCTATCTGGTGCCAGGCATCGCCTTCGCCGCCGCCTATTTGTCCCTCTTCGCCGTACCGCGCGGGCCGATTCCGTCGCTCTACGGCACCGCCTTCATCCTGCTGCTGGCGCTCGTCGCCGAGCAGATGCCCTATGCATCGCGCGCCGGGATTTCTGCCATGATGCAGCTCGGCAAGGACCCCGAAGAAGCGGCGCAGATCGCCGGCGCCGGCTGGCTGCGGCGCATGCTGACCATCGTCATTCCGATACAGAAGGGCTCTCTCACCACCGGTATCCTGATGCCGTTCATCTCGGGCATCAAGGGGCTGAGCCTGTTCGTCATTCTCGCCGTGCCCAGCACGGACGTGCTGACCACCTATTCGCTGCGGCTCGTCGACTACCACTACACGCAGGCGGCCAATGCCGTCGTGCTCATCATCGCCGGCCTTGCCTACTCTGGCACGCTGCTGGCGCAGAAACTGACCAGGACCAATCTGGCTGAAGGACTAGGTGGCTGACATGCCGACAATCAGCTTGCGCAACGTTGAAAAGAGCTACGGGAACGGGGCGCTCAATGCCGTCAGCGACCTCGATCTCGAAATCGGCGACGGCGAATTCATGTGCCTGCTCGGTCCCTCCGGCTGCGGCAAGACCACGACGCTGCGCATGATCGCCGGTCTCGAACATCTGAGCGGCGGCGAGATCCAGGTCGGCAGCGACAAGGTCGACGACGTCGACGCCGGAATCTTCGTGCCCCCCGAGCGGCGGGGCATGGGTCTGGTGTTCCAGAGCTACGCGCTGTGGCCACACCTGACCATCGAGCGCAATACCGATTTCGGCCTGCGGCTACGCAAGGTGCCCAGGGCCGAGCGCGAAGCCCGGGTCACCGAAGTCATGCAGGCGCTGGGCATCGAGCAGTATCGCGATCGCTATCCCTCGCAGCTGTCCGGTGGCCAGCAGCAGCGCGTCGCCCTCGCCCGCATGCTTGCCGTCAACCCAAAGGTGCTGTTGCTCGACGAGCCGCTTTCGAACCTCGATGCACGTCTGCGCCTCGAGATGCGCGCCGAGCTCAAACGCCTCCATGAGGCGTTCAGGACCACCATCGTCTTCGTCACTCACGATCAGTGGGAAGCCATGACGCTTGCGACCACCATCGCCGTCATGCGCGACGGCCGGCTGCAGCAGGTCGGCACGCCCAACGACATCTACGACCGGCCGGCCAATCGCTTCGTCGCCGAATTCGTCGGCAACCCGCCGATCAATCTCGTCGAAATGCGCACGGCGGCCACCTCGACGCTGGCAACGGTACTCCGTCCCGTGCTGGGAGACCGCGCCGATGTTGCCTCGGTCGGCATTCGCCCGGAGGCGCTGCACCTGTCCGCCGACGGCACGGATGTGCCTGCCGGCGCCTTCCGCCTTCAGGCGCGCGTCAGTGGCGTCTTGCCGACCGGTGGAAGCTGGATCGTCGAAATTGCCGCCGGAAGCGAGAAACTGTTCGCAGCCGCACACGAACCGCCTGGCTTTGCCGCGGGCGATGACGTGGTCGTCTGGGCGAAACCGGCAGCGCTGCACCTGTTCGATGCTGAGGGCGATCGGCTGGCAGGTGCGGCGTCGCCGGACCACCGCCACAACAACTGATTCCGAGGAGGGGAACGAATTGACATCATCATCCACCATCTACCGCTGGCTGCTTGGCGCAGCGTTGCTCGCCGGCTCGGCGATGCCGGCCCTGGCCGACGATTTCAGCCTCGACGCGCTGATCGCCGCCGCCAGGCAGGAGGGCCCGATCACCGTCTATGCCACCACCGGCAAGATCGTTGAGACGGCGCAGAACTTCACCAAGAAGTACGGCATCGAAGCGACCGGCAAGAAGGTCAACGAGCCGACGCAGGTCGAGCTCTTCATTCGCGAGGCGCAGGCCGGCAAGATCGTTGGCGACGTCTCGGTCTCGGGTGATGTGGCTGCGTCGGTGGCGCAGCTGATCCCCGAGGGCATTGCCTATAGTTGGGTGCCGCCGGACCTGGCCGCCGATATCCCTGCGGCCCTGCAGAACCCACTGGTCGTCGTCAGCGACGAGCACGTCATCAGCTACAACACCGAAGCCTACGACAAGTGCCCGATCACCAATCTCTGGCAGCTCACAGAGCCGGAATGGAAGGGCAAGGTGGCGATGCTCGATCCGCTCGACAAGCCGAACTACGCCGACTGGTTCAACCAGATGGCGACGCACCACGATGCCGATCTCGCCAAGGCCTACCAGGACCTCTACGGCAAGCCGCTCGACGCCGAGCCCGGCACCGCCACAAAGGCCTGGGTCAAGGCGCTCGCCGCCAACGCGCCGCTCCTCGCCGACTCCGAGGCCGTCTCCGCCGCGGTGGGCGCGCCGGGCCAGAAGGCGCCGTTCGTCGGCCTCAACTCGGTCGCCAAGTTCCGCAACAATGTCGACAAGGGCTACAAGCTCGGCATCTGCGCCGGCATCGACCCGGTATCGGGGTTCATCTATCCGGGCTTCGGCCTCATCGCCAAGGGCAGCAAGAGCCCGAACGCCGCCAAGCTCTTCATCCACTACCTGATGACTGAGGAAGGCATCTCCAACCAGACGGTCGACGGCAAGGTCTCCGGCAACAGCAAGGTGCCGCCCAATGCCGACGAGCAGTCCGGCATTGCCGCCTACATGAATCAGCTCACTCCCTACGACAGCTCAACCGCCGCCGATGACTACGACGCCCGCCAGGATTGGCAGGATTTCTGGACCATCAACTACAAACGCTGAACGAGAACAGAGAGGAGAGACCACAATGAGCAGGACGCTCACAGCCGTCGCCGCCCTGGCCATCGCTGCCGGCATGACCGCGCCGGCCCTCGCCGACGACTTCAACATCGACGCCCTCATCGCCGCCGCCAAGGGCGAGCCGCCGATCACCGTGTACGACAGCACCGGCAAGATCGTCGAGCAGGCCAAGGCCTTCACCAAGAAGTACGGCATCGAGGCCACCGGCACCAAGATCAAGGCACCCGACTCGCTCGAAATGGTGATCCGCGAACATCAGGCCAACAATGTGCAGACGGACGTGATCGTGCTCAGCGATCCGCCCGCCGCCATCGCGCAATTGCTGCCCGAAAAGTTCGCGGAGAGCTGGATGCCGCCCGACATGGTCGACAAGGTGCCCAAGCTCTACCAGGACCCCCTGGTCGTCACCAACGACGCCAATGTCTGGGCCTACAACACCGAAGTCTATGACAAGTGCCCGGTGAGCAACATCTGGCAGCTCACCGAGCCGCAGTGGAAGGGCAAGGTCGCCCTGCAGGATCCGCTCGGCAAGCCCAATTACGACGACTGGTTCAACCAGATGCAGACGCATGACGACGCCAAAGTCGCGGCTGCCTACAAGGCACTCTACGGCAAGGACCTCAAGACCGACGAGGAGAGCGCCACGAAGGCGTGGGTAAAAGCCCTCGCTCAGAACTCGCCCCTGTTGACCAGCAGCGACGACGAAGCCTCCGCCGCTGCCGGCGCGCCCGGCCAGAAGGAGCCCTTCATGGCCCTGGTGAGCTCAGCCAAGTTCCGCAACAATGCCGACATGGGCTACAAGCTCGGCCTGTGCACCGGCATGGACCCGTGGTC
>JAEWCE010000053.1 GCA_023390785.1 Pseudomonadota bacterium
TCATTGTTGCCCGCTACACAGGACTGACGGGCCGTTCCGGCCTGGACGGCCGCCGCACTGGTGGGGCGAACAAGCTGCGAGCGAGGGACTATTGCTTCGGCGGACTGAGACTGTTGCTGCTGCCAAATCCGAGGGCGGATCGCCGCAGCCCGCGCGCTACGAGGTGGAGTGGGCGCCCGGTTCGTCGCTCGATCGCCGCCAGCCTACCGAGCGCCGCCAGACCGAGCGGCGCGGCATGGACCGGCTGCGCGCCGAAGCCCTGCAATCGGTCATCGCCCGCGTCGAGGACCGCAACTTCAACGGCCTGCGCGATCGCATGCGCTGGCCGCGCGCCATCCCGCCGAGCCGCCTGCTGCTGATCGGGGTCGCGGTGCTGGCCGCCGGCGCCGCGGCCTTCCTCGCCAACCAGTACGAGCAGCCCTCCACGGCCGCCGCCACCGCCGTCATGCCTGTGGAAGCGGCCAAGCCCGTCACCCGCATCCTCGTCGCCGCGCAGGCGGTCGGCACCGGCCAGCGCTTCACCGCCCAGTCGCTGCAGTGGCAGGATTGGCCCGACAGCGCGCTCCGCCCCGAATTCATCACCGCCGCGGCCGACCCGGACGCCCTCAGCAAGACCCAGGGCTCCGTTGCCCGCGTCGATTTCGTTGCCGGCGACCCGATCGTCGCCCAGAAGCTCGCCCCCGCCGGCGGTGGCTTCCTCTCGGCGATCCTGTCGACGGGCATGCGCGCCGTCTCGGTCACCATCGCTGCCGACGCCGCCTCCGGCGGCTTCGTCGTGCCCAACGACCACGTCGACGTCGTGCTGACCCGCTCCGCCAACGGCGATCCGGCGAGCCAGGAATCCCACATCATCCTGCGCGATGTCCGCGTGCTCGCCATCAACACCCGCCTCGGCGCCGGCCCCACCGCGTCCGAGGCCGACGGTCAGGACCCGGCCTCGCAGGTGTTCACCGACAAGGCCATCGCCACCCTCGAGCTCGACCCGACGCAGTCCGAGGTCATCATCAACGCCACCACGCTGGGCCGCCTGTCGCTGGTCCTGCGCCCGGCGACCGACACCATCGCCACCGCATCGCAGCAGGCTGCCGATGCCGAGCGCGCCGCCAACGCCGCCATCCGGCTCTCGAGCCCCTTCTGGACCAAATGACCGCTCACCGCTTCACCCTCGGACGCCACCTCACCCTGCTCTGGGCGCTGCTCGTCGTCATCGCCGCGCCCCTGCCCGCCATGGCGCAGACCGTGACCTACGATTTGTCGACCACCTCGGTCATGCGCATCAACCTGCCGGTGTCGCAGGCCGTGACGGTGATCATCTCCGGCCCGGTCGGCAAGGTCGTCGCCGCCGACCCCACCATCGCCGACGCCCAGCCCATCACCGACCGCTCGGTCTATGTCGTCGGTCGCGCCTTTGGCACCACCACGGTCAATCTCTATTCCTCGACCGGCACCCCGGTCGGCCTGCTCGCCGTCGAAGTCGGTGCCGACACTGCCGACATGCAGCGCTCGATCAAGGCCGCCGTGCCCGGCTCCGCCGTCAAGGTGCGCACCGTCAACGGCCGCGTCGCCCTCTCCGGCAGCGTCGGCGACGCCGGTTCGATGCAGAAGGTGCTCGACATCGTGGCCCAGTACGGCAGCCCTGCCGTCATCAACACCATGACGCTCAGCGGCGGCCAGCAGGTCAACCTCGAGGTCCGCATCCTCGAGGCCCAGCGCGACGCCGGCCGCGACCTCGGCATCCAGTGGGGCGGCAGTGCCGGGCCGCTCAAGGCCAACATCGCTGGCGGCCCTTCCAACCCCTCCGCCGACGCCGCCTCATTCTCGTCCTTCATCACCAGCATCATTTCCGGCGGCATCAGCCTCAACGCCACCATCAATGCGCTCGAGGCCAAGCACGTCGTGCGCACCCTCGCCGACCCCAACCTCACCACCCTGTCGGGCG
The DNA here is from genome assembly GCA_023390785.1 of Pseudomonadota bacterium. Lineage (GTDB taxonomy): Bacteria > Pseudomonadota > Alphaproteobacteria > Rhizobiales > Devosiaceae > Devosia_A. Next base: position 1,940 of record JAEWCE010000053.1, read on the forward strand.
TCAATGCGAGCTTCCTCGCCGGCGGCCAGGTGCCCATCCGCACCACCGATTCCAACGGCACCGCCGCGCTGACCTACAAGGATTTCGGCGTCCGCCTCGTCTTCACGCCCGTCGTGCTCGACGGCGACCGCATCCAGATCCACCTCACCCCCGAGGTCAGCGGCATCAACGGCTTCACCACCACGGGCGATCCGGTGTTCAACACCCGCACCCTCGATGCCACCGTCGAGCTGCGCGACGGCCAGTCCTTCTCGGTCGCCGGCCTGCTGCAGAACGACACCCAGCTCAGCCAGAACCAGTTGCCCTGGCTCGGCGACGTGCCGATCCTCGGCTCGCTGTTCAAATCCTCGAGCTTCAAGAAGCACGAGACCGAGCTCGTCGTCATCGTCACGCCGCGCCTCGTGCAGCCCAGCCCGCCCGGCCAGGTACTGGCAACGCCGCTCGACGGCACGGTGCCGGCCAACGACGCCGAGTTCTTCGCCCTCGGCCAGATGGAGGTGACGCCGAAAATGCTGAAAGCCTTCCAGTCCGGCGCCGGCGCTTCCGGCCCCTACGGCTACATTATCGACCTCGGCGACGGGACCAGCACCAATTGATGAAATCCATCCTCACCGCCGCCGCCTTCCTGCTGATGGCTGCCGCCACCGCCCCGCTCGCGGGCTGTGCCTATGACTATGCCCAGCACACCGACCGCGTCTCCTTCCGTGCCGGCAACGCCGTCGCCGCCAACCTCGAGGCCGAGACCATCAACCCCTCGAAGCGCTCGATGCTCTCCACCGCCGGCCTCGGCAGGAACGGCAACGTCCTCCCCGCCGCCGCCACCGCGACGACGCCCGCCCCCGCCAACTAGAACAATATCGCAGTCAACGCCCTCCCCGACGGCGCAGCCGTGGGGGGAGGTGGCACGCGTAAGCGTGACGGAGGGGGCGGCCAGAACCACCGGCGCGCGCGACCGCGACGTCTGTCCAGCCACCTGCAATGAGACTTAAAACCCGGCCTGCCGCTACATCGCGAGCGGGGCCCACTGCCCGACTGCTACGCCGCGCGGGCGTTCGCCAGGATCGCGAGATTGTTCGCCACCACGGCATTGTCCGGCGCCAGCGCCTTGGCCTGGCGGAAGTTGGCCAGCGCCTGGGTCAGGTTGCCACGGAGCATGTAGGAATAGCCGAGGTTGTTGTAGTACTGCGCCGTGCCGCCCGAGAGCTTGTACAGCGACGCGTACACCCGGTCCGATAGGTCGAAGCGGCCGAGCCGGTCATACGATGCCCCGAGGCCGATATAGCCCTGCGGGTCCTTCGGGTTCAGCTCCACCACCTTCTTGTAGAAGGCGGCCGAGTAGCCGAAATCGTTGTTTCTGAAGTGGCTGCGCGCATCGGCCAGGGCGGCATCGGCAGTCATGTCGCCGATGCTCGGCAGCTCGGCCGAGGCAACCTTGCCGGTCGTGCCGTAGCTGCTCATCATCGAGCTGCAGCCGCCAAGCGGCAGCGCCATCAGCGTCAGTGCCACCACACCAAGAACCGCAGGTTTCATTTGTCGAGCCATGCCCCAGAATTACGCATCTTTGCGTAGGGCCTTCCCCGCCTGGCCGCAACGAAACTCCGGCGGCGCTCCTAACGTGGGGTGAACGGCATCGCTCGAAACTGCATGAGCCCGTTGGCTCCATCCGACGATGGCCGCAGCAATGACGCGACCGGCATTCTACCTGTCACCCCAGCGTCCGCGCGTGGACTCCGCTGGCGCCGCTCAGCAGCAGCGCCAGCTCGGCCTGCCGGCTGGTGCCCGTCTTCGCCATCACCGATTTGAGCTGCGTGCGCACCGTCTCGCGCGACAGCCCGTACGATGCCGCCATCTCGTCGACCCCCAGCGCCGAGGCCACGCCGCGCGCCACGCGCGCCTCCGCCGGCGTCAGGTCGAACAGGCCGGTGAGTACGTCGGCCATCGGCAGCTCCGGCCGCGACACGGTGGTGATCATCAGCAGCCCCGCCGCGCGCGCGAACACGTCGTTGGCGGCCCGCCGCACCGGCACCAGATGCGCGATCAGCGCCTCGGCGCCGCCGCTCGCCGGGATCGGGATCGAGCGCACGCTCGTCGCCTGCGGCCCGCCGAGCTGGGCGATCGCCTCGACCAGCAATCCGTCCGATCGCGGCGTTCCGAACGACACCCGGTCGAGCGCGCCGATGCGTATGCGGGGCGACAGCCGCAGGAAGCTGGGGTTGGCGCTCAGCACCCGACCCTTGCCCCCAACCAGCGCCGCCGGCAGCCCGATGATCTCGAGCGCCTCGGTTGCCGCTCGCGCCGCCTTCAGCCCCAGCCGGTGCGCCAGCAGCGCGGCCCGCGCCAGATGCGGCCGATACTCGTCGAGCCGCTCCATCTCGGCGCGCGCGAACGGTCCATCGGCGAGGCGCTTGGTCAGGTCGAACACCAGCATGTCCGAGCTCGGCGTCAGGATCACCGATCCTGCCGACCACTTGAACCCATGCTTGGTAATGAAGTCGCGATAGATCGGATCGGCGTCGAGCTCGGCCTGGGTGAAAAGCTCGAGGTCGTACTGGAAGCCCACATGGCCGCCGGCAATCTGTCGCGTTGGCCGCTGGTTCTCGTAACCCGAGCCGTTTTGCACGAAATCGTCGAGGGCTTCGACATAGTTGGGCGTCGAAGTATATCGCGCCCCGTCGCCACCAAAGGCCAGCAGCGCCGCCGCCGGCGCCCCCACTTCCCGCGCCAGCACCTGCAGCACCTCGGGCCACAGCTCTGGAATTGCAGCCGCCTCGTAGATGCGATCGACAATATCGTTCGAAATAGTCACAAAGTTTCCCCACCGACTGTGTTCCCCCCGGTAGGGCTCCGAGTCAAGTATTTGCGTGGTTCTATTGCTGCTGCCCCCTCCTGTCCCCGGTTCGGCGGGCACTATCTTGTGGCGCGTGGTGGGAATACCCGCGCACCCGCTCCAATCAGCCCTCCCAGATTTTCCGGCCCCGATCGACCAAATGGTTGACGACTTCATCGCCTGTGCCGCGCCAGCGTCATCTGGCGCGAACGGCACTCCGTCATCGCCGTCAGCCCATCACTCTATGGAGCTTGGAATGAAGATCGCCATCTTCGCCGCCCTCGTCGCCATCCTCTCCATTTCCCTCCCGGCCGGGGCAGCCAGCCTCGTCGTCCTCGGTGACACTGCCCAATATGGCGGCCCCGGCGGCGGCGACTTCCGCGAGGCGTGCGGCGACCAGGAGGTCATGTCCGGGATCAATGTCACCGTCGGCAAGGACATAAACTCGATCTCCATCGTCTGCCAGCAACAGAAGAACGGCGTTCCATTCGGGTACGCCTACAATAAGCGTACGTGGGGCAGCGCGAGCGACGACTCCGGTAACGCGACCTGCATTGGCACGGTCGTCCAGGGCATCTACGTCGCCACCTCGAGCGCGAACATTTTGCATCATCTCGAGCTGGTGTGTCGCGATAGTGCCACCGGAGCGACTTCACGCTCAAAGCTCTATCACGATCACCCTAACTGGAAAGTGCTCACCCACGCGGGTGAATCGGCCAGGACGGAATTTGCCAATTGCGGGTCCGGCGCCTTCGCTGTCGGCCTGTTTGGCGGCTACGGCTCGCATGTCGACCGCCTCGGCATCATCTGCGCCAAGATCGAAGACGCGGCGCCGGCCGCTCCCGTCACCCCGCAAAAGCCGATCAAACACAACAAGCATGGTGACACCACACCAGCGCCTTCCGGCGACCCTCTCGTCGTCATCAACGACGGCAACGGCGGCGGCGGCGGTGGCAACCAGACGGCAACCGCGGCCACCGACACCACCATCTACGACGAGCCCGAAGGGCAGGACGTCGCCTACATCTCTGCCGGCGATCCGGTGACCATTATCGGCTGCAACGACGACAATTGGTGCCGGATCAGCGCGCCGCACCGCGGCTGGGTCTGGGGAGAGGATCTGAACCGCTAGAATTTCCGGCGGGACGTCTCCTTGCCGGCATGTGAGCTGGCCGCCCAACGCCCTCTAGGCGCCGGGTTGGGTCTTGCTTTCGCCCCGCATTCCCTGCCAATCATGAGGCGCGTCGCATACGCCCTCAAGACCGGCAGGACTGTTGGCCGTGGATCGCGTCGTTCGAACCGAGTTGGACCTCATCGGCGCCATTTACGACGCCGTACTTGACCCGGCATTGTGGAACGACACCGTCGACCGACTGCGCCGGCATTTTGACCTTTTCCTGGGTGCGCTGGCCGTGACCGATCTGCGTCGCCAGCATTCGATCGTGGCCGCGGCCAACATTCCGGAGGCCTATGCGCATCTGGCCGCCGAGCACAACGAGGCCGTGCTTGACTTATGGGGTGGTCCTGCCGCCGTCATGCGCCTGCCGCTCGAGGAGCCGCTCATTCATTCGCGCATCAGTTCCCCCGAAAGCTGGGCCGGCAACGTCTACTACGAACGCTTTGCGCGGCCGCAGGGCATTGTCGACCAAATCGTCGTGCCACTGGAGATGAGCGCCAGCCTGGTTGCCTATTTCAGCATGGGCCTGCACGGCTCCATGCCCCCGCTGAACGACGACCACATCAAGGCCCTCCGCGTGTTCGCACCGCATCTTCGCCGCGCCGCACTGATCGGCAACCTTCTCGATACGCGCCGGGAGGCTGCCGAGACCTTCGAAGCGCTGCTCAACGCTCTCGGCTCGGCGGTAGTGCTGGTCAACGAGAACCTGCACATCGTGCACGCCAATCCGCAGGCCGAGACCCTGCTGCGCGCCGGCAGCCCGATCGCCTCCGTCGCCGGCCGCCTCGACGCGCCGAACGAATTGGTCAAGGGCCAGCTTCAGCGCACCATCCTCGCCGCAACCTCCCCCCGGGAAACCATCGGACCGGCCAGCGGCATCCCGGTGCATCGTCTCGACGGCGCCGGCGCCGTGCTGCACGTGCTGCCGCTCCAGCGCCGCAGCACGCGCCCCAGCGCCCGCGTCATCGCCGCCGTGTTCGTCGCCGAGCCGCATGGCGCCCTCAACCTGCCGCTCGAAGCCATCCGCATGCTCTACGATCTGCGCCCGGCCGAAGTCCGCGTCTTCGAGCTGATTGCCGCCGGCATCAGCGGCAGGGGCGCGGCCGAAGCCCTCGGCATCAGCCCTAGCACGGTCAAGACCCACACCGTCCGCCTGTTCGACAAGCTCGGCGTCCACACCCGCGCCGAGCTGGTGCGCTTCGCCCGCGACATGTCATTGGCGCCGTGATCCCGGGGACACCCCCGTTCCCTCTCCGTTCCACCTGTGCTACGAGTCAATATCTCATCGTCCCACTGACATTTTCTGGCAGGGCACCTATCTACGGTGCACCCGCCGAAGACCCGTCCGCGAGCGCTCCATGGCTGAGAAGCAACCTTCGTTTTCCATCGACGACTTCATCGGCGAGATCGAGAAGGCCGAGGACGAGCGGCTCGGCAAGCGCCTGCCGCAGGAGCGGCTGAAGAACAAGCGCGCCCTCGACAACGCCGCCCGGCGCGCCGCCGAAGCCGCCGGCAATCCCGGCAAGCTGGTGCCGAAGAAGCTGAAGGCGCAGAAGAACCCGGCGCTCGAGCAGGCCGAAGCGGAGGGCCTCATCGTCGACACCGGCAAGGGCAAGCGCTCCGCTGCCACCGGCATGAGCCTCAAATCGCCGAAATCCAAGGCCAACTCCGTCATCCGCCCGACCAATCTCGAGGGTTTTGGCGAGCAGGAGCAGGCCGGTTTCGGCCATCTGCCCTCCGCCAAAGTCCGCGGCGCGGGCACCGGGTCCAGCCCGCCGGCGCGAGGCAAGGAACCGTCCCGCAAGGTGAAGCTTCCCGGCCAGGACCTCAGCACCGCCCAGACCGTGGGCATCTCGGCCACCGTGAAGGCCCTCGAGGACATCATCCTGCACGGGCGCAAGGAGGTCGAGGGCAACACCGCCTGGATGCCCCACCGCCCGGCGCCGCGCGAGAAATCCGAAGGCGGCATCCCGTTCAAGCTCGCCTCGCCGCTCACCCCGGCCGGCGACCAGCCCACGGCCATCGCCGAGCTGGTCGAGGGCGTCAACAATGGCGAGACCGACCAGGTGCTGCTCGGCGTCACCGGCTCGGGCAAGACCTACACCATGGCGCAGACCATCATGCGCACGCAGCGCCCGGCGCTGATCCTCGCCCCCAACAAGACCCTCGCCGCCCAGCTCTATGGCGAGTTCAAGTCGTTCTTCCCCGACAACGCGGTGGAGTACTTCGTTAGCTACTACGACTACTACCAGCCCGAAGCCTACGTGCCGCGCACCGACACCTATATCGAGAAGGAATCCACCATCAACGAGCAGATCGACCGCATGCGTCATGCGGCGACGCGCGCGCTGCTCGAACGCGACGACGTCATCATCGTCGCCTCCGTGAGCTGCATCTACGGCATCGGCTCGGTCGAAGACTACACCGCCATGACCTTCGACCTGCGCAAGGGCCAGACCATCGACCAGCGCGACCTGCTGCGCAACCTCACCCAGCTGCAGTACAAGCGCGGCGACACCGGCTTCGTCCGCGGCACCTTCCGCGTGCGCGGCGACACCATCGAGCTGTTCCCCGCCCACTACGAGGACGCCGCCTGGCGCATTACCCTGTTCGGCAACGAGATCGAATCCATCTCCGAGTTCGATCCGCTCACCGGCAAGAAGAGCTCCGACCTGCTGTTCATCCGCGTCTTCGCCAACTCCCACTACGTCACGCCGCGCGCCACCCTCACCGGCGCCATCCGTGAGATCAAGAAGGAGCTCGCCGCCCGCCTGCAGGAGCTCAACGGCGCCGGCCGCTTCCTCGAAGCGCAGCGGCTGGAACAGCGTTCGCTGTTCGACCTCGAGATGATGGAAGCCACCGGCTCCTGCGCCGGCATCGAGAACTATTCGCGCTACTTCAGCGGCCGGAAGCCGGGCGAGCCGCCGCCGACCCTGTTCGAATACCTGCCCGACAACGCCCTCGTCTTCGTCGACGAGAGCCACGTCACCATCGGCCAGCTCGGCGCCATGTATCGCGGCGACCTCCGCCGCAAGGCCACCCTCGCCGAATACGGCTTCCGCCTGCCCTCCTGCATGGACAACCGCCCGCTCCGCTTCGAGGAGTGGAACGCCATGCGCCCGCAGACCGTCTACGTTTCCGCCACCCCCGGCGCCTGGGAGATGGAGCAGGCCGGCGGCGTCTTCGCCGAGCAGGTCATCCGCCCCACCGGCCTCACCGATCCGCCGGTCGAGATCCGCCCGGCCAAGACCCAGGTCGACGACGTCGTCGACGAGATCCGCCAGGTCAGCAAGGCCGGCTACCGCACCCTCGTCACCGTGCTCACCAAGAAGATGGCGGAAGACCTCACCGAATACATGCACGAGCAGGGCATCCGCGTCCGCTACATGCACTCCGACATCGACACCATCGAGCGCATCGAGATCATCCGCGACCTCCGCCTCGGCGC
>JAEWCE010000061.1 GCA_023390785.1 Pseudomonadota bacterium
TCAGCCCGATGGTCACGCTGTCGCCGGCGATCGGCACGCCGGTGAACTGCACGTTGAGCGATTGCGGCGGCGTGCCGCTCGGGGTGGTCAGCGTCACGGCACTGCTGCTGGCGCTCACTGTCGAGAGCTTGAAACCGAACGGGTGGTTGCCGTCCTCGGTCAGCGACACATTGGGCGCCGTGCCACCCAGCGTCAGCCGCCCCAGCCCGTCGCCGACATCGGCCTGTTGCCGCTCCGACGCGATCTGCTTGAACCCGGCCTTGCCCGCCGAGCCATAAAGAATGCTGTTCATGTCGGCGACCGGCGCCTTGTCGGTCACGCTGCCGCCAAACAGGTAGCGGCCATTGATGTCGCTGTTGAGGATGTTGATGACTTCGTCGAGGCTGCTCGCCGCCTGCACCGGTACCGCCCCCAGCACGATGTCCTGCGAGCCGTAGCTGTTGGGGGTGATCAGTCCGCGAGCATCCTGCTGCAGCGTGCTGAGACGGGTGGTGAGCTGGTCGAACATGTCGAGCCGGCTGTTGACCACCGTGATGTTGGTCGAATAGCCGTCGAGCCGGCTGATGCGCGAGCGGATGGAGAGATCGAAATAACGGTCGCTGCCGAGTTCCGCTAGGTTCGCCGCCTTCTGCCCCGTCGACAATTGCGTCTGCAGCGAGGTGAACTGGTTCTGCATGCGCGTGATCAGGTCCATGCTGGTCTGGACCGGATACATCGTGCGGCTCACAACGGACATACCGATAGCTCCCTTACAGATCGAGCAGCTTGGACATCAGGTCCTGCACCGCCGAGATGACGCGCGCATTGGCCGAATAGGCGTTCTGCAACTCGAGCAGGCGCGCCATCTCCTCGTCGACGTTGACGCCGTACTCGCTGTCGAGCCGCTGGTTCAGCGCCTGCACCGCCGTCCGCTGCGTGTCGGCGTTGCTCTTGGCATCGGCGGCGACGTTGCCGGTGAAGTCCATCGTCTGCGAGATGAGGTCACCGACCGAACCGGCGAGGCGGAACGCGCCCAGGTCGGACACGTTCGTCTGCGGCGTCGCGAACCGCATGTTGCTGAGCTGGTCGAGCATGTAGTTGGCGCGGTCGTCGTCGCCCATCGAGCCGCCCGCCTGGTACTGCACCAGGTAGCGGTTGTCGGCGAGGATGGCGCTGTTGACGGTGATGCGCGCGGCGAACCCCAGCTTCTGTCCGCGGCCGGCGAGCGTGTCGGTATAGGGCACGTCCCCATTGTCGACGAACAGGTTGAGGGCCAGCGCCGAAGAGCCGCCCTGAAGTGCGGTGACAGTGGCGTGGCTGGTCATTCCGGTGACGTCGGTGGTGCCCCCGGAGCCGTCGTCGAGCACCTGCACGCCGGTGGCGGTTGCGGTGATGCCGAAGCCCGTGCCGAGCACGCCGCGTACCGCCTGCGCGACCTGCGCCATGCCGCCGGAGAAATCGACGCCCACCACATGCGCGCCGCTGGCGTCGTAGTAGTCGAGCGGGCGCTTGCTGGAATCGTCCACGCGCACGAAGCGATAGGTCTGCGCCACGCCGTTCTTGTTGACGTCGATGGTGAAGTCGTTGCCGTCCTGCAGCGTGCTGAGGTCGAGGCTGTAGCCGCTCGGCGGCCCCGGCACCAGTGTGCCATCCCTGGTCACCGTGTTCATGGCCTGCGCCAGCGAGGCGGCAACCTGGTCGAGCTGGCTCTGGGCCGAGACCAGCGACTTGTCGCGCAGATCGACCAGCGCCTTGAGGTTGCCCGACTGCAGCACGTTCTGCTGCACCAGATCGAGCGTCAGCCCGGACGAGCTGATCAGCTTGAGGGCGCCCACTGCGCTCTTGTTGGGATCGGTGCTGCCCAGCTTTTCCGCCGTCAGCGTTCCGGCCGGATCGAACTCGAACGTCGCCGCCTTGACGTCCAGCAGGCCGACGCCTGTGCGCGTCATCAGCGCCACGGTGCCGTCGTTGCGGTAGGTCGCCTGCACGTCGACCTGTTCGGAGATCTGCGACACCAAGCGGTCGCGCTGGTCCATCAGGGCCGACCGCGACGCCTCGTCGCCGGTCTGGCTCGAGAGGTTCTGGTTGATCTGGGCCAGCGACTGCAGCGACTGGTTGAGCACCGTCACATTCGCCTGCATCTGCGTTTCGGTCGACTGCCGAAGGCTCTGGATGTTGCTCGACAGGGAGTTCAGCGTCGACACCAGGCTCTGCGCCTTCGACACCACCGTGGCGCGCGTCGCGAAGTCGTCCGGGCTGGTGCCCAGCGCCTGCAGCGCGTTCATGAAACTGCCGAACATGGTGTCGAGCGAGGCGTCGTCGCCCGGTTTGCCGAAATAGGTCTGCAGCTGGTCGAGCATCGCCGACATCGTCTCCATGTAACCGGAGTCCGATGTCGCCGAATTGTAGCTCGCCTGCAGGCTCGCATCGAAGGCACGCTGCACCCCGCCCGTACGGGCGAAGATGGAGTTGACGCCCATCGTGTCGATGATGCTGAGCGACTGCTTGTGGTAGCCGGGCGTGCCGGCGTTCGCGACATTGCGCGACACGACGTTGAGGCTGGCCTGGCTGGTGGCCATGCCGGTCAGCGCGTTGGCGAGCGAGATGCCGAGACCCATGAACGCTTAACTCCGAACCTCGACGCCGCTCAGCGCAGCATGTTGAGCGCCTGCTGCAGCATCTCGTCGGCCGTCGACACGATCTTGGTGCCGGCCGCGTAGGCCTGTTGCGTGACGATCAGCTTGGTGAACTCCTCCGAAATGTCGGTGTTCGAACTCTCGAGCGAGGATCCGATCACGCCGCCATTGGAGTTGAGGATCGGCTCGCCTGAATCCGCCGTCGCCGCGAAGATGCCGCCATCGAGACGCTTGAGCTCGTTGGCGGCATTGAAATCGGCCGTCACCACCTGCGCCGTCTCGACCGTCTGGCCGTTGTCGTACGACACCACCACGCGGCCATTGTCGTTGATGGCAACCGACGTGTACTGCCCCGCCGGATAGCCGTTTTGGCTCAGCGCCGTCACGCCCGCCGTACCGTTCGGATCGTTGAACTGGGTAATGCCCCCGGTGCCGAAATTGAGCGCGATGTTGCCCAGCGACACGCCATCGACGGTCACGCCCGAGAGATCCGTTTCGGTGAGCGCCGGGCTCAGCGCGCCGTCAGAACCGAAGGTGTAGTCGGTGCCGACATTCTTCCACATCGTGGCGCCACCGGTGGCGCTGCTGTCCGCCAGGTAATAGAGGTTCCAGCGGTCGGTGCCGCCGACATCGGTGCTGGCGATCTTGGCCCAGCGCAGTTGCACGTTGGCCGGTGCACCGTTGCTGGCATAAACGGTGATCGCGCCGCCCGAGATCGACTCGTTGATGAACTTGTCGGAATCCTGCGCCTTGATGGTCGCGGCGCGCGACGACAATTGCAGCGTCTGCGAGATGCTCGGCGAACTCGAGCCGCTGGTGAAGCCCATACCGGTCGTGGCGCCGGTGGTGTTGTCGGTGATGGTCAGATTGTTGGTCGTACCGGTTGCGGTCGCGACGATCTTGCCGTCGGTCGACAGCGAGAAGGTGACACCCGGCACCGCCGCGCTCAGCGCCGTCAGCACGCCGCCCACGGTGTTGGTGGTGGTGAGGTCGATATTGGTACCGGTCGTGGGGGCACCGGTATTGGTGAAGGTAATGGTGACCGGCGTGCCGGGCGCCGAGGTGGTCCCGACCTGAACCACCAGGGAGTCGCCGGCGCTGGCGATGTTGGTCGAGGCATCACCGGTCGCCGCCGCGGCGCCCGTCGTGCTCGCCGGCGTATCGTTGAGGATGGTGCTGTCGAAATCCTGCGGCCGCAGCAGCTCGCTGCCCGAGGTCTTGGACTCCTGGTACTGCCCGTTCTTGGGCAGTTGCGGCAGGTTGAGCTGGTAGCTGATGCGGGTCGTCGGCGCCGCCGGCAGGAACGAATTGGAGATGCGGATGACCTGCGGCAGCGAGCTCGAGATGTTGTGCGTCGTCGGATCGATCGGCAGACCCTTGAGATAGTAGCCGGAGCCGTTGACCAGGTAGCCGTTCTTGTTGATGTCGAAATCGCCGCGCCGTGTGTAGTAATTCGACCCGGCAAACACCGAGGCACCGTCCGTCTGCCCGATCGCCGGCTCGACCACGAAGAAGCCCGAGCCGTTGACCGCCATATAGGTCGAGTTGCTGACCGTCTTGACGTCACCCTGCTGCGTGTTGGTCGATTGCGACTGCGCGATCACCGAGCCCGAGGTCTGGATCTTGGTCGGCTGGTCCGGGATCAGGTCAAGGAAGTCGGTGTCGACGCGCTTGAAGCCGGTCGTCTGCGAGTTGGCGATGTTGCCCGAGATGTTCTCGAGCGCGAAGGACTGGGCGCGAAGCCCGGTGACCGCGGTAGAAAGAGCCCCATAGATACCCATTGCACGTCCTCAGTTTGCCTCGTGGCGGCCTTGCGCGCGCCTATTCAGCCTGATGGATGCAAGCCGGGTGCCAGACTCACAATCTGTTGAAATTACAGCGTTTCCTGTGGCCGTTCGTCCGCCCACCCGGCAAATGAGTCCGGGCTGGGCGGCAGATTCTGCCGCGATGCTTGTGCCTTTCCGGCGCTTCCTCTAAACGCGTCAACCGACCCCACCAGGCGAAAAACGCGATGCTGTTCAAGACGCCGGACGAATTTCATGACGCGCCACGTCACGCCGTGACCGTGTTCGGCATGGCCGGCGTCGGCAAGACCAGGCTGGCAGCGCTGCTGCGCCGCTCGCAATGGTTTCACTACTCGGTCGACTACCGCATCGGTACTCGCCACATGGGCGAGTTCATCGTCGACAACTTCAAGGCCGAGGCCATGAAGGTGCCGTTCCTGCGCGAACTGCTGCGCACGGACTCGATCAAGATCGGCTCCAACATCACCTTCGCCAATCTCGACCCGCTGTCGACCTACCTCGGCCGGCCCGGCAACACCACCAAGGGCGGGCTGCCGCTCGACGAGTACCGCCGCCGCCAGGAGCAGCACCGACAGGGCGAGATCGCCGCTCTGCTGGAAGTGCCGCGCTTCATCCAGCGGGCCCATGACCTCTATGCCTATGATAATTTCATCGCCGACACCGGTGGCTCGCTGATCGAGGTGGTCGACCCCGACGACCCCGACGATCCGGTGATCAGGACGCTCGCCGAAAGCACGGCGCTCATCTACATCCGTGGCACCGAAAAGGACGCCGACGAACTGGTCAGCCGCTTCAAGGCCTCGCCCAAGCCGATGTACTACCGCCCCCCCTTCCTCACCAAGAAGTGGGCCGAGTTCAAGAAGCTCAACAAGGTCGCCGACGACAACAAGGTCGACCCCGACAAGTTCGGCGCCTGGGGGTTCGAGGCCCTGCTGCACGACCGCCTGCCGCGTTACCAGAAACTCGCCGACCGGTATGGCTACACCATCGACGCGGCCGACCTCGCCACCGTCCGCGACGGTGAAGAGTTCGTCGACCTCGTGGCCGCCGCGATCAAGGACCGAATGCGCAGCTCCGCCTGAGACGCTGCCCTTCCCTGTCCTCGCATCGAGATCGCATCATGCCCATTCGCATTCCCGACAATCTTCCCGCCCGCAAGACCCTCGAAGCCGAGGGCGTCGTCGTCATGGATTCGAGCCGCGCCGCGCGGCAGGACATTCGTCCGCTGCAGATCGGCCTGCTCAACCTGATGCCCAACAAGGAGCGGACTGAAACGCAGTTCTCACGCCTGATCGGCGCGACGCCGCTGCAGGTCGACCTGACGCTGGTTCGCGTCACCGACCATCAGTCCAAGAACACCTCCGAGGACTACCTCAAGACCTTCTATTCGACCTGGGAGAGCGTGCGCGCCCGCAAGTTCGACGGTTTCATCGTCACCGGTGCGCCCATTGCCCACCTGCCCTTCGAAGAGATCAAGTACTGGTCGGAGATGGTCGAGATCATGAAGTGGACGCAGACCAACGTCCACCGCACGATGTTCATCTGCTGGGGCGCGCAGGCGGCGCTGCACTACTTCCACGGCGTTCGCCGCTACCGCATGCCGCAGAAGGCGTTCGGCGTGTTTCGCCACAAGATCGTCAATCCGCGCTCGGTGTGGCTGCACGGCTTTTCCGACAGCCCGATGATCCCGGTCAGCCGCTACAACGACATCGACCGCGACAGCCTTGGTCCCGACCTCGAGATTCTCATCGACAATGCCGAGATCGGCGTCTGTTGCATCGACGACCCGAAGCACCGGGCCGTGCACATGCTCAACCATCTTGAATACGACCACCGCTCGTTGGCCGACGAGTATGAGCGCGACGTGAAGGCGGGGTTGAATCCGGCTCAGCCGGTCAATCTCTTCCCCAACGGCGATCCGACGATCGAGCCCGAGAACCGCTGGCGAAGCCACGCTCACCTGCTGTTCCAGAACTGGATCAACGAGATCTACCAGACGACGCCGTTCGAGATGGACAGGATCGGCGCCTAGACAAGACTGAGGGTCTCTACCGGCCGCCCGGCTTTCAGGGCAGCCGGTGGAGCCATACTGCCATCGCGCTCGGCTAGTTCGCCTCGGCGGCGCGCTTCAGGGTATCGAGCATCATTCCAAAGGTCTTGGCGAACTCGGCGGCGGTGGCGTCACTCACTTCCGGCTCGGGGCCCACGTTGGACTGCGTCAGGCGCACCCTGGTTTCGTCGCCATCCGGGGTCAGCGCATAGCGCACCACGTGGTAGTCGTCCGGCTGGGGACGGTTGCCGCTCCAGTGCGTGAAGATCACCTCGCGGCCCTCGGCCACCTTGCGGATCTGGCCGTGGTCTTCGAACCGCTTGCCCTGCCACTCGCCCGAAAACACGATGGGCGAGCCCACGCTCCAGTCGGTCTCGACTGTGGTCATCGGCATCACCGTCGCGCCCGGTCCGGTCAGGGCCGCCCACACCTTCTCGGGCGGAGCGGCGATGCTGGTTTCGATATCGACGATCTGCTTTTCCATTTTCGCGCTCCTCGCTGGCGAACGGGCGAAACCGCCGGGGGTTCCCCTTGCCTGGCAGCAGCATGTTGCAATCTTTGCGGCGCATCCTACGTTTCAGCCGAAACGCAGGGCCAGATGCCGCAATCGCCAACCACCATTACCGATGAGATCGGCATCGCTCTCGCCAACCTTGCCGACGCGGCGTCCGGCAGCTTCACCCCGACATTGCGGCTGGGTGTCACCGGCCTCAGCCGCGCCGGCAAGACCATTTTCATCACCGCGCTGATCCACAATCTGCTGACCGGCGGTCGCCTGCCGGGGTTCGCGCCCCTGACCGAGGGGCGCTTCATTGGCGCCCGCCTGGCCGAGTCGCCCGAGGCCGGCGTGCCGCGCTTCGCCTATGAGCAGCACCTGCAATCGCTCACTGGACCCGTCCCCGCCTGGCCTGAGAGCACGCGCCGCATCTCGCAACTGCGTATCACTCTCAAATATCAGTCGCAGCGCTGGTTCTCCGGCTGGTCGGGCGCTTCGACGCTCAATCTCGACATTGTCGATTACCCCGGCGAATGGCTGCTCGACCTGCCGCTACTGTCGCTGAGCTTTGCCGAATGGTCGGCCGGGGCGATCGAGCGTGCCGGGCGGCATGGCGCGCCGCCGGAGGCGCGCATCTTCCTCGATGCGCTCGCCGGCACCGACAGTGCAAGTGCGGCGACGGACCCCGAGGCAGAACGGCTTGCCACCGCTTTCACGACCTATCTGCGCGCCAGCCGTGCGGATGCGCATGCGCTGTCCACCCTGCCGCCCGGCCGCTTCCTGATGCCGGGCGACCTCGAAGGCTCGCCGGCGCTGACCTTCGCGCCGCTGCCGCCGCCTGCCGCGACGCCGCGCGCCGGTACGCTCTACGCCATGCTCGAGCGCCGCTACGAGGCCTACAAGGACATCGTCGTCCGCCCGTTCTTCCGCCACCACTTCGCCCGCCTCGACCGCCAGATCGTGCTGGTCGACACGCTGCGCGCGCTGAACGCCGGCCCGGCAGCCGTCGCCGACCTCGAGACCGCGCTCAGCGACATTCTCGCCTGCTTCCGGCAGGGCGATGCCAACCCGCTGGCCAGGCTGGTGTCGCGCCGCATCGACCGGATCCTGTTCGCCGCCACCAAGGCCGACCATGTCCATCACACCAGCCACGACCGGCTCGAGGCCATCCTCAACCGCCTCGTCGCGCGGGCGGCGCGCCGCGCCAAATTCGCCGGCGCCGAGACCAGTTCGGTTGCGCTTGCGGCTATCCGCGCCACCCGCGAGGGCCGCGTGCACGACCTCGACGTGATCATCGGCACGCCCGAACCGGGCGAGACGCTGGACGGCGTCACCTATGACGGCCAGACAGAAATCGCCCTGTTTCCCGGCGACTTGCCGGCGTCGCCGGATTCAGTGCTTGAAGCCGTTGGCCCCGGCGGTTGGCCGAACCCGGATGGGAGGAGCCCGACAAAGCAGGTCGATCTCAAATTCCTGCGGTTCCTGCCGCCGCAGAAGCTCGACCGCAATGCGGAAGGCGCGCCGATCCTGCCGCATATCCGCTTCGATCGCGCGCTCGATTACCTGCTCGGAGACCGGCTGAGATGAAGCGTCCCGTCGCCATTCCACTGGATGCCACGAGCATGCCCGCGCTCGAGCGGCGAGCGCCCCGTGCCTTTGCGACCGAGGACGTCGAGGCGAGCAGCGAGCAGGTGGACTCCTTGTCCGACCCCCTGCCCGATGCGGCGACCCTGCCGCTATCGGCGCCGCGTCTCGGCTGGCTCACGCGGCTGCTCTGGGGCACCGCCGGGCTGCTGGTCTCACTGGGGGTCGGCCTCGCGATCGACGCGCTGATCCGCAATCTGTTCGCCACGACCCCCTGGCTGGGCTGGGTGGGGCTGACAGCGCTCGGCCTGTTCCTGCTGGCGCTGGTCGCCATCGTCGTCCGCGAGATCGCCTCGCTCTGGCGCCTGCGCACGCTCGACCACCTCAAGGCCCAGGCGCTGGCGGTCCTTGGTACCGACAACCTCAAGCAGGCGTCGGCCATCACCGGCGAGCTGCGGTCGATCTATGCCGGCCGCGCCGACATGGCCCGCGCCCTCGCCCGCCTCGACACCGACCAACCGCAATTCTTCGATGGTAGCGAATTGCTGCGTTTCGACGAGCGCGTCCTGATGGCCCCGCTAGATGCGCGGGCCCGCAGCCTCACCGCCGCGTCGGCCCGGCGCGTGGCGCTGGTCACTGCCGTGTCGCCGCGCGCCCTGGTCGATATCGCCTTCGTCGTCTGGGAAAGCGTCCGTCTCGGCGGCGCGATCGCCCGCCTCTACGGCGCGCGTCCAGGCCTGTGGGGGACGTGGCGACTGTTCGGCGCCATCCTCGGCCACCTGGCCGTCACCGGCGGCCTGGTGCTCACCGACGGCGTCGTCGAGCAATTGCTCGGCCAGGGCCTCGCTTCGCGCCTGTCGCAGCGGCTCGGCGAAGGCGTGGTCAACGGGCTGATGACGGTGCGTGTCGGCATCGCCGCCATGCGCGTCGTCCGCCCGCTACCGTTCACCACCGAGCCGCAGCCCATGGTCAAGGACTTCCTGCCCGAACTCGCCAACGTCGCGAAATCTGCCGAGAAGACCTAGGCCGTCACCGGCTTGCGGAAGGCGGGCGGCAACCACACCGCAGCGGC
The DNA here is from genome assembly GCA_023390785.1 of Pseudomonadota bacterium. GTDB lineage: Bacteria > Pseudomonadota > Alphaproteobacteria > Rhizobiales > Devosiaceae > Devosia_A. The sequence continues at coordinate 9,623 of JAEWCE010000061.1, forward strand.
GGCGATCAGCACCACTGCCATGATCACCAGCGTCACCCAATCGCTCGCTTCGGGCTTCAACACCATGTCGGCAACCACGGTGAACAACAGCACCGCGTCGAACTTGGCGAGCGTCAGGATTTCGCGGCTAATGGCAACGACGGCGGGACTGGCGCCGCCGGTGGCGTGGCCCGCCTCGGCCTTCTTGGCGCGCGGTGTCAGCATGCCAATGCCCATGCCGATGGTAATGGCGACACCGACGAGGCCCAGGATCACCCACAGATTGCCCCACAGCCCGCCCAGCGTCGCCGCGGTGACCCCGAAGACGAGGGTCGCGATGCTCGCCGGCACGTAGATGCGCTCGCCCGCCCATGCCACCTGCAGGACGACCGCCACCAGATCGGCGTCGCTCTTGGCGCGCTCCGCGCGGGCGCCGAGCATGATCATGACAAAGGCGCCGCCGATCCAGATGACCGCCGACGCCACATGCAGAAACTTTACGATTGCATACCAGTCCATAACCCATCCCCTCAGGCCGTTTCGAACCGATAGTGGCGGCAACCTGAACCTCGGCGGGCGCCGCGACAAGCCGTATCGCAGAAAGTGAACAGCCTGTTCGTCAGGCACCAAACTGTTCCGCCTTGCCGAACGGCGGCAATAGGCACATCTAGTGTCTCAGTTACTAACAGTTACCAATTGGGTGGGCTTTCAATGTACAAGGTTGCGGTTCTGGTCGGCAGCATCCGGCCGAACTCCTCGAATCTGCAGTTCGCGCGCGCTCTCGAGAAGCTGGCGATAGGCCGGCTGCAGTTCGAGTTCATCGATCTGGGCAAGCTGCCGTTCTACGACGAGACTCTCTGGGACAATCCGCCCGCCAGCGTGCTCGACCTCAAGCAGCGGATCGACGCCGCAGACGCTGTGCTGTTCGTCACCCCCGAATACAATCGCTCCATCCCCGGGGTGCTCAAGAACGCTATCGACTGGCCGTCGCGGCCGTTCGGCAAGAGCGTCTGGGAGGGCAAGCCGGCGGCGATCGTCGGCGCCACCAGCGGGCAGTCCGGCACCGCCGCGGCACAGGCGCACCTGCGCTCGATCCTCGTGGTCCTCGGTCTCGCGCTGATGGGCCGGCCGGAGGTCTATCAGATCCTCAAGCCCGGGATGATCGACGACAACCATCTGATCACCGACGAGCGCACGCGGGAGTTCCTCAACCGCTGGCTCGACGCCTACGTCGCCTGGATCGGCCGCTTCGCCGCGCCGCAGCAATTGCGCGTCGCGGCCGAGTAGGCAGATCCCCCGTCCGCCGACCGAGCCCTCGGTGCCGGCACGCCCACCCCACGCAGGAGTGCCGGCAGCCCCATCGGGCGGACGGGGGTTTCTCTCGTTCCGACTAAGCTGCGGCTGGAGTCCGCGCCACGATCGGGCCGAGGAAGACCACGGCGCCGGCGATGACCGCCGCCGCCATGCCGCCGAGCAGGACCACGTCGCCCACGCCCGGTTTCATTACCATGTCGACGATCACCATCAGCATCACGACGTAATCGAACTTGCTGATCGTCATCAGCCGCCGCCCGGCGGCAACGGCACCGGCCATGTCGCCCGCCTCGGCCAGAGCGCCGATCTGGCGGCCCTGCGGTTCGAGCAGCAACAGCCCGGTGAGAAAGGTCGAGGCAAAGCCGGCAAGCCCGAGGATCACCCACAGCTCGCCCCACATGCCGCCCAGCGTCGCCGTCACCGCGCCGAACACCACCGTGAGCAAAGATGCGGGCACGAACCAGGTCTTGCCCAGCCGGTTCATCACGTCGAGTCCGGCCATCAGGCCGGCCGTATTGTCGGCCCGGCTCGCAAGGATGCTCGCGGCCAGCAGCGTCAGGCCGCCGCCGACCCAAGCCAGTGCGCACAGCACGTGCAGCAGTTTGAAGACTGTGTAGAAATCCATCGGTATCTCGCCAGAAGCCCCCCGCGAAGACGGGCGGCGAGATAGAGCGGCCCGCCTGAACGGCAAATGAATGCCGGAACACAGGGCCTGCTGATCATCTGGATTGGAACGAATGTTCCGCGGGATTATGCCGGATCGATGACCTTGCTGGCACTGGGCGTCAGCGTCAGCGTCAGCCCGTCGAGCTCGTCATTGAGGATGATCTGGCAGCTCAGCCGCGACGTCGGCTTCTGGTCGAGCGTCGAATAGATCAGATCCTCCTCGTCGTCGCTCGGCCCCGGCAGCCGCCCCGCCCATTCCGGATCCACCCACACATGGCAGGTGGCGCAGGTGCATGACCCGCCGCATTCGGCCTTGATGTCGAGCCCCCAGTCGCGCATCACCTCCATCGCGCGCCAGCCCGCGAGCCCTTCGAGCTCGTGCACCACGCCCGCCTGGTCGGTGACGACGATCTTCATTCCACCACGCCCAGCTTGCGCTGCAGCTTGGTGCTCGACGTGGTGTACTGGAACACAATTCTTTCGTCGGGGCTGACGATCTTTTTGGCCGCCTGCGCCATCAGCGCCGCCTCGTGGAAGCCGGAAAGGATCAGCTTCAGTTTGCCAGGGTAGGAGTTGATGTCGCCAATGGCGAAGATGCCCGGCTCCGAGGTTTCGAACTTCTCGGTATCGACCTTGACCACGCTCTGGTCGAGCTGCAGCCCCCAATCCGCCACCGGCCCCAGCTTGATAGTCAGGCCGAAGAACGGCAGCATGCGCGTCGCATGCACCATCGCCTCGCCCGAATCCATGGCGAAATGCACCGCGCTCAATTGCCCGTCGGCGCCTTCGAGCTTGCTGATCTGGCCGAGCAGGAAATTGATCTTGCCCTCCATCACCAGCTCCTTCATGCGGTTGACCGAGGCCGGCGCCGCCTTGAACGCGTCGCGCCGGTGGACCAGGGTCAGCGACCGCGCGATCGGCTGCAGATTGAGCGTCCAGTCAAGCGCACTGTCGCCGCCGCCGACGATCACCACGTCCTGGTCGCGGAAATCTTCGATGCGGCGCACGGCGTAGAACACCGATTTACCCTCGTACGCCTCGATGCCCTCGACCGGTGGGCGCTTGGCCTGGAAGGACCCACCGCCCGCGGCGATCACCACGACCCTGGCAAGGAAGGTGGTCCCGGCATCGGTGGTCAAGAGGAAGCGGCCATCAGACTGTCGCGCCAGCGTCGTGACGATCTGGCCGAAGTGGAATTGCGGCCCGAACGGCGCAATCTGCTTCATCAGATTGTCGACGAGCTCCTGGCCCTTCACCAGCGGGAAGCCGGGAATGTCGTAGATCGGCTTTTCCGGGTAGAGCTCGGTGCACTGACCGCCGGGGCGGTCAAGGATGTCGATCACGTGGCATTTGAGGTCGAGCAGCCCCAGCTCGAACACCGCGAACAGCCCCACCGGGCCGGCGCCAACAATCACAACATCGGTTTCGATCGGATTGGTCATTCGTTTCTCATTCTTGGGCGCATCGCGCCGCTTGCAGGAGCTCCGCGCGCCCCTTTACCCCAGGTGTCATCCCCGCGAAAGCGGGGACCCAA